>DASTZX010000021.1:0-45929 GCA_035764045.1 Xanthobacteraceae bacterium | reverse complement strand
GGCGGAAGGCGCGCGCATTGCCGAGCAGGGTCGTGATGTCGCGAAACATGATCCCCTTCTTGGGATAGTCGGGAATGTTGCGGATCGCGGCCTTGAGGTCGTGTTCGAGAGCGGGGCTCGCCATGGTCAACTCGCAAGGGGAAACGGAAAAGGTCAGCCGGCGGCGGACACTCTGGCGAACCGGCAAGCGGACCGCAACCGGCTGAAAACGTCGTCGGGCGTCCGTCCGAGGAGGCCTTCCTTCCGGCTCACTAGCTCTCGCCGCGCAGCACCCGGCCGGCGACCGCGTCGAGCTTCTTGAGCAGCGCCTTGTCGCGCGCCTCGGGCGCCGTGATGATGGCGGTGTCGAGGGCGCGGTCGGAGCCGATCGGGCACGGCTCGTGCTCGCGGGGAAAATCCTGCGCCAGCCGGGCGACGAGGCGCTTCGCCTTCTCGGCATTGACGGTGAGCACCTTGATGATGTCCTGCACCGTCACAGCGTCATGGTCGGGGTGCCAGCAGTCGAAATCGGTCACCATGGCAACGGTGGCGTAACAGATCTCCGCTTCGCGGGCGAGCTTGGCTTCCGGCATGTTGGTCATGCCGATCACCGAATAGCCGAGGCCCTTGTAGGTCAGGCTCTCGGCCAGGGTCGAGAACTGCGGACCCTCCATGCACACATAGGTGCCGTCGCGCACCACGGCGATGCCTTCCGCCATGGCGGCTTCGGCGAGATGGATGCGCAGCCGCGGCGAGACGGGATGCGCCATCGAGACATGGGCGACGCAGCCTTTGCCGAAGAACGAGCTCTCGCGCTTGTGCGTGCGATCGACGAACTGGTCGACCAGCACGAACGTGCCGGGCGGCAGCTCTTCCTTGAACGAGCCGCAGGCCGACAGCGAGACGAGATCGGTGACGCCCGCGCGCTTGAGCACGTCGATATTGGCCCGGTAATTGATGTCGGAAGGCGAAAGCCGGTGCCCCTTGTCGTGGCGCGACAGGAAGGCCACCGGCAGGCCGGCGATCTCGCCGACCCGCAGGGCGGCGGACGGCTCACCCCACGGGCTCTTGATTTCCTTCGACTGCACCTTCTCGAGCCCGGGCAGATCGTAGATGCCGGAGCCGCCGATGATGCCGAGCACGGACTTGGTCATGGCAATTCACCCAGTATGACGACGACAAACGAAGGGCCCCGTTACGGGGCCCTTTGTCAATCAGCCGCGCCGCGGAATGCGCCTCACATCGAGGTCGCGCGCGGGTCCTGGCCATGCGCGAGCTCGCGCGGCACCTCGACCTCGTGCCACACCTTCTTCTTGGTGAAGTAGAGCAGCCCCGCCAGCACGATCAGGAAGATCATCACCTGCAAGCCGATGCGCTTGCGCGCCTCGAGATGCGGCTCGGCCGCCCACATCAGGAAGGCCGCGACGTCCTTGCCGTACTGCTCGACGGTCTGCGGCGTGCCGTCGGGATAGTCCACCTGCTTGTCGGTCAGGGGCGGCCGCATGCCGATCGCATGAGCCGGGAAATACTTGTTGTAAAAGGTGTTGGGCGGAAGCGTGAAGCCGGACGGAGCACTCTCGTAACCGGTGACGAGCGCCGCGATGTAGTCGGGGCCCGCTTCCTGATAGGGCACGATCATGTCCGTGAGGAAATAGGGAAAGCCGCGCTCGTAGCCGCGCGCCTTGGCGAGCACCGACATGTCGGGCGGAATCGCTCCGCCGGTGACCTGCCGCGCCTGGGCGTCGTTCTCGAACGGCGGCGGAAAATGGTCGGCCGGGCGAGCGGCCCGCTCGACCGTTTCACCCTGGTCGTTGGTGTCCTTGACCTTGTACTCGGCCGCGAGCGACTCGACCTGCGCCTCGCTGAAACCGGGCCCGCCCGGCTCGGCCAGGTTGCGGAACGTCAGCAGCTTGAGGCTGTGACAGTTCTGGCAGACGTCGTGGTAGACCTTGAAGCCGCGCTGGAGCTGCCCGCGGTCGAAGTGGCCGAACGGTCCGCCGAAGGACCATTTCACCATCGGCGGCGTGGCGACCTCCTCCTCGGCGGAGGCACGGGTCGTCCCGCCCAGCGTGCCGGCAAGCACGACCAGCAGCGCAGTGACCGCCGCCACGGCCATCTTGCCCTTCTTCTTGATGAGCACGGCCTCGGAGATCGAGTGCGGCAGCGGCCGCGGAGTCTCGACCAGGCCGAGGATCGGCAGCGCGATCAGGAAGTAGGCGAAATAGAGGAAGGTGAAGAGCCGCGCCGTGATCACATAGATCCCTTCCGGCGGCTTGGAGCCGAGATAGCCGAGCCCGACGCAGACCACGATGAAGACCCAGAAGCAGATCCGGAACATCGGCCGGTAATTGCCCGATTTCACCCGCGATGTGTCGAGCCAGGGCAGGAAGGCGAGAATCAGGATCGATGAGAACAGCGCGATCACGCCCAGGAGCTTGTTCGGGATCGAGCGCAGGATCGCGTAGAACGGCAGGTAGTACCATTCGGGCACGATGTGCGGCGGCGTCACGCCCGGGTTGGCCGGGATGTAGTTGTCGGGATGGCCGAGATAGTTCGGGATGTAGAACACGAACCAGGCAAAGAGGATGGCGAAGAGCGCCACGAAGAAGGCGTCCTTGACCGTCGCATAGGGCGTGAACGGCACCGTGTCCTTATCGGACTGCGGCTCGATGCCAGCCGGATTGTTCTGACCCGCCACGTGCAGCGCCCAGACGTGCAGCACGACGACGCCCGCGATCACGAACGGCAGGAGATAATGCAGCGAGAAGAAGCGCTGCAGCGTGGGATTGCCGACCGCATAGCCGCCCCACAGCCAGGTCACGATGGGATCGCCAACCAGCGGGATCGCGGAGAACAGGTTGGTGATCACCGTCGCCGCCCAGTAGCTCATCTGACCCCAAGGCAGGACGTAGCCCATGAAGCCTGTCGCCATCATCAACAGGTAGATGATCACGCCGAGGATCCACAGCACCTCGCGCGGCGCCTTGTAGGATCCGTAATACATGCCGCGGGCGATATGGATGTAGACGGCGAGGAAGAACATCGAGGCGCCGTTGGAGTGCAGGTAGCGCAGCATCCAGCCGTAGTTCACGTCGCGCATGATGTGCTCGACCGAATTGAACGCCAGGTCGACATTCGGCGTGTAGTGCATCACCAGCACGATGCCGGTGAGGATCTGCACGGCGAGCATGAAGGAGAGGATGCCGCCGAACGTCCACCAGTAGTTCAGGTTACGCGGCGTCGGGTAGGTGACGAAGGAGGAATGGACGAGGCCGAGGATCGGCAGGCGGCGCTCGAACCATTTGAGGAACGCGTTGCGCGGCTGATAGGTCGAAGGTCCGGTCATGGATATCCGTCCGAGAAAATGCCGGCCGATCAGCCGATCTGGATCTTGCTGTCGGAGACGAACTTGTACGGCGGGATCGCGAGGTTGGCCGGAGCGGGACCTCTGCGGATACGGCCGGAGGCGTCGTATTGCGATCCATGGCAGGGACAGAACCAACCGTCGTAGTCGCCCTGCTTGGCGAGCGGGATGCAGCCGAGATGGGTGCAGATGCCGATCACGACGAGCCACGCATCGTGGCCCGGCTGGACGCGCGCCTGATCAGGCTGCGGATCGGGCAGGCTGTTGACCGGCACCGCGCGCACCTCGTCGATTTCCTTCTTGGTGCGGTGACTGATGTAGATCGGCTTGCTGCGCCAGAACACCTTGATGACCTGGCCCTCCTTGACCGGCGCGAGGTCGATCTCGACCGGCGCGCCCGCCGCGATCGTCGAGGCGTCCGGGTTCATCTGCGCGATCAGCGGCACCAGCGTCGCCGCGGCACCGATCGCGGCCACCGCGCCGGTCGCGATGTAGAGAAAATCGCGCCGCGTCGGCTCGGCCGAAGACATCGTCGTCACGATTCCAAGTCCTTTCTGTCCCTCGGTCCGCCTGTGCGGCGGATGTCCGGCGCCCCGCTTGGAGACACCGCCCCATTGCGGCGGGAAATCCAGCCGGGGCCGCCCTGAGGACGGCAGCCCAGCAGCACGAATTTCGCGGGCTTCTATTGACACCCTTGCAATGAGAGCGCAAGCCCGCCAGCGGAACCTGTCCAAAGGTCGTATCAAGCGGCGTTGGGCGGCGTGACGACCGCGACAACGGATCGGAACGCCCGACATGCGCCTTGCGCTCTTCCAGCCCGACATCCCGCAGAACACCGGAACGATTCTCCGCCTCGCCGCCTGCCTCGGCGTCGAGGCGCATCTGATCGAGCCGGCGGGCTTTCCGACGAGCGATCGCGCGTTTCGCCGCGCCGGCATGGACTATCTCGATCGGGTGCGGCTCACGCGGCATGTATCCTGGGAGGCGTTCGAAGGCTGGCGGCGCGGCCAAGGCCTGCGCCTCGTCCTCTTCACCACGCGCGCCGAGACATCGTATCTGGGCCATGCCTTCGCGGGGCGCGACATCCTCCTGTTCGGCCGCGAATCGTCCGGCGTACCGGATGTCGTCCATGCGGCGGCCGAGGTGCGGCTGAAAATCCCGATCCGGCCCGGGCTGCGCTCGCTCAATGTCGCCATGACCTGCGCCATGGCGTTGGGTGAGGCCCTGCGGCAATTGCAGGCGAATGGCGAGTAGCGAATGGCGAATGCAGCCGCATGGCGCTACTATTCGCCGCTCGCCATCCGCACTCGCTGGTCAGTCATGGACGCCGGACAGATCGAAGCCCGCAAGACGCGCGCCCGCGCCTGGTTCGAAAGCCTGCGCGACGACCTCTGCGCGGCATTCGAGGCGATCGAGCAGGAGGCGCCCGCCGCACTGCATGGCGCCGCGCCCGGCCGTTTCGTGCGCACGCCGTGGGCGCGCACCGACCATGACGGCGCGCCCGGCGGCGGCGGAACCATGGCATTGATGAACGGCCGGCTGTTCGAGAAGGTCGGCGTGCACGTGTCGACCGTATTCGGCGAGTTCGCACCCGAGTTTCGCGGCCAGATCCCGGGCGCCGAGACCGATCCCCGCTTCTGGGCCTCGGGCATCTCGCTCATCGCCCACCCGGCGAACCCGAACGTGCCGGCCGCGCACATGAACACCCGCTTCGTCGTCACCACCAAGGCGTGGCTTGGCGGCGGCGGCGACCTCACGCCCGTGCTCGACAAGCGCCGCACCCAGGACGATCCCGACAGCCGCGACTTTCATGCCGCGATGCGGGCGGCGTGCGACGCCCATGCGGCGGTCGCGCCCTACCAGAAGTACAAAACGTGGTGCGACGATTACTTCTATCTCAAGCACCGCGGCGAGATGCGCGGCATCGGGGGGATCTTCTACGATTATCTGGCCTCGGGCGACTGGGACGCCGATTTCGCCTTCACGCAGGAGGTCGGGCGGGCGTTCCTGACCATCTATCCCGCCCTGGTCCGGCGAAACATGGTGCTGCCGTGGAACGCGGCGGAGCGGGAGGAGCAGCTGGTGCGGCGCGGCCGATATGTCGAGTTCAACCTGCTCTATGACCGCGGCACCATCTTCGGGCTTAAGACCGGCGGCAATGTCGACGCGATCCTCTCCTCGATGCCGCCGATCGTGAAATGGCCGTGAGCGCGCCGCACCACGAGCCGCCCGCAGCGGCGCCGGAGCGCTTGCGCCGGCTGATCCAGCCGGCGTTCTGGCGCGCGGCGGCACGTGGAGTTGCAGCGGTCCTGGCCGTCTCGGCGATCGTCGTGCCGCTCGCCAGCCTGGGCTGGACCATGCTCGCCGTGTTCTTTGCCATCACGGTCGGCCTCAATCTCGGCCTGTGGGCGGGCCGCGACAGCGGCCTTGCGTCGCTCGCCGGCGCGATCCTGATGCCATTGATCGGACTCGTCATCGCGCTGATCATGGACGTGCAGTTCATCGGACCGACGACCGGACCGATCCGGCTCGCCGACGTCGGCCGGTTTCCCCATGCGGCCCGGTTCCGCTTCACCGACGCGCGGGTGGCGACCGAATTCATCGGGATCAACGAGGCGCGCGCGCTTGGCGGCTTGCTGGAGGCCGGAGGCTGGCGGGCGGCGCCGATCGTGCCCAGCAACTGGAACGGGGTCGAGCCGGTGCGGGCCTGGGCGGTCGCCATGGTCTCCGGCGGCTACGGACCGCTCGACTTCCGCAGCCCGCGCGGCTGGCAGCAAAGCTACCGCGCCGGCGTGCGCTACGTCGCAACCGCGTTCTGGCCGGCCCAGGATGCGGTCGCGCGGGCGGTCGAGCGCTATGGGCTCACCACGGTCCCGGATGCCCCGCTGATCTATTGGGTCGAGGAGCCGCACGCCGTCGTCGCCGGCGAGCGCACGTTCCTCGCCTGGGTCATGTTCGGCGGGGTCGCGACCTGGCTGCTCTTTCTGCTCGGCGAGACCCTGCTGGTGCCCGCGTCCGCTCCGCCCGATGCCGAGTGCGGTCCCCCTGCCCCGCTCCAGCCGGCGCGCTAGTTCGGCGCGCCCCCGTGCCGTGTCCTAGCGCCGCAGCGCGCCGGCGATCATCACGATCCCGCCGAGCACCACCACGGCGTCGAGCATCGCGGTGTGAATGTGGATCGGCAGACGCGCGACCAGCGCGCGGGCGAAGAACGCGCCCGGAAATGCAACCAGCCCGATCAGGAGCGCAACCGCGACCACCTGGGCGGTCACCACGCCGGCGAGCCCGAACACCGACAGCTTGATCACGCCGAGGGCGACCGAGACCGTCGCGTCGGTCGCGATCACGGCCGCACCCTCGAGCCCGGCCGCCATCAGCATCGACAACAGGATCACGCCCGCGCCGCTGGTCCCGCCCATGAGCACGCCCCAGCCGAACGCCGCGGCGGCGAACTGCCTGTCATCGAGCCGGATGCCGCGCGAGCGCAGAAGCCAGCGCAGCGGAACCGAGAGCGCGAGCATGGTGCCGATGAGGATCAGCACCCCGGCCCCGGTGAGCCGGGTGTAGCCATAGGCTCCGAGCATGCAGGTCGGGGTGGCGGCGACGAGCACGATCAGCACGCGCCGCAGGTCGATGTGCTTGCGGAAGGCGGCCGCGCGGCTCGCATTGGTCATCAGCGCCGAGATGGCGATGATCGGCACGACCGGCTCGGGTCCGACGATCGGCACCAGCACCAGCGGCATCAGCGCACCCGTGCCGTAGCCCGCAACGCCGCCGATCAGCGAGGTCACGATCCCCATGGCGGCGATCAGCACGAGTTGGGGAAGGGAGATGGCGGCGAATGCGGCGGGCACGGCGAGCGACGTCACGGCGTGCGGTCGGCGGTTCCGCCGAGCGCGGCGTCGGCGAGCGCGGCAAGCGCCGCCTTGTCATTGGGGAAGCCGGCCGCGATCCAGGCCTCCTCCGCCGCGGCGAGCGCCGCGCCGAGCCGCGGGCCCTTCTCGACACCGCGCCGGGTGAAATCCTTGGCCCGCAGCGGAAACCGCGGCGCCACCCAGCGCATCGGCAGCGTCGTGAGATCCCGCCATGCGGGATCGCCGGCGCCCGCAGACGAGCGCGACCAGGCGACCAGAATGCGGTCGACATAGCGATCCGGCCCGAGCCGGTAGAGGAGCTCGCGCGCCGCCGCCTCGCCCTGCGTCGGCGACACCTGCGCCCATCCCTCGCCGATCGCCGTGAGCCGGGCATGCTCGGAGTTGGTGAGGCGCAGCCGCTGCCACAGGCGATCGGCGTCCTCGGGCACCGAAACCGCGAGCGCGCCGAGCCGGCGCACCGGATCGGCGCCGATCCCGGCGGCTTTTTCGGCCTTGCAGGTATTCTCGAAGCTCGCGAGCAGCGGCACCCCGGCGAGCACGGCCTCGAGCAGGCCGGCCTCCGCCATCACGGCGAGCGTCGGCGTCGCATGCTCCGCGCGCAGCAGCTTGAGCACCTCCAGCCTGACGCGCTCGCGCGAGAGCTGAGCGAGGCCGTCGCGCGCCGCGATGCAGGCGGCGAGCCCCGCCGGATCGGGCGCCCCGTGGCCGTAGGTCGCGTGAAAACGGAAGAAGCGCAGGATGCGCAGATAGTCCTCGGCGATGCGCTTTGCGGGGTCGCCGATGAAGCGCACCTGGCGGGCGTCGATGTCGGCAAGCCCGCCCACGTAGTCGAACACTTCGCCCGCACGGTTGACCGAGAGCGCATTGATGGTGAAGTCGCGCCGCTCGGCGTCGGCCTTCCAGTCGCGGCCGAACGCCACCTTCGCCTTGCGGCCGAAAGTCTCGATGTCCTTGCGCAGCGTCGTGACCTCGAACGGCCGGTCGTCGACGATCACGGTCACCGTGCCGTGATCGATCCCGGTCGGCACCGCCTTGAAGCCGGTCGCGCGCGCGCGTTCGATCACGGTGTCCGGCAATGCGGTGGTGGCGATATCGATCTCCTTGGGGGTCTGCCCGAACATCGCGTCGCGCACCGCGCCGCCGACCACGCGCGCCTCCTCGCCCGCATGGTCGAGCACGGCCATCAAGTGCGCGAGCGGCCCGCCCGCGAGCCAGGTTGAATCCGACAATCGGCGATTCACTTGAGCGTCCCCGGAACCAATCGGCCGTTCTCCATGTGCGCCGGCACGTAGGAGGAATGGGCCGGCGCGCCGCTGTATTGCGCGACTACGACGAATCCGCCAGCGGTGAGCACCATGGCGATGAGCGTGAGCACGACGAGCACGCGCAGCGGCCAGGCCTCGGGATGCAGGATGCCCTTGCGGGCCGCCCACACGAACAGGCCGTAGGCGACGAACGGCGCGAGAAAGAGCGCGACCTCGAGCGAGAACAGCCGGATCACGTCAGACCTCCAACGGGTCGGCGGACACGATCGCGAGTGCCGGCGCCCGGGCGGTCTTCCACCTGCAATCTCGCTGCGTCATCGAGCACGCGGCCAAGATCGGCCCCCCGGATCGGAAATCTCACGCGCCGTAAACCCGCTCGTACAGATTCCGCAGGATCCCGGCCGTCACGCCCCAGATATAGCGCTCCTGGTAGGGCATGGCGTAGTACTCGCGCTGAATCCCCTTCCAGTCGCGGCTGTGGCGTTGATGGTTCTCCGGGCCCATCAGGAAGTCGAGCGGCACCTCGAAGGCATCGGCCACCTCAGAGGCATTGAGGGCGAGCTGATAGTCCGGATCGATCCGCGCCACCAGCGGGAGGATGCGGAAACCCGAAAAGGTGAGATAGACGTCGAGGTAGCCGATCGGGTGAATGACGCTGGCCTGAAGACCGATTTCCTCCCGCGCCTCGCGCATGGCAGCCGCGAGCGGCCCCTGGTCGGTCTGGTCGATCCCGCCGCCCGGGAAGGCGATCTGCCCGGCATGGCGCGGCAATTCCGAGGTGCGCATGGTGAGGATCACCCCGGGCGACGGCCGGTCGACCACCGGCACCAGCACGGCGGCGGGCCGGGTCGCGGTGATGCCGGCGCGTTCCCACACGGCCGGGTCGAGATCGAGATCCCCGCGCGTCACCGGCACACTCGGATCGGTGAGGCCGGCCGGCACCTCGAGGGTCATGCGGGCGCGGGCGCGGGCGAAGAACTCGTGCGTGACCGCCGGCCCGCCCGCCGGTCCGGCCACGAGGGCGGCCCTACCCCCGATCTTCTGATCCATCATCGCAATCCCGCAATGCTGTCGGCCGGCGCCATCACGAAGAACTCCGATCCCGATGCGACCCCGAACATCCGCGTGCCGCCGATGCCACGTTCCTCGCCGAGCTCGACGAGATCATAGAACAGTGCCCGCGTCACTTTCGCCCAAAGGTCGCGCCGCACATGCAGGAACGGCTTGAGCCCGCCGGTCGCCGGTTCGGGCTCGAACCGCAGCACGTTATCCCTGCCGCACGTCACCCAGTCGTCCACATTGGTGCGAAAGCGCAAGACCCGACTCACTCCGGGTCGCGCAGCGGACTCGACAGCCAGCTCGACGGCGAGGAAGGGCGCCTCGTCGACGATGATGCCGCACTTTTCCACCGGCGTGACCAAAAAATAGCGATCCCCCTCGCGCTTGAGGACCGAGGCGAACAGCTTGACCAGAGCGGGCCGTCCGATCGGTGTCTTCTGGTAGAACCACGTACCGTCAGCGGCGATTCGCATGTCGATTTCACCGCAGTAGGGCGGATTCCAGAGATCGACCGGCGGCGGACCCTTGCGAGCCGCGGTTTTGAGCGTGCCCGTTATGCCCTCAAGGCCGATGGTTTGCCCTTCCTTCGCCATGGTTGGCCTCAAACTTGCGTCCTCGGCATCTGCTCGCGGGATCGTGAGAGGGGCGTTCGGGCTCGCATGGCCTGAAAATAGCGTAAGCTCTCGAAGGATGCTGAAGGACTTCAAGGCGACGGAACGGGGCGATAGGCCGCAACTCGGCCGGTTGTGAGTCGGCACAACCGGGGCGTGGTGCGTTATGTGGATGAAATACGGTCTGAATTCAACGAGGAGCAGATTTGATGGCGGCCGCTGGCGATAACTCCGAAAAGCTCGAAGACATGATCGTGCGCTCGGCCGAATCGACCGCTGTGCATGCGCAAGCTGCCAGATCCGCCATCGGGTCGGTGATCTTCGGTCAGGACAAGGTGGTCGAGCAGGCCCTGATCACAGTGTTCTCGGGCGGGCACGGGCTCCTGGTCGGCGTGCCCGGGCTGGCCAAGACCAAGCTCGTGGACACCATGGGCAGCGTCCTCGGTCTCGACGCGCGGCGGGTGCAGTTCACCCCCGACCTGATGCCCCCGGACATTCTCGGCTCCGAGGTGCTGGAGGAGAGTCCCGGCGGCAAGCGCAGCTTCCGCTTCATCTCCGGACCGATCTTCGCCCAGCTCCTGATGGCGGACGAGATCAACCGCGCCAGCCCGCGCACCCAGTCGGCGCTCCTGCAGGCGATGCAGGAGCAGCACGTCACGGTCGCGGGCGTGCGTTACGACTTGCCGAAGCCGTTCCATGTGCTCGCGACCCAGAACCCGCTCGAGCAGGAAGGCACGTATCCGCTGCCGGAAGCCCAGCTCGACCGCTTCCTGATGGAGATCGACGTCGATTATCCCGACCGCGACGCCGAGCGGCGGATCCTGTTCGACACCACCGGCGCGGAGGAGAACAAGCCGAAGGTGGCCATGACGGCCGACGAGCTGATGGCGGCGCAACGCCTGGTGCGGCGGCTCCCGGTCGGCGAGTCGGTGGTCAATGCGATCCTCGCGCTGGTGCGCTCGGCGCGCCCCGGCGAGGAAGGCGGCGAGCTCGGCAAGCTGATCGCCTGGGGCCCCTCCCCGCGCGCGAGCCAGGCCCTGATGCTGGCGGTGCGCGCCCGCGCCCTGCTCGAGGGGCGCTATGCCCCCTCGATCGACGATGTGCTCGCGCTCGCCGAGCCGGTCCTCAAGCATCGCATGGCGCTGACATTCGCCGCGCGCGCCGAAGGCGAGACCATCCCGGCGGTGATCGGCCGGCTCAAGGCCAAGATCGGATAGCGCATGGCGGACAGCCGTCCGGCCGTTCCGGAAGAAACGCAGGCGATCGCGCACGCGGTCGGTGACGGCCGTTCGCTCGCCGCGACCATGCCGCGCCTGATCCTGGAGGCGCGCCGCGTGGCGGCGACGATCATCCACGGGCTGCACGGACGCCGCCGCTCCGGTCCCGGCGAGAACTTCTGGCAGTATCGCCGGTTCGTGTCCGGCGAGCCCGCCGATCGCGTCGACTGGCGCCGCTCGGCGCGCGACGACCATCTCTATGTGCGCGAGCAGGAATGGGAGGCCGCGCATACGGTGTGGCTGTGGCCCGACCGCTCGGCCTCGATGCGGTTCAAATCGTCCCTCGCGCGCGACAGCAAGCTCGAGCGCACGCTGGTGATCGCGTTCGCGCTCGCCGAAGTGTTGATCGAGGGCGGCGAGCGCATCGGCATCCCGGGCATCATGCGCCCGACCGCGAACCGCAACGTGATCGAGCGGATGGCGGAGGCGATGCTGCACGACTCGATGGAGCGGGTGAGCCTGCCGCCGTCGTTCACACCCTCTCCGCTCGCCGAGGTGGTCGTGCTTTCCGACCTGTGGAGCCCCATTGCCGACGTGCACCGCACGATCGCGCAGCTCTCGACGAGCACCGCCAACGGCCACGTGGTGCAGGTGGTCGATCCGGCGGAGGAGACGTTTCCCTACGCGGGACGCGTCGAATTCGTCGAGCCGGAAGGCGCCGGCGCCATCACGGCGGGCCGGGCCGAGACCTGGCGCTCCGACTATCAGGCGCGCATCGAGCGCCATCGCGCCGAGATCCGCACCGAGACCGACCGGCTCGGCTGGAGCTTCGTCATCCACCGCACCGACCGGCCGGCGAGCGAGCTCTTGCTGGCGCTGCATGCGCGGCTCGGCGGCGGCCGCGAGGGCCTCGGCATCAACCGCTGGCATGGCGCGGGCGCACCCGCGAGGCACGTATGATCCCCGGACTGCCGATCGCGTTCGCTCAACCGCTTATCCTGCTTGCCCTCGTCGGCCTGCCGGTGCTGTGGTGGCTGCTGCGGCTGGTGCCGCCGCGGCCGCGCCGGATCGAATTTCCGCCGACGCGGCTTCTGTTCGACATCGCGCCGCGCGAGGAGACGCCGGCGCGCACGCCGTGGTGGCTCACGCTGCTGCGCCTCCTGCTCGCCGCGCTGGTGATCCTGGTCGCCGCCGGCCCGATGTGGAACCCACCGATTGCCACCAGCGCGAAGAGCCTGCCGCTCGCCCTTCTGATCGACGATGGCTGGGCCGCCGCCTCGAGTTGGCAGGCGCGGATGCAGACCGCCGAGGATCTCGTTTCACGCGCCGAGCAGGACAACCGCGCGGTCGCGCTCGTGCCGCTTTCCGAGCCGACGCGCGACATCTCGCTCGAGACGCCGGGCGCCGCGCGCGTGCGGCTGCGCCAGCTCAAGCCCAAGCCCTACACGGTCGAGCGCAGCGAGACGCTGCCGGCGATCGGGCGGCTGCTCGAGGCCACGCCCGACATGGAGCTGATCTGGCTCGCCGACGGCGTCGACATGGGGCATGGAAAGGAATTCGTCGAAGGCCTGGCGCGGCTCGCCGCCAACCGGCCGGTCACCGTGGTGATGGGCGGCGTTCGCCAGGCGCACGCGCTGACCGGGGCCGACAATGCGGCGGGCGTGCTGAGCGTGAAAGTTCTGCGCCCCCAGGCCGACAGCGGCCCGGGCGACGACGGCATCCTGCGCGCGCTCGACCTCAAGGGTCTGCCGGTCGGCGAGGCGCGCTACGCGTTCAAGAGCGGCGAGCGCGAGGCCGAGGGGCAGTTCGACCTGCCGGTCGAAATCCGCAACGACATCGCCCGCATCGAGATTTTCGGCGAGCGCTCGGCCGGCGCCGTGCAATTGCTCGACAAACGGTGGCGCCGCCGCACGGTCGGCATCGTCAGCGGCGCGACGGTCGACACCGCCCAGCCGCTGCTCGCCGCCAACTATTACCTGACGCGCGCGCTCGGACCCTTCACCGATGTCCGGCTGGGCGAGCGCGGCTCGCCGTCCGAGGCGATCGCCAAGTTCGCCGAGCAGCGCATCCCGATGATCATCCTGGCGGACGTCGGAACCATCGCGCCGGAGGAGCGCGCCGCTCTCGCCCACTGGGTCGAGGACGGCGGCGTGCTGGTCCGCTTCGCCGGTCCCCGGCTCGCGGCGGCCGACGACGAGCTCGTCCCGGTGAAGCTGCGGCGCGGCGGCCGCATTCTCGGCGGCAGCCTGAGCTGGGAGAAGCCGCAGCCGCTCGCCGCCTTCGCGCGCGAAGGTCCGTTCGCCGGAATGACGGTGCCCAACGATGTCACGGTGACGCGGCAGGTGCTGGCCGAACCCGACACCGGACTGGCCGAGCGCACCTGGGCGACGCTGGCCGATGGAACGCCGCTGGTCACCGGCGCGCGCCGCGGCAAGGGCGAGATCGTGCTGTTCCATGTCACCGCCGATACCCGCTGGTCCGACCTGCCGATCTCCGGCACCTTCGTCGAAATGCTGCGGCGGATCGTCAATCTGTCGGGCACGATCGGGTCGGGCGAGGCTCCCGAGGCGCAAGGCGCGCGCGGCGCGCTCCCGCCGACCCGCGTGCTCGACGGCTTCGGCGCCTTCGAGTCGCCGCCGCCCACCGCACGGCCGATACCGGCCGGCTATACGGGACGCGCCAGGGCGGACAATCCGCCCGGCTTCTACGGACCGCCCGAAGGGCTGCTCGCGGTCAACACCCTCGCGCCAGGCGACCGCCCGGCGCCGCTCGATGTCGCGCCGCTCAATGCGCGCATCGAGGGCTATCGGCTCGCCGAGCCGCAGGATCTGCGCGGGCCGGTCCTGCTCGCCGCGCTCGGGCTGATGCTGATCGATGCGCTGGTGGTGTTCTGGCTCGCGGGCGGCATTCATCGCCTGCTGCCGCGGCGGCGGGCGGCGGCCGTGCTGGCGCTCGGCATCGTGCTGGGCGCAGTTGCGGCGATGGCCGGCCCCTCATCCGCGCGGGCGGACCAGGCCGCCGACGACTTCGCCATGAAGGCGACGACCGAGACGCGGCTCGCCTATGTGGTGACGGGGGACGCCGAGGCCGACAGCGTGAGCAAGGCGGGGCTTGCCGGCCTCACCCTCTACCTCGCCCAGCGCACGGCGCTCGAGGCGGGCGAGCCGATGGGGCTCGACCTCGATCACGATGAGCTCGCCTTCTTCCCGCTGATCTACTGGCCGATCTCGCCCAACGCGAAGAAGCCGAGTGCTCAGGCGCTCGCCCGGATCGACGCCTACATGAAGCAGGGCGGCACCGTCCTGTTCGACACGCGCGATGCTGTGGAGGCGCCGCCCGGCGGCGAGAACAACAGCCCGGGCATGCAGGCGCTGCGCTCGATCCTCTCCTCGCTCGACATCCCGGAGCTCGAGCCGGTGCCGAAGGACCATGTGCTGACCAAGACCTTCTTCCTGCTGCGCGACTTCCCGGGCCGCTTCACCTCCGGCCAGCTCTGGGTCGAGGCGCTGCCCAGCGGCGACGCCGACACCGAGGACGACGCCAAGCATCCGGCGCGCGGCGGCGACGGGGTGTCCTCCATCCTCATCACCTCGAACGACCTCGCCGGCGCGTGGGCCATGCGCGGCGACGGCCAGCCGATGCTGCCGCTGGTGCCGGGCGAGCCGCGCCAGCGGGACTTTGCGTTCCGTGCCGGGGTCAACATCGTGATGTACACGCTCACCGGCAACTACAAGGCCGACCAGGTCCACGTGCCGGCGCTGCTCGAGCGTCTCGGGCAATAGGAGTCGCGCGTTTTGGGTTTCGGTCTCACGTTCTCCCCGCTCGTCCCCGACGCCGTCGTGTGGGCGGCCATCGCCGTCGCCGCCCTCATGGCGGTGCTGCTGCTGGTCGGACGCACGCGCGGCGCCTGGATCCGCGTGCTCGCGCTCGCGCTTCTGGTGTTGGCGCTCGCCAACCCCTCCTTCACGCGTGAGGATCGCGATCCGCTCACCTCGGTCGCGGTGGTGGTCGTCGACAAGAGCCCGAGCCAGAGTTTCGGCGACCGCACCGCACAGACCGAAGCGGCGCGCGACGCGCTGGTGAAAAGCCTGCAGCGCATCCGCGGGCTCGACCTGCGGGTGGTCGAGGCCGGCCAGGCCGACGGCGAGACCGACGGCACGCGGCTGTTCCAGGCGCTCTCCGCCACGCTCTCCGACGTTCCGCCCGACCGGATCGCCGGCGCTTTCATGATCACCGACGGTCGCGTGCACGATGTCCCGGGCGATCCCGCCGCGCTCGGCTTCCAGGCGCCGCTGCATGCGCTCATCACCGGCGTACCGAACGAGCGCGATCGCCGGGTGGTCCTCGTCGCGGCGCCGCGGTTCGGCATCGTCGGCCAGCAGCAGACGATCTCGTTCAAGGTCGAGGACAGCGGCGCGCCGGCCGGCCGGGCCGACGTGAAGATCAGCCGCGACGGGGAGCCGATCGATCAGCGCACCGTCGCGACCGGCGCGACCGTGCAGGTGCAGATCCCCATCCCGCACGCCGGCCAGAACATCGTCGAGATCGAGGCCTCGCCGCTCGAAGGCGAGCTCACCACCGTCAACAACCGCGCCGTGGTCTCGATCGACGGGGTGCGCGACAAGCTGCGCGTGCTCCTGGTCTCGGGCGAGCCGCATTCGGGCGAGCGCACCTGGCGCAACCTGCTCAAGTCCGACCCCAATGTCGATCTCGTGCATTTCACCATTCTGCGTCCGCCGGAGAAGCAGGACGGCACGCCGATCAACGAGCTGTCGCTGATCGCTTTCCCGACCCGCGAGCTCTTCCAGCAGAAGATCAACGAGTTCCAGCTCATCATCTTCGACCGCTATGCGCGCCAAGGGGTGCTGCCGATCATCTATTTCGACAACATCGCCAAGTACGTGCGCGACGGCGGCGCGGTGCTGGTCGCCGCCGGCCCCGACTACGCGAGCCAGACCAGCATCTGGCGCACGCCGCTCGAGCAGATCCTTCCCGCCGAGCCGACCGGCCGCATGACCGAGGCCCCGTTCCACGCCCGCCTCACCGACCTCGGCCGACGACATCCGGTCACCCGCGGCCTGGACGGTGCGGAGGACGACCCACCGCATTGGAGCCGCTGGTTCCGCTTGGTCGACACCAAAAGCCCGAACGGCACCACCGTGATGCAGGGGCCGGACAACAAGCCGCTGCTGCTGCTCTCGCGCGAGGAGAAGGGCCGCGTCGCGCTGCTGCTCTCCGACCATATCTGGCTGTGGGCGCGCGGCTATGAGGGGGGCGGACCGCATCTCGACCTGCTGCGGCGCCTGTCGCACTGGCTGATGCAGCAGCCCGATCTCGAGGAGGAGGCGCTGCGCCTGCTCGTGCGCGGCCACGACCTCACGGTGCAGCGCCAGACCATGGCGGACACCGTCGACCCGGTCACCCTCACCTCGCCGTCCGGCGCGACCCGGCAGCTCACTCTTTCCGCGAGCGAGCCCGGCGTCTGGCGCACGACCGTCCAGGCGAACGAGCTTGGGCTGTGGCGCGCCACCGACGGCAAGCTCAATGCGCTGGTCAATGTCGGGCCGGCCAATCCGCGCGAGTTCACCGAGGTGACGTCGACCACCGATGTCCTCGCGCCGACCGCCAATGCGACCGGCGGCGACTCGCGGCGCATCGCCGACGCGTCGGGCAAGCTCGACATGCCGCGCATCCTCGCGGTGCGCTCGAGCGACACGTTCAAGGGGGACGACTGGCTCGGCGTGAAGATGCGCGATGCGAGCGTCGTGCGCGGCATCGGCGTGCTGCCGATGTTCGCCGGCCTGCTCGGCCTCCTGCTGCTGATCGGCAGCCTCGCTGCGACCTGGGCCCGAGAGGGGCGGTGAGCCGAATTCACCTCTATAGCGGCCTGAGGCTCTGTTCAGGTGCGTGTTATTGACCAAGCGCGCTGTTTTGGTAGCCTGACCCCGGTCCATCCGAGGAGTGGCCATTGCCCGAGAATTACAGCTTTTCCGTTGTTCTCGAACCGCAGCAAGACGGCGGCTTTACCGTGATTGTTCCGGCTTTGCCGGAAGTCGTCACCGAAGGCGATTCCGAAGCGGAAGCGCTTGCGAATGCCGAGCAAGCGATTCGCGCCGTGCTGGCCTATCGGCGCGATCATGGGCTCGTTATCCCCTCCGATGCTTCGTCCGAAATCCGCCGTGTCACAGTAGCCGCTTAGAATGAGCGCCGAACGCCTACCGGTTGCAACCGGCAAGGATGTCGTCCGCGTGCTGAGATCGATCGGATTTGTCGTCGACCGAATTGTCGGCAGCCATCATGTGATGGTTTTTCCCAGTGACCCCACCGTACGGTGACTGTTCCGGTTCATTCGAATCGAGACCTGAAGGCCGGAACGCTGCGCTCGATCATCCGCCAAGCCGGCCTGACGATCGAAGAGTTTTCACGCCTGCTTTAATCGCAAACGGTTCAGCAACCGACACCCCGGCCCGCCGGTTGACGGCCCAGCACGCATGGCAAGATGCATCGGCGGCGCGCCATCTCCGCGCGCGGATATGCTGCACTTCGCCGATTCCGCTTTCCTCGTCCCTCAAGCGTCGGAATGCGTTAGAATCGCCTCGGTGCGCTGACGCATAGCCGGCGCAGCATGGGACCGACCGCATGACTCTCATCCTCAACAATGCCGAGATCACCTCACTCCTGCCCATGGCCGACTGCCTCGCGCGGACCGAGGAGGCTTATCGTGACATGGGGCTCGGGCAGGCCGGCAACCGGCCGCGCAGCGACATCTACGGGCCGGTGCACGCGAACGGCCGTTATATCTTCAAAACCATGGACGGCATGCTGCCGCGCTTCGAGGTGGCGGCGATCCGGCTCAACTCCGACGTCATCCGCTGGCAGCATGGCCCGCACGGCCTGCGCAAGGACAAGCAGCCGACCGCAGGAGGCGGGAAATTCTGCGGCCTGATTCTCCTGTTCAGCACACGCAACGGCGAGCCGCTCGCCATCATGCCGGACGGCGTGATCCAGCGACTGCGCGTCGCGTGCTCGAACGCGCTCGCCGCGAAATACATGGCGGCGCCCGATGCGCGCGTCTATGCGCTGATCGGGTCGGGCTGGCAGGCGAGCGGCCAGGCGCTGGCGATGGCCGCCGTGCGCAAGCTCAATGAAATCCGCGTCTACAGCCCGACCAAGGCCAACCGCGAGCGCCTCGCCGCAGAGCTCGCGGCGGAGCTCGGCATCTCGGTCAGGGCAACGGACAGCGCGCGCGAAGCCGTCGCAGGCGCCGACATTGTCGGCATGGCGACCAACAGCGTGACGCCGGTGGTCGAGGCGGACTGGATCGCGCCGCACGCGCACGTGACCTGCGTCAAGGAGCTGGAGCTCGGCGACGGCATTCTCGAGCGGAGCGCGCTCAACGTGGTTCACACCCGCATCGGCCGGCCCGCCAACTACATCATCGGCAGGGGCGATCAGCCGGTCTACGACCACGATCCGCAGGATGGGCTGGCGGACGAGTTCAAAAAGGTGCGCGGCACGCGGCGCGTCGGCGTCGACCTCGAGAAGCTGCCCGATCTCGGCGAGCTCGTCGCCGGCAAGATCAAGCCCCCCGCCGCCCGCGCGCTGACCTGCTTCGTCAACGTGATGGGACTCGGCATCCAGTTCGCCGCGCTCGGCGGTCTCGCCTACGAGCAGGCCAAGGCGCGCGGGCTCGGCCGCAATATCCCGACCGACTGGCTCTTGGAGAGCGAGCACCCGTGATTCAACTCTCGTCATGCCCGCGCTTGTCGCGGGCATCCACGTCTTTCGTTGCGGCGTCAGCAAAGGAGGCGTGGATGGCCGGGACAAGCCCGGCCATGACGCGGCGGAAAGTTGCCATGACACGCTTTCGGTTGATGATCTTTGCCCTCACCGCGCTCGCGCTCTCGGTCACGGCGCACGCGCAGGCGCCGCGTTGGCCGACCCGCCCGGTCACGATCGTCGTCCCCTATGCGGCGGGCGGGATGGCAGACGTTATGGCGCGCCTCGCTTCGCAGCATCTGTCGCAGAAGCTCGGCCAGCCCTTCATCATCGTCAATCGCGGCGGCGATGCCGGCGCGATCGGCGCCATCCAGGTCGCGCGGGCGCCAACGGACGGCTCGGTGCTCATGTTCACCTCACCGTCGGCGATCCTCACGGTGCCAATGCTGCAGAAGGTGAGCTACGACCCCGAGAGCTTCGTGCCGATCGGCATTTTTGCCAGTCTGCCCTTCGTGCTCGGCATCAAGTCGTCGCTGCCACCGAAGACGCTCTCCGATTTCATCGCCTACGCGCACGCCCATCCGGGCAAGCTCATCTATGCGAGCGCCGGCGTCGGAGGCATCAGCCACCTGGTCTCGACCCTGTTCGTGAAGCGCGCGGGCATCGACGCGCTGCACGTGCCGTACAAGAGCGCCGCCCCCGCCACGACCGCGCTGCTGACCGGCGAGGTCGACATGTATTTCGGCGGCGCGCCGGAGATGCTGCAGCATCGCGGCAGCGACAGGATCACGATCCTCGCCACGTCGAGCGCGCAGCGCCTGGTGAACCTCCCCGACACGCCCACGATTGCCGAGATTTTTCCCGGCTTCGAGGTGACCACCTGGCTCGGCTTCGTGGCGCCGCGCGGCACGCCGCAGGAGATCATCGACGCGATGGCGCAGGCGACGCGCGAGACGACGGCGATCCCGGAGGTGGCCGAGCGCCTGCACGACCTCGGCATCGTCCCGGTCGGCTCGACCGCGGCGGAGTTCTCCGAGGTGATCGAGAAGGACCGCACGCTTTATGCCGAGGCGATCCGCTCCGCCGGAATTCCCCTGATGAAGCCCCCGCGCCCGTAGGCTTCCGCGCGCTTGCCGTGTTGGCCGCGTGTTGACAGGATTCTTGCGCAGTTGCGATGATGCCGGCCACGAGACCATTAGATGAGAGGACGACCGACGGTTCACGTCGCCGCGACCTGGGCCAGAGAAGGGCGATGAGCCGTTCGCAGCTGCTGACCCTGGGCAATACGCAGTGATTTGCCGGACTGCCCGGCTGTATTTCACCCGGAGTTTCAGCTAGAATAATTCCATGCTGGATGACGACAAAATCGTTAGCATCGCAACTGATGTTGCCACGGCTAATCTTAGCCATGCTCACGTAACATCAGTCAGCAGCGAGCCAACCATCGACTCGGAGGGCCATGACGCGCTCCGTATCACCATTGTTTTGGCGCCTGACTCTGCGACATCATTAAGCGGCGACAAGGTTTTGGACACTCTCCTCCAGATTCGAAGAAATCTCCAAACTGCGGGCGAATCGCGATTCCCTATCGTCGAATTCGCGACCGAGGCGGAACTCGCGGACGCTGAACGTGGCGATTCTCAATCCTGAGCATCTGTTCGAGCAAGCGGATGCGCTGATACGTCCACCGCCTGCTGGACCACCACGGCAAGTGAATTTGCGGCGCGCAATTTCGGCCGCATACTACGGAATCTTTCATGCTACCGTCACGTCCGCGGCCGATCTGGTCATTGGAGCGATCCACCGTGGTACAAAGCAATACGGGCTGGTCTACCGCAGTATAGATCATCGTTCGTTACGCGAACTGTGCGAACAGGCTCAAAGGCAAAAACTCCCCGGGAGGTTTTCGGCCTACGCACCGCAGAACGGCTTTGGTCCTGATATCGCGGCATTTGCGACCGCTGTCATTGAGCTGCAGGAGAAAAGGCATCGCGCCGATTATGATCCGCTCATCCGTGTGAACAGCGCGGATGCCCTACTCGCAGTGACTACGGCTCGCGCCGCGTTGGCACGGTTGCAGCAGGCGGACTCCGCGTCGCGACAAGCTTTCTTGACATTTCTTCTTTTTCGGCCCCGACTGGGCAATCATTGATCGAAGTCGATGCCACCCTCTTTGTCCCGGCAGTTGGGGGCCGGTTGACAGGATTCCCACCCTTGCGATGATGGGCGCAAAGGATCGGCGGGAGCCCCCGTTTCGCCATGTCGTTCACCGTCAATGCGCTGTCGGACACCGGAGCCGCCGAGATCATCGGGCTCGACTGCTCGTCGCCGCTCGATCCGCCGACGCTGGCGGCGCTCAAGGCCGCGATGCTCGACTACCCGGTGGTGGCGATCCGCGGCCAGACCCTGACGCCGCGCCAGCAGGCGGCGTTCTCGCGCCAGCTCGGGCCGCTCGAGACACAGGACCGCAAGACCTACTGCCATCCGGACGATCCGGACATCCTCATCCTGTCGAACGAGATCCGTCCCGACGGCACGGCCGTCGGGATCGTGGATGCGGGCGATTACTGGCACTCGGACTCTTCGCACCTGGAGGAGCCGTGCCGCGCCACCGTGCTCTATGCGGTGCGCAATCCGCAGACCGGCGGCGACACCGAGTTCTGCAACATGTACCAGGTGTATGACGCGCTGCCGGTCGACTTGCGGCGCCGCATCGAGGGCCGCTACGGGATCCACCACATCAGCAAGACGCGGAATCCGCGGGTCACGGTGTCGACCGCGCGCACCGATGCGGTCGCCTATTACAAGGAGCGCGAGAAGGCGACGCGCGAGATGCTGCAGCCGATGGTCCGCACCCATCCGGAGACCGGCCGCCAGGCGCTCTATGCGTCGCCGCGCTTCACCATCGGCATCGCCGACATGCCGGACGCGGAAGCGCAGCCGCTGCTCGACCGGCTGTTCGCGACCATGCTCGAAGCGCGCTTCCACTACCGGCACAAATGGCACGACGGCGACCTGGTGATCTGGGACAACCGCTGTCTCAACCACCAGGCCTGCGGCGGCTACAGCCTGCCCGACATCCGCCGCATGCACCGCACCACGATTCGCGGCGACCGGCCGTTGTATCGGCCGGCGGCGTAGTGGCGACGGCACTCGGGACATCAAGCGGAAGGAGAGCGTGGTGAGATCGCATACCGGAACGATTGCGTCGCTCGCGGCGATCGCCGCCCTGGCTGCGGCGGGCGCGCAGCCTCTCCGGGCGCAGGAAACGGTGAAGATCGGATTCTCGGCGCCCTTGACCGGATCGTTCTCGGAGAACGGGCGGCAGATGCAGGCCGCCATCAAGCTCTATGGCGAGGAGCACGGGACCGAGGTCGCCGGCAAGAAGATCGACGTGATCGTGCGCGACGACGGCGGGATCCCCGACCAGGCGAAGCGGCTCGCGCAGGAATTCGTGGTCGAGGGCAAGGTCTCGTTGCTGGCCGGCTACAATCCGACCCCGACGGCGCTCGCGGTGGCATCGATCGCGACGCAGGCGAAGATCCCGCAGATCGTCACCGGCTCCTCGGCCTCGATCACGACCTCGAAGTCGCCCTACATCGTGCGCACCTTCTCGACCCAGGCGCAGGTCACCGTCCCGATGGCGGATTGGGCGCTCAAGAACGGAATCAAGCGGGTCGTCACCCTGGTGGCCGACTATGCGCCGGGCCTCGAGACCGAAAAGGCGTTCATCGAGGACTTCAAGGCGCACGGCGGAGAAATCGTCGAGTCGGTGCGCGTCCCGCTCAACAACCTGGACTTCGCCCCCTTTCTCCAGCGCGCCCGCGACGCCCACCCGCAGGCCTTGTTCGTGTGGGTCCCGGGCGGCCTCGCCGGTCCCTTCCTGCGGCAATACGTGGAGCGCGGGCTGCCGTCGTCCGGAATCAAGCTGATCGGCCCGGGCGACATCACGGACGACCATGTGCTCAACCAGATGGGCGACGCCGTGCTCGGCATCACCACCTCGCTGCAATACTCGGCGGCACATCCCTCGGCGAAGAACAAGGCGTTCGTGCAAGGGTTCGAGCGCGTGAGCCAAGGTGTGCGGCCGGACCACGTCGGCGTCGCTGTGTACGACTGCATGCATCTCATCTACGAGGCGCTGCGCAAGACCGGCGGCAATGCAAACGGCGACGCGCTGCTCGCCGCCATGAAGGGGCTGTCATGGGAGAGCCCGCGCGGGCCGATCACGGTCGACCCGGCGACGCGAGATCTCATCCAGAACGTCTACATCCGCCGGGTCGAGCGGGTGGCGGGTCAGCTGCAGAACGTGGAGTTCGAGACCTACGAGGCCGTCAAGGATCCGACCAAGACCGCGCAGTAGCTTCCGCGCCGAATGCTTGCGGGCGCGCGGAGATCCTGCCGCGCCCGGCGCTCCGCCGATCCGGCCTGCTCTCGGCTTGGCCGGCATCGGCGGCAAACCGAGGTAATCCAGATGCTGTCGAATTCCAGCGTGCTCGACACCGCCTTCCGGTCCTCGCTCGGCCGCATGGCCGAACGCGGCCGGATCGAGGCCTATACGGCGCCGATCGACCCGAAGCTCGCGGTCGCAGGCGTGATGAAACAACGCGACGGCGGCCCCGCACTGCTGTTCACGGCGGTCGACGGCTACGACATTCCGGTGATCGGCAATCTCCTGTGCTGCCAGCCCAATTGCGAGGCGGCGTTCGGCGTCGATTTCCGCGGGATACGCGAGGCTGTCGGCCGGGCGATCGCGTCGCCGCTGCCGCCGGTGCGTGTCGAGCGGGCGGCCGCGCAGGACCACGTGCATACGCAGGATATCGACCTCGGCAGGATGCTGCCAGTGCTGTTTCACACGGCCGAGGATGCGGGCCGCTTCATTACGGCAGCCGTGATCATCGTCAAGGATCCCGACACCGGAATCTACAACGCCTCGTACCATCGCCTGCAGCTCATCGGCCCGAACCGGACCGCCATCAAGCTGGATTACGGCCGCCATCTGCGGCTCGCCTTCGACCGCGCGAAGCGCAAGGGCGAGGCGCTGCCGATCGTCGCCTGCATCGGCGCGGATCTGGCGTTGCAATACACGGCCGCCACGATGGGCTCGCAGATGCCGGAACACGCCGACGAGCTCGCGGCCGCGGGAGGATTCTGCGGCCGAGCGCTCACGGTCGCCCGCGCCGTCTCCCAGGACCTGCTGGTGCCGGCGGATACCGAGATCGTGCTGGAGGGCCGGATCCTGCCCGACCAGACCATCGAAGAAGGGCCGTTCGGCGAGTTCGTCGGCTATCTCTCGCCCGCCGGCGACGCGCCGATCTTCGAGGTGACGGCCGTCACCCATCGGCATCGCCCGTTCTACCAGGTGATCAACGGCTACAGCTTCGAGACCACGATGCTGCGCAAATACGTGCTGGAGGCGAGCCTGCTCAAGGTGCTGCAAGCGGCGGTGCCCATCATCGTCGATGCGGAAATGACCGCCGGCGGGCTGCATCGCTTCCACGCGGTCCTGCAGGTGCGCAAATCGATTCCGCAGCACGAAGGATTGCAGCGCAACGCCATCCTGGCGGCGTTCGGCGCGCTCAAGGACCTGGACCTGGTGATTGCGGTGGACGAGGACATCGACATCCGCAACCCGCATGACGTCGAATACGCGCTGGCGACGCGCATGGAAGCCTCGCGCGACCTGTTCATCATCCCGGACGCACGCGGACATGAATATGTGCGCATCGGGCGCGACGGCATCCGGGCCAAGGTCGGCATCGACGCCACGGTCCCGCCGGACGACAAGGGCAGGTTTCGTCGTTGCGAATTCGTGGACGTGACGGTCGACCCCACCGCGCTGTCGTCCGATCCGGCCGTGGTCGCAAAATATCTCGACCGCTGACCCGGCGAACTTTCAGGCCTGCGGCGGATCCCACTCCGGCCGGATCGGTCCGCTGACGCCATCGAAGGCGCCGGCGACGAGCTCGGCCACCAGGAGCCGCTCCGGATCGACCGGGCCCGGCATCGCGGCGCGGCCTTTCGGCACATTCCGGAAGCCGGCGCGGGCGTAATACGGCTCGTCACCGACCAGCACGACCAGCTTGTGCCCCTGCGTGCGAGCCTCCTCGAGGGCGCGCTCGATCAGGGCAAGCCCGATGCCGCGGTCGCGGAATGGCGGCTCGACGGTGAGCGGGCCGAGCAGCAGCGCCGGCGTCTCTCCGATCCGGATGCGCGTGAGCCGCACCGAGCCGACCAGAAGGGTGCCGATGCGGGCCGTGAACGAGAGCGCAAGCGCGTGCGGCCCGCCTTCGCGGATGCGATAGGCGGTCTTGGCGTAGCGTCCGGGGCCGAAGGTGCGCTCATGCAGCCGCTCGACGGCGTCCGCATCGGCCGCGGCCTCCGGTCCTATGGTCAAGGAAAGGTCGCTCATTCCGAGGCGCGATTAGCATTTGAGCGGCGCAAGGTCCATTGCCGACCGGGGGCAATTTCCGGGTGGGGCGGCGCCGCCGCGAGGCGATGCCGGGCGACATCTCAGCGCCCCTCACCCCAACCCTCTCCCCGCAAGCGGGGAGAGAGAGCGCCGATTCAGTGCTCTGCTCACCACCGCTCGCTCGACGGCGTGCCGAGCAGGACCTCGGCGATGCGGGCGCGCGTGCCCGCGCTGGTGTCGCCCGGCATCTCTCCCAAGGCGAAGAAGCCGCAGGCGGCGATTTCCCGGTTGGGCGCCGGCGGCGGACCCTGGTGAAACGACTCGACGACGAAGCAGGCGACGTGATCGCGCCGCGACACAGCGGAATTGAAGAACATGCCATGCAGCCGCGGCGGCTCGGTCAGCTCGATATTGCCTTCCTCGACGAGCTCGCGCGCAAGCGCCGCGAGCAGCGTCTCGCCCGGCTCGACACCGCCGCCCGGCAGATGCCAGCCGCGCACGTAGGTATGCTTGACCAGGAAGATCCGGCGTTGCTCGTCGATCACGAGCGCGCGCACGCCCAACGTGAGTCCGCGAGTGAAACGCCAATAGGTGTGCAGCACGCCTCGCACCGCCGAATCAATGGTTTCCCGCATGCGCTCTCCCCGCCCTCGCCGGCCGCGTCGCAGTGACAAGCGAATGATTGCCGCACCCGCCCGCATCGCATGGCTGCCTTGACGTGATGCGTTTTGTCATTCGGCTGCGCCTGCGTAATCTGTGGTGGCTTGTTCGTCGCTGGCGACGGTCCACGCCAACAAGACAACACGTTCATTCTCGGAAAGCTGCCGGGGGGCATCCCCCCACAAATGTCCCCGGCGCTTACGGCGCCCCTGGTGCAAGCCAGGGGCGCCGTTGTTCTATGGTGCGACAATCGTTCCGGCCATGGCTCGCATTTTCCCCCTCGCCGCTGCAATATACGCCGGTAAACGCATCCGGATACCGTAATGAAACGTTTCGCCGACCTGACCGAACAGGAGATCCTGGCGCTCGCCATCACCAACGAGGAAGAGGATTCCCGCATCTATCGCGGCTTCGCCGATGGACTGCGCGCGCAGTATCCGAGCTCGGCCAAGATGTTCGACGAGATGGCCGAGGAGGAGGTGCGGCATCGCAGCATGCTCTACGACCTCTACCGCGCGCGGTTCGGCGAGTACCTGCCGCTGATCCGCCGGCAGGACGTGAAGGGTTTCGTGCGTCACAAGCCGCTCTGGCTCGTCCGGCCGCTCGGACTCGACGAGGTGCGCAAATATGCGGCCGAGATGGAGTTCGAGACCGCGCGTTTTTATCGTAAGGCGGCCGCGTCGGCGCGCGACGCCTCCGTGCGCGAGCTCCTGATCGAGCTTGCCGAGGCGGAGGACAAGCACGAGAACCTGGCCGAGGAGCTCGACGAGAAGATCCTCACGCCGCGCGCGCGCGCGAAGGAGGACGAGACCGCCCGCCGAATGTTCGTGCTGCAATACGTGCAACCCGGTCTTGCCGGCCTCATGGACGGCTCGGTCTCCACGCTGGCGCCGCTGTTTGCGGCGGCATTCGCGACGCATCAAACGTGGGAGACCTTCCTGGTCGGCATGGCGGCCGCGGTCGGCGCCGGAATCTCGATGGGCTTCGCCGAGGCGCTATCCGACGACGGGTCGCTGACCGGCCGCGGCTCGCCCTGGCTGCGCGGCGCGGTCTGCGGCTCGATGACGGCGGTCGGAGGGCTCGGCCATACCCTGCCCTACCTCATTCCGAACTTCTTCACCGCGACCGTGCTCGCAGTCGCAGTCGTCGCGATCGAGCTCGCGGCGATCTCCTATATCCGCTTCCGCTATATGGATACGCCATTCCTGCAGGCCGCGTTCCAGGTGGTGGTCGGGGGCGTGCTGGTGTTTCTGGCGGGAATTCTGATCGGAAGCTCGTAGGAAGACTCTTGCGTCTCGCTCGGCCGAAAAGCTTGCGCGGGACCGATCTCGGGCTTGCCGCAGATCGACATTATTAATGCGCAAATCGGGCAAGCCCGCCTTGCGTGCCGCTGACCCATCCTACATTTTCCGGGATCGATGTTCGTTCTCGCACATCTCTCCGACCCGCATCTCGCGCCGCTGCCGGCGCCGCGCGCGCGCGAGCTTTTCGGCAAACGCATGCTGGGCTACCTCAACTGGCGGCACAAGCGGCAGGCGATCCACCGCCGCGACATGCTCGATGCGCTGGTGAGCGATCTCAAGGCGCAAGCCCCCGATCATGTCGCGGTCACCGGCGATCTCGTCAACATCGCCACGCAACCCGAGTTCGCCCAGGCGCGCGCCTGGCTCGATGCGCTCGGCTCCCCGCGCGACGTGACGCTCGTGCCCGGCAATCACGACGGCTACGTGCGCCCGGCAGTGGCGATGCAAGCCAGCTTCTGGCGCGACTATATGGGCGGCGATGCGGCCGATGCCGCCGCGCCTCCTTTTCCCTTCGTGCGCCAGCGCGGGCCCGTCGTGCTGATCGGGCTGTCGACCTCGGTGCCGACGCCGGCCTTCATGGCGACCGGACGGCTCGGCGCGGTCCAGATCGCACGGCTCGACGCCCTGCTGGCGCACCAGCCCGGCCTCTGCCGCGTGGTGCTGATTCATCATCCGCCGCGCAGCCGCAGCAGCCACTACAAGCGCCTGGTGGACGCGGCCGACCTTCTCGCCGTCTTGCGGCGGCGCGGCGCCGAGCTCTTGCTGCACGGACACGATCACGTCCACGCGCTCGAATGGCTCGACGGGCCGGCGGGACCGATCCCGGCGGTCGGCGTGCCCTCGGCCTCCGCGGCGGTCGCGGAGCCGCGCGAAGCGGCCGGCTACAACCTCTATCGGATCGACGGCGGCCCGGGCGGCTGGCGGTGCGAGGTGGCGACGCGCGGCTTCGCGGACGGCGAGAAAATCGTCGAGCTCGCGCGGCGCGAGCTGAACCTGCCGTAACACAGCATGTCGGCGCCGGCCTGATCGGGCGAACCCGGGTGCGTCCACGTCGCTCCGCGACCGGCTAAATTTAGTGCTGCACGTGCAGCACCAGCAGGATGAAGGCGCCGATCACGGCCGCCACTCCGAGCACCAGCCCGTACAGGAAGGCGCGCAGGGCGCGCCAGCGCGAGCGCCGGCGCAGCCGCACCTCGCGCTCCAGCCCGTCGCGCGCGGCGTGCTCGTCGACCGCAAGCGCCCGCTCGCGCTCGATGATGCGGCGAGCGACGTATTTGCTCACCGCCTCGACGACCTCGGCGACGTCGGTCGTTTCCGCCAGCACCTGGCGCCCGTAGCGGCTGTCCTGCATGAAGCGATAGGTGCGGTTGTCACGTCCCATGTCGACATGGGCGACGAGGTCGATCCAGAGCCGCGGCTTGTCGGCGCGCGCGATCGCGCGGTCGAAAATATCGATCCGGTCGGGAATTTCGCCGAACAGCGGATCGAGCGCTTCGTTGAGGATCTCGAGCCGCGCGATCTCCGCATCGCGCAGATCGACGATGACGGCGGTGCGCTCGGCGGACTCGATGCGCGCCTGGCGCAGCGCGTCGCGCAGCCGTCGCGGCGCCGTTTCCTCCGGCGCCTGCCGCGCCCTTCTGCGTCCCCACATGACCAGCCCCCGCGCGAATGGAATTGGAAGTCCCCGCGTTCCCCCAGCCGCGCCCGCCGCCTGTATAGCGGGTCCGCTCAGCCGCCGGAAGCCAGCGCTTCGGAATAGAACATGTCGCGCCAGTCGGCCGGCGGCGTCTTGAGCGTGCCGGTCTTGGCCATGAAATCCACGAACGAGCCGATGCCCTCGAGGCTGGTCGTATAGCGGATCGCCGGATCGTTGAGGATCTCGGCCAGATCGTCGACCGGCATCTTGTCGCCGCTCGCCTTGAGGTAGATTTCCGCCGCCCGCCGCTTGTCGGCATTGATGAACCCGGTCGCCTCCTTGAGGGCGGAGAGAAACGCGCCGTAGAGCTTCGGGTTGTCCTTGCGGAACTTGGCGGTCGCCGCGATGACGTTGAACGACAAGCCACCGGTGAAATAGTCCGTACTGGTGAGCAGCCGACGGATGTTCGGACTCTTCAGCTGCCGATACTGGAACGGCGATGAGGAGAAGTTGGCGACGACTTCGCTCGTGCCGCCGAGCATGGCGGCGGTCGCGTCCGGGTGGGCCATCGAGACGGTGAGGTGATCGAGGGCGTTGAACCTGTCGATGCCGAACTCCTTCGCGGCCGCCATCTGCAGGATGATGGCCTGCATCGAAACCTTGATGGCGGGCAGCGCGATCTTCTGCCCCTCCTTGAAATCCTTCAGCGACTTGATCGCCGGATCGCGCACCAGCAGCATCAGCGGCGAGACGTTGAAGCCGGTCGCGCCCCTGACCTCGATCGGGCTGCCCTTGGTCTTCGACCAGACCGTGATGATCCCCGGGATGCCGAGGCAGACGAAATCGACGCTGCCGGAGATCAGCGCGTCGTTCATCACGTCGCTCGACCGGAACGTCGCCCACTCGACCGAGACGTCGCCCAGGCCCGCGGCCTTGGCGTGCTTCTCGATCATCTTCTGGTCCTGCATGATGAAGAACTGCATGTAGGCGCTGCCGAACTGCTTGGCGACCCGCAATTCATGCGCCTCGGCGCGCACCTCGGCTGGCCGCGCCAGCAGGCTCAAAAGCACGGCGAATGCGACCAACCCGCGATTCATCGATCTCCTCCCGGCACGCCGGAGGCTGCCGGCGCCGCACGTTGTTGTTGAGCGAACATTACTACAATGGGTAGGGTAGAGCACCTCCGGCGAGCGGGCGCCGACGGCACGCGGCGCAGGCGGCGGGAGAGGCAACAGGGGACGCGCACGATGGCCCATGGCGTGCAGGAGCGGAGGCAGGCCGGTGCGCAAGCCGGCGCAGGCCCGGAGCCGCTGCTCGTCGCGGACGGCGTGACGCTGCAATACAAGACCACCGATCATCTCGTCACCGCGACCTGGCGGGTGGGCTTCGAGGTCTTCGCGGGGGAACGCTTCGTGCTGCTCGGGCCGTCCGGCTGCGGCAAGTCGACGCTGCTCAAGGCGATCGCCGGATTCATGGCGCCGGTCGAGGGCACGTTCCGGCTCGCCGGCGCGCCCATCACCCGTCCGGGCTCCGACCGCATGATGGTGTTTCAGGAATTCGACCAGTTGCTGCCGTGGAAGACGGTGCTCGGCAACGTCATGTTCCCGCTGGTGGTCAACCGTCGCATGTCGCGACCGGAGGCGCGCGCGCATGCCCGCGAGCTCATCGCCAAGGTCAATCTCAGCCGTTTCGAAGCGATCTATCCGCACATGCTGTCGGGCGGCATGAAGCAGCGCACCGCGATCGCGCGCGCCCTCGCCATGGAGCCGAAGGTGCTGCTGATGGACGAGCCGTTCGCCGCGCTCGACGCGCTCACCCGCCGCAAGATGCAGGAGGAGCTGGTCGGGCTGTGGGAGGAGGTCGGCTTTACCGTCATCTTCGTCACCCATTCGATCGAGGAGGCGATCCTGGTCGGCAGCCGCATCCTGGTGCTCTCGCCGCATCCCGGCCGCGTGAAGGCCGAGCTCAACGCCCATCATCTCGGCTTCGAGTCGCTCGGCACGCCGGAGTTCGAGGCGCTGCACCGCCGCATCCACGACCTCCTGTTCACCGACAGAATAGAAACCGAACTGGTCTCGGAGGCCGCCCATGGCTGAGCTTGCGATCCATTCCCGGCCGGATCAATCCCCGCCGGTGCGGCCGGAGCGCGTCATCACCCTCGATGCGCTCGGCGCGGTGGGCGACGCCGCCCGCCCGCTCGGGCCGATCGAGCGGCTCGCCAATATCACACTCGTGCGCCGCCTGGTCGTGCTCGCGGTGCTCGCCGTGCTGTGGGAAGCCTTCGCGCGCTACACCGCCAACTCGCTGCTGTTTCCGAGCCTGAGCGAGACGCTCGGCGCGTTCTGGGACGCGACCGCGCGCGGGCCGCTGATCGACCGCACGCTGAACTCGCTCAGCGTGCTTGCCATGGGCTATGGAGTCGGCCTCGTGGCGGCGGCCGTGTTCACCACGCTGGCGGTGTCGACGCGGGCCGGCACCGACCTGCTCTCGACGCTGACCGCCATGTTCAACCCCCTGCCGGCGATCGCGCTGTTGCCGCTGGCGCTGTTATGGTTCGGGCTGGGTGCGAAGAGCCTGGTGTTCGTGATCGTCCATTCGGTGCTGTGGGCGGTCGCGCTCAACACCCATTCGGGATTCACCTCGGTCTCGCCCACCCTGCGGATGGCCGGGCAGAATTGCGGCCTCAAGGGGCTCTCATTCGTGATGCTTCTGCTGGTGCCCGCCGCCTTTCCGTCGATCCTGACCGGGCTCAAGATCGGCTGGGCGTTCGCGTGGCGCACGCTGATTGCCGCCGAGCTCGTCTTCGGGGCGAGCTCACGCTCGGGCGGGCTCGGCTGGTTCATCTTCGAGAACCGCAACGAGCTCGAGACGCCCTCGGTGTTCGCCGGCCTCCTGACCGTGATCCTGATCGGGCTGGTGGTCGAAAGCGTGATCTTCCGCACCATCGAGAACATGACGGTCCGGCGCTGGGGCATGCAGAGCTGAGCGAATGGCGCGTAGCGAGTGGCGAATAGCGACCGGATAGCCTCGCCCCGCTATTTTCTATTCGCTATTCGCCGCTCGCCAATCACTTGATCCACAGCCACGGCGTCCACGGCGCCGGCTTCCAGCGACGATCCGGCGTCTTCTCCCGCTCTTCCTTGGTGAGCGGGCGCGGCCGCACCCGCCGGCGCTTCATCATCATCCCGAACAATGAAAAGCCGCCCGCGTGGGGACGCGTCCAGGCGAAGCGCTTTTCCCGTGAGCTCAACATTGCATCGATCCGCAATTGCCCGAGGACACACTCGCTGCACGCGCGTCAGGCGCCGGAATGATGCCGTGGCAGGCTTAACATCAGGTCAAGACGGCCCTATCGGCATCCGGTGACGGTAGTTTAACACCACTCTCGGGCCCTCGAGTGTGCGATTCGGAAGCCGGGCGCAAGTCATGGGCGACATGAATTTCTGCCGCTCCGCCAATTGCCTGCGGCGGCGCGCGCATGCTGACTGGAAGGCGTCCTGATTCGCGCGGGCGCCGATGACCGAAACCACCCAAGAGCCGTCCCATTTGCCGTCCCATTCCTGGCTGGCGACGCTCAACGCCGAGCAACGCCGTGCGGTCGAGCATGGCGGCGGAGACGCGCGGCCGCTCCTGATCATCGCCGGCGCCGGCGCCGGCAAGACCGCGACGCTCGCCCATCGGGTCGCGCATCTGATCGCGCGCGGAGCCGATCCGCGCCGCATCCTGCTGATGACCTTCTCGCGCCGGGCGGCCGCCGAGATGAGCCGCCGGGTCGAGCGGATCACCGCACAGGCGCTGAGCGGCCGCGCGGGCGCGATGCCCGGCGGCTTGACCTGGTCGGGGACGTTTCATGCGATCGGCGCCCGCCTGCTGCGGGAATACGCGCCGACGATCGGACTCGAGCGCGGATTCTCGATTCACGACCGCGAGGATTCGGCCGATCTCATGAATCTCATCCGGCACGACCTCGGCTTCTCCAAGACGGAGAAGCGCTTCCCCGCCAAGGCGACCTGCCTCTCGATCTATTCGCAGGTGGTCAACGCCGAGACCTCGCTCGAGGAGGCGCTGGCAAAATCGTTTCCCTGGTGCGCGGCGTGGGAGGAGGAGCTGCGCGCGCTGTTCGCCGCCTATGTGGAGGCCAAGCAGCGCCAGAGCGTGCTCGATTACGACGACCTGCTGCTCTACTGGGCGCACATGATGGCGGACCCCGCGATCGCCGCCGAGCTTGCGGCGCGCTTCGATCACGTGCTGGTCGATGAATATCAGGACACCAACCGGCTGCAGGCCTCGATCCTGCTTGCGCTCAAGCCGCGCGGCGACGGCCTGACGGTGGTGGGTGACGATGCCCAGTCGATCTATTCGTTCCGCGCCGCAACGGTGCGCAACATCCTCGACTTCCCCCATCATTTTTCGCCGGCCGCCGAGGTCGTGACGCTGGAACGCAACTATCGCTCGACCCAGCCCATCCTCGCCGCCGCCAATGCGGTGATCGCGCAGGCCGCCGAGCGCTTTTCCAAGACGCTGTGGTCGGACCGCGCCGCCGCCGAGCAGCCGGCGCTGGTGAGCGTGCGCGACGAGAGCGACCAGGCGCGCTACGTGGCCGAGACGGTGCTGGAGCAGCGCGAGGCCGGGCTCGCGCTGAAAGCCCAGGCGGTGCTGTTTCGCGCCTCGCACCACAGCGCGCCGCTCGAGATCGAGCTTGCCCGGCGCAACGTTCCGTTCGTCAAGTTCGGCGGGCTGCGCTTCCTCGAAGCCGCGCACGTCAAGGACGTGCTCGCGTTCCTGCGCTGGGCCGAGAACCCGCGCGACCGGGTGGCGGGCTTCCGCGTCATCCACCTGCTGCCCGGCGCCGGACCGGCCACCGCCGCGCGCCTGCTCGACCGCATCGCCGGCGCCGCCGATCCGCGCGACGCGATCGAGACCTTCCGGCCGCCGGCGGCCAGCGCCGAGGAGTGGCCCGCCTTCGCGCGCGCCTTTGCGCTCGCCTACGGCAAGGCGACCGCATGGCCGGCCGAGCTCGAGCTCGTGTGCGACTGGTACACGCCGCATCTCGAGCGGCTCTACGACGACGCCGCGGTGCGCGGAGGCGACCTCACGCAACTGGCGCAGATCGCCGCCACCTTTGCGAGCCGCGAGCGGTTCCTGACCGAGCTCACCCTCGATCCGCCCGGCGCCACCAGCGACGAAGCCGGCGTGCCGATGATCGACGAGGACTATCTGATCCTCTCGACCATCCATTCGGCCAAAGGCCAGGAGTGGAAGTCGGTGTTCGTGCTCAACTGCGTCGACGGCTGCATCCCTTCGGATCTCGCCACCGGCTCGTCGGAGGAGATCGAGGAGGAGCGCCGCCTGCTCTATGTGGCGATGACCCGCGCCCGCGATCATCTGCACCTCATGCTGCCGCAGCGCTTCTATGTCCACCAGCAGCGCGGCGGCGGCGACCGCCATCTCTACGCGACCTGCAGCCGCTTCATTCCGGCCGGCATCCGCAGCCATTTCGACAACCGCGCCTGGCCGCCCGCGGTTGCCGCCGCGGCCCACGCGCCGCCGCGCGCGGCGATCGACATCGGCGCGCGCCTGCGGCGGATGTGGTGATAGGCGCTACACGCAGCGGCCGCCGTCCACCTCGACAATGTTTCCGGTGACGAACGCGGCCTCGTCCGAGGCCAGGAAGAGCGCCGCATTGGCGATGTCCTGCGGCTGGGCGAGGCGGCCGAGCGGCACGGTCGCCTCGAACTTCTGCCGCTGGCCGGGCGCATTGCCGAGGAAGCTCGGAAGCAGCGGCGTCTCGGTTGCGACCGGCGCGATGGCGCAGACCCGGATCTTGTCGGGCGCGAGCTCGACCGCGAGCGTCCGGGTGAGGAGATGCACCGCGCCCTTGGTCGCATTGTAGGCCGAGAGTCCCGGGCGCGGCCGCAGACCCGCGGTCGAGCCGATGTTGATCATCACGCCGCCGCCGCCGTCGCGAAATACCGGCACCATCGCCTGGCTGAACAGGAACACGCCCTTGAGGTTGACCGCGATCACGCGCTCGAGCTCGGCCTCATCGATGTCGGTCACCGGCTTGTTGACGTGGGTGATCCCCGCATTGTTGACGAGGCAGTCGATGCCGCCGAAGGCCGACAGCGCCGCTTTGATGGCGGCATCGATGTCGGCCTTGCGCGTCACGTCGCAGCGGATCGCAACTGCGGCCTTGCCGATCGCGCCGGCTGCCTCCTTCGCTGCCTCCGCATTGAGGTCGAGCACCGCAACACGCGCGCCTTCGCGCGCGAAGGTCTCGGCGATGCAGCGGCCGATGCCGGAGCCCGCCCCGGTAACGATCGCGACTTTTTCCTGCAGGCGCATGGCGTTTTCACCTCGGGTTACGCCGCCCAAGAATAACCTCGTCATGCCCGCGCCTGTCGCGGGCATCCACGTCTTGCCGGCGCGGCGTGACAACAAGGCGTGGATGGCCGGGCATAGGCGAGCGAAGCGACGCCGTTCTTCGAACGGCTATGCCCGGCCATGACGGATCATCGTCCCAGTCCGTATCGCCGACCCCAGCCCAGGCCGTCCTCGGTGCGGCCGCGCGGCTTGTACTCGCAGCCGACCCAACCCTGATAGCCGAGCCGATCGAGCGCGTCGAACAGCGCCGGATAGTTCACCTCGCCCTCGTCCGGCTCTGCGCGCGACGGCACCGCCGCGATCTGCACGTGGCCGATCAGCGGCAGGAATTTTTCCAGCCGTGTCAGGAGATCGCCACTGGTGATCTGCACATGGTAGAAGTCGAACTGGATGCGCAGATTGGGCCGCCCAATCTTGTCGACGAGATCCGCTGCCTGCTCCACCCGGCTGTCGAAATATTTCGGGCGGTCGCGCGGATTGAGCGGCTCGATCAGCAGCGTAATGTTCTTCTCGGCTGCGAGATCGGCGGCGCGCGCATAGTTCTCGATGAAGGCGCGTTCGGCGGCCGGACGCTGCTCCGGCGCGACCACGCCGGCCATGGTGTGGATCGCAGTGCCGCCGATCGCCGCCACATAGTCGAGCGCGCGCGCAAACACCTCGGCGAACTCGCGCCCGCGGCCCGGCACCGCGCCGAGCCCGGCTTCGCCGCCATTCGGGCGCACCTGCGTGTTGATGCCGAGCTGGACGAGGCCATGCCGCGCGATCTCGGCGCGGATGTCGGACGGCGCCTGGTCGTAGGGAAACTGCAGCTCGACCGCCTTGAAGCCGGCCGCAGCCGCGGCGCCGAACCGCTCGATCGGCGGCCGGTCGGCAAACATGAAGGCAAGATTGGCGGCAAAGCGAGGCATGGGGTTTTCCTTGAATGCGCATTACGGATCGCCGCCCGCTCGCCTGCAAGTGCGAGACACGCATGGAGCATTGCCGCACTCACCAGCGGGACGTCTTCGATTGCCCACTGCCCACCCCAATGGGCAAGGTCTCCCGTATCATGTCAGAACTAACGTGGGGGCAGGCGTTGTCGCCGAAGACAATTATCAGATATTGCTCGTGTATTAGTTCTTGGGCTACCGCCCATCAAATTGCCCACATTATGAGTGGGACGTTTTGTGGTTGACGGGCGCGCGGAACAGGGTTCCGATATCCGGGATCTCGAGCGCGACCGGACGCGCAGATTCGGGGCGCTCGGATCGGCGAGGACACCCATGAACGCCCAGCAACTGCTGCAGGAAATCTCCGACTACTGCCGCCAGACCGGACTGGCCGAGTCGACCTTCGGCCGCCGCGCCGTCAACGACGGCAAGCTTGCGAGCCGGCTGCGCAACGGCGGGCGGATCACCACCGACACGCTCGACCGCGTCCGCGCATTCATGGCCGAGAACCGGGCCGAGGCCGGAGCGCGGCCTGCCCTGATCGCGCGCGGCAATGAGAGTCGATCCACGCCGGCATCCGTCGCGACCGCGCTCGCAATGCGGACGCCGCCCGAGCACACCGCGCCCGAGCGGCCTGGCGCGCCCGATCCGCAGCGCAATTTCCGTTTCTTCGACAATCGGCAGAAGTATCTGCTGTTCGTCAACACGTGCAGCGAGAAATGGGTGGTCGCCCACCGGGTCTCGCTCGAGCTCGCCAACATCCATCCGCGCCCGCCGGCGGTGCGGGTGTTCGATGCCGGCGTGGGCGACGGCAGCGTGCTCGCCCGGGTCATGCGCGCGATGCACGACCGCTTCCCCACCATGCCGTTCTACGTGGTCGGCAAGGAGATCAGCCTGGAGGACGTCCGCCTCACCTTGCAGAAGGTGGCGGACCGGTTCGTCGAGCATCCGGCGACCGCGCTGGTGCTCACCAATCTCGCCTATGCGGATGCGCCCTGGCTCGCAGTGAAATCGGTGAGCGCGGCCTCGAGCCTCGTGTGGCACGAGCTCCCGCTCGCCGGCAACAGCGCGCATCGGTTCGAGGCGCAGATCACCGACCTCGAGCCGTTCCTGGCCGAGAACTGGAAGGCCGGCGTGAGCCGCAAGACCGGCAATCCGGTCTATGAGCGGCCGGTGGTGCTGGTGATCTACCGCGAGGACCACAAGTTCCTGCTCGATCCGATCCTGCCGCGGCCGGGCGGCACCATGGCGAACTACGACCTGGTGATCGCGTCGCAGCCCTATCGCGCGCGCGCCCCGCTCGAGTTCAAGGCGAAACGCGTGATCGCCCCGCTCGCACGCGCTCTCGGCCCCGGCGGGCGGCTGATCGCGATCCATTCGCATGGCCACGATCCGGGCCAGGAGATCATCCAGAAGGTCTGGCCCGGGGACAATCCGTTCGTCGACGACCGCCACCAGATCATGAAGGCGGTGAAGCAGGAGCTCGGCCTCGCGGGGCGCGACCTCAACTTCAATGCCTATGCGGACAACCGCTCGATCTTCCGCTACGACATGCACACGCTCCCCTCCGAGGTCTCCGAGTCGATCGGCACATCGACCTTGTTCGCGGCCTGGAACGCCGCGATCTACGTCGCGCAAGTGGAGGACGACCGGCTCGAAAGCGTGGTCGGCGCGCAACGCTATCTCGATGCGACCCGGGAGGTGCTGCGCCGGCATGGCGGCCTCTGGTTCTTCGACGAGTCCTACGTGATCTCGCGGCGGCGCGAATGAGCGAGCTCAGGAGCATCGCCACCGCCAAGCCGCCCGCGCTGCGGCTGGCCCCGCCGCTCGTGCCCGCAGAGCCGAGCGAGACCACGCGCCTGGCCGCGTTCGTGCGCCCGGCAAGCTTCGAGGCGACGCGGGCCTCGGATGCCGAGCTCGACGCGCTCGCGGCCGCCGCGCGGCGCGGCGCGCGCATCTATGTGAGCGCGGTCCCGTCGCGTGCCGCCGACGAGCAGATCGCGATCGCGCGGCGGCTCCGCGGCCGGGGCTTCGAGCCGGTGCCGCACCTCGCGGCGCGCCATTTCCCCAGCGCCGACGCGCTCGATCGACACCTCGGCCGCCTCGCCGACGCGGCCGGGGTCACGCGCCTCCTGATCATCGGCGGCGATCGCGACACGCCGGCCGGCCCGTTCCATCATGCGCGCGAGGTGATCGAAAGCGGCTTGCCGCAGAGCCGCGGCATCCGCGAGATCGGCATCGCCGGCTTTCCGGACGGCCACCCGCGCGTTGCCCAGAGCGAGATGGACCGCGCGCTCGCCGCCAAGATCGAGGCCGCGACGGCGACCGGCCTCGCCGTGCACATCGTGACGCAATTTTCCTTCTCGGCCGAACCCGTGCTCGCCTGGATCGCGCGCCTGCGCAACCAGGGCATCGAGCAGCCGGTCCGGATCGGGCTCGCAGGGCCGGCTTCGGTCGCCACGCTGCTGCGCTTTTCCGCGATCTGCGGGGTCGCGGCCTCGGCGCGGACGCTCGCGCGCAATGCCGGACTTGCCAAGCACCTGTTCGGCGCGAACGCGCCCGATGCCATGGTCCGCGCGATCGCCGCCGCGCGGCCGGGCCTGGGCGATGTCGCGGCGCACTTCTTCAGCTTCGGCGGCCTCGCTGCGACCGCACGCTGGGCCGCGGCGGTTGCGGCCGGGCGTATCGCGCTCGACCACGCAGGCGGCTTTCGGGTCGAGCCGCCGTAGCAAGACGTCCGACACACGCAACGGCGTCATTGCCCGCGGGCAATCCAGTAAACACCGCGGCTTCCGTGATTACTGGATGCCCCGCTTGCGCGGGGCATGACGAGTCAGAGGATGCGGCGCCGTTCACTCCGCCGGGCCGGCAAACAGGATCAGATTGCCGTCCGGATCGCGCACGATGAAATTCTGCGCACCCCAGGGCTGACGTTGGAGCGTCTGGTGGAACTCGACCCTGGCGGCCTGCAGCTCGAGAAAGAGCTGCTCGATCTCCGCTGGCGTGTCGACGCCAATGTCGGCTGAGAGAAGGCTCTCGCGTTCGCGCCGCGCGGGATCGATTACCGCCCTGCTGAGGCAGCGCAAGTCGAGCCGGGCGCTGTCGCGCCGGACCTGGGCATAGAACGGCGGCTCGCCCCAGACGAACGCGACCGAGAAGCCGAGCTTCTCGGTGTAGAAATCGCACGACGCCTTGATGTCGGCGACAAACAATTGGGCGGCGACCGATGAGAGGATCGGCTTGGACACGGCTTGCTGCCCGTGCTCGACCATCTTGCGGGCCCTCCCCAAGCGTTTGCCCCTCTCCATCACACCGCGCGCCCGCCGATTGTCAATCGGTCCAGGGCAATCCTCCCCGCTTGCACCCGGCCACGGCGCCCTTAGAGTCCGCGGCCTCGTCTTGCTCCCACGCATGAGGCCGTCATGGGCGTTCGCTATTTTGGCGCGGCGGTGCCGCGCATCGAGGACCCGGATCTCGTCGCCGGGCGCGGCCGCTACCTCGACGACATCGCCCTTCCCGGCCTGCTGCACGCCGCCTTCGTGCGCGCGATTCATGCCCATGCGAACATCCGGGCGGTCGACACCGCGGCGGCCGCCGCGCTGCCCGGAGTGGTCGCGGTCCTGACCGCGACCGACCTCGGCGTCGCCGGCCGGCCGATGCCGCAGTTCGCGCCCTCGCCCCTGATCGCGCAGAACCGGACGCAGCACGTCCTGGCCGCGCAGGCCGTGCACTATGTCGGCGAGGCGATCGCGGTCGTGGTGGCCGAGAGCCGCGCGATCGCCGAGGATGCGGCCGCGCTCGTCGCGGTCGACTACGCCCCGCTCGCTCCCGTCGCCGACCTCGCCACGGCGCTCGATGCCGGTGCGCCGCGGGCGCACGAGGGCGCGCCCGACAATCGCGCCGCCATTTTGCGGGCGACGTTCGGCGGCGTCGACCAGGTGTTCGCGCGCGCCGCCCATGTCTTTCGCGAGCGCATCACCCAGCATCGCGGCGGCTGCCACGCCATGGAATGCCGCGGCGTCATCGGGGCCGAGGACCCGATCGCGCGCCAGCTCGTGCTGTGGAGTTCGACCCAGGCGCCCTACATGGTGCGCCGGACGCTGGCCCAGTTCCTGGGCAGCGATGAGAGCCGTTTTCGCGTCATCGCCCCGCAGGTCGGGGGCGGCTTCGGGCCGAAGGCCGGCGTCTATGCGGAGGAATTCGCCATCGCGCTCGCGGCGATGAAGCTGCGCCGTCCGGTCAAATGGGTCGAGGACCGCCGCGAGCACTTCGTCGCGACGACGCAGCAACGCGACGAGATCTGGGATCTCGAGGTCGCGGCGGCCGCGGACGGCCGCATGCTCGGCGTGCGCGGCCGGTGCGTGCACGACAACGGCGCCTATCTGCCTTACGGCCTCATCCTCCCGTTCACCCTCATCGGTCCGCTGCCCGGCCCCTATGCGCTCGAAGCGCTGGACGTCGGCGTCGATGTCATCTTCACCAACAAGGTGCCGACCACGCCGATCCGCGGCGCCGGGCGCCCCAACACGGCATTCGTGCTCGAGCGGCTCGCCGACCGGATCGCGCGCGAATTGAACATCGACCGCGCCGAGGTGCGGCGCCGCAGCTTCGTCGCCAAGCACCAGTTTCCCTACGCGACGGGCATGAAGGCGCGCGACGGCTCCCCCGTCACCTACGACAGCGGCGATTATCACGCCTGCCTCGACGCCGCGCTCGAACAGATCGGCGATTTCGCTGCGCGGCGCGAGGCGGCGCGCGCGCAGGGACGACATCTCGGCCTCGGCATCGCGAGCTATGTCGAGGACACCGGCCTCGGTCCCTATGAGGGCGCGGAGGTCTCGATCGAGCCGAGCGGCCGCGTGCTGATCACGACCGGCGCCGCCGCGCAGGGCCAGGGCCACCATACGGTGTTCGCCCAGATCGCCGCCGACGTCCTCGGCATCCCGATCGATCGGGTCAGCGTCGTCTCGGCCGACACCGCGCGTTTTCCCCGCGGGATCGGCACCATCGGCAGCCGCATCGCGGTGCGGGGCGGCTCCTCGGTCCACATCGCGGCCACCCGCGTGAAGGAGAAGGCGCTCAAGGTGGCGGCCGAGATGCTGGAAGCGAGCGAAGCGGATCTCACCCTCGACGAGGGACGCGTGCACATCGCCGGCACCGACCGCTCGGTCGGTCTCGGCGAAATCGCGGCGCGGCTCGCCGGCTTCTCCGGGGTCGCACCGCCGAAGGACGTCGAGCCCGGCCTTTCGGCGGAGGGCTATTTCCAGGGCGGCGGGCTCGCATTCGCGAGCGGCAGCAACGTCTGCGAGGTCGAGGTGGATGCGGCGACCGGCGCGGTGACGATCCTGCGCTATGTGGTGGCGCACGACTGCGGCCGGCTGATCAATCCGCTGCTTGTCGACGGCCAGATCCGCGGCGGCGTGGTGCACGGCATCGGCAATGCGCTGCACGAGCAAATGCATTTCGACGCGGACGCGCAGCCGGTGACGACGAATTACGGCGACTACCTGCTACCGGTCGCGACCGACATGCCACCGATCGAGGTGATTCATCTCGAGTCGCCCTCGCCGCTCAATCCGATCGGCGTCAAAGGGGCGGGTGAAGGCGGGACGATCCCGGCGACGGCTTGCGTGATCTCGGCGATCGAGGATGCGCTCGGCCCGTTCGGCGTGGCGATCAGCGAGCACCCGGTGTCGCCGCAACGGATCGTGGAGCTGATCGGGAAGGCGAAATCGCGCGGTCGCTAAGCCGCGATCGGCGCTCAATTCGCGAAAACGTACTCCTCATGGTGAGGAGCCGCGCGAAGCGCGGCGTCTCGAACCATGGGCGCCGCAGGCACAAGCGGCTCCGCACCCTATCGATGCCAATCTCGCCTGAACGCGACATCGGTGGCCGCCCTCGTCCTTCGAGACGCGCTCGCACTCGCGTGCGAGCGCTCCTCAGGATGAGGGCGGGTTGAGTGTCAGTCGATGCCCACCTGCTTCTTCGCCTCCGGCGTCAATTCGAGGATGTGCATGCCGGTGTTGGCGCGGTCGACGATGTAGATGTAGCCGCGGTCGTCGGTCTCGACGTTGTTGGTCTGGATCGCGATCTTGCAGCGGTCCTGGCCGTTGACCTTGACGCAGCGCTTGTCCGTCGCCTCGGTGATCGCCGGGATGAAATAGCCGATCTCCTTCGGGTGATACGGATCACGCACGTCGACGGCGCGCACGCCGGCATTGAAATAGGCCAGGAACGCGACCTTCTTGTAGAAGATCGGCGCCATGCTCTCGTTCGAGGAGTGCGTGCCGAAGCGGCCGCCGCGCTCGCAGAAATGACCGCTCGTCTCCGGCACCTGGAAGTTCGAGATCACCATCGGATGCGCCTCGATGGTCACGTCGACGAACCAGGCCATCTGGCGCGGCTCCTCGCATTCGTTGCGGATCTGCTCGTCGACGATCATGACGATGTCGCGGGTGGCGCCTTCGGTGTCCTTGGCAAATTCCGCGATCGGCATCTTGAGCATCGGGAAGACCGTGTGCGCGCCGTTGAACGGCATCATCACGAGCTCGCTCACCACCGGATAGCGGAGGTTCTCCGGCGTCGGCTCCTTCGGACCGTTGAGCAGCTTCTCGCGATCGACGATTTGCAGCACGCCGCCCTTGTTGGTGCCATAGCCGAAATAGACCCGGTTGCCCTGCGGGCCGGTGGAGATGGGCCCGTGCAGTTGTTCCGGGATGGCGCCGGTCGCGCCCGGCTCCTGCCCGGGACGGCCGAAGTCGCGGATCTTCTTCGGGTGCGCCGGATCGCTCAGGTCATAGATCATGGTCATGCGCTTGACCCGCCAGCCCGGCGCGCCCGACACCAGATAGGCGATGCCGGTGTCGCATTCCCACCAGTTCTTATGCGTATCGGCGAGACCGTCGATGCGGGTGATGAGCGACGGGTTGGCGGGAGCGGTGACGTCCCAGATCTCATGCGCCTTCCCGCCGAAGACGCGCAGCAGGTAGACCTTGTTGGGATCGCCATGCGGCAGGGTCTTGCCGTCGCACACCCGCACCATCTGGGCGCCGCCCTCCTCGTAGGTCCCTTCGAGGCCGGGGATGTGCTTGAGATATTGCGGATGCGCCGGGTCGGTGACGTCGACGATCGAGGTTCCGTTGAACTCGGCCTGGCCGCTGAGCGGGTTCATCGGCTTGGGCACGTCCGGCGTGCCGCCGTGATGGCCGATATAGGCGATGTAGCGGTCGCCCTGGCGATGGATGACGGGCTGATAGGCGCTGCGCCCCTGCAGATCGCTGTAGCCGACCAGGCGCATGTTCATCGCCTCGGGCGGCGCCCCGACCTTCTGCTGCTGTGCCAACGCCGGCGCTGCTGCGAGCGCCATGACCGAAACCAAGCACGATGTACGGATCATTCACGTCCTCCCTGAGCGGCCGATCGTTGTCAGCCGACCCTTGATCGAAACTCAAGTCTAGCATCACGCGTGACCCCGCGTCTGCCGGCCATCTGCCAACCATGCGACCACCTCGCGCCGCGCCGATCGATTGACTAGACTGGGACGCGCAATCTGCGAGGGAACGGCCATGCACTTCGTCATCCATGCGGTCGACAAGCCGGGCATCATCCAGACGCGCGCCAAGCATTTCCGTGCCCACCGGATCCATCTCGACGAGTCGCGCAAGTACGGGGTCGACATCTTCACCGCAGGCTCGCTCGTGGATGAGGACGGCGAGACGCCGGTCGGCAGCCTGTTCGTGGTCGAGGCGAAGGACCGCGCTGCGGTGGACGCCTTCACGCGCAGCGACCCGTATTATGCGAACGGCGTATGGGACCGCGTCGACGTGCATTATTACAGGAAGAAGAGATAGGCACAGACTCGTAGGGTGGGCAAAGCGAAGCGTGCCCACCATCTGAATTCCGCGTGGGCACGGCGCGCGTTGCGCGCCTTTGCCCACCCTCATATGAGGGCTCTTGAGTCAAGCGGCCGTCAAGTCTGGGATGGTTGGTTGACCTTGTCGAGCGCGGCGGCGCGCGGAGCCATGCGTAGCGCAGCGTGCCGCCGCGCTCGACAAGCGCTAGGACTGGCTTCCGGCGATTTATGCAGCGACTCACTGCATCACCTCATATCCGGTCGGATCATGTTGATCCGTACCCACATCCCGCATACTTGCGGTGAGGAAGCCACGAGGATGAGACCCATCTACAAGGCGGCTTGATTGTCGGCCCAAGGGTGGCACGGTCATCATCCATCCCGCGCTGACCGCGACGCCGGTCGCGGCGCGGACGCGTTGGTTCGAGTTTTTACGCCGACGCCGGCTTGAGCTTGGCGCCGGTCGGCACAAGACCCGTGGTGAGAAAGCGCCATAGCGCGACCATCAGCTTGCGCGCCAAGGCGACGATGGCGATGCGCTTGATGCGTTTACTGGCCTTCACGGTGCGCTCATGGAACCAGAGCGTGAGCGCACTGTCGGGCTGATGACGCACCCACAACCAGGCGAGCTCGATCGCCTTCTGCCGGGCACGCGGGTTGCCGGCCTTGCTGATGCCTTGCTCGCGGTCGATACCGCCGCTCCTCCACGGACTGGGCGCCAAGCCAAAATAGCTCCCCACCTGCCGACCATTGGTGAAGTCCTTGTAGAAGACCTCGCCGGTCAGCGACGAGGTGAACGCCGGCCCGAGGCTCTTGAGCCGAAACAGCATCTCCCGCCGGCGCCCGATCTCGACCGCCGCCGGTGTCGACTGCGCCTGGGCGCAGGGCTTCTCGAGCGCAACCAGCTGCTCGCGCACCAGCATCAGCCGCGCGTGTTCGCGCTCGATCTCGGCCAGCTGCTGAGGCGGCAGCGGCTGACCTTGCCAGTCACGCTGGCCGGCCAGCCACTTCAGCCAATCGCGCCGACGCGGGTTGCCGACCGCAAAGCCGTGAAGCCGCAACAGTCCCTTGATCCGGTTGGTGTGCGCCGTCTGCTCCCCGACCAGTCGATCCCGCTCCCGCGACGCCCGCCGCGCGTCCTCCTGGTCAGGGCTCGGCACCCGCACGATGCGCACAACCCGCGGCTCGCCGCGGCAATGCGCCATCAGCGTACGCACAAGCTGCTCGCCGTCGATCCGGTCGGTCTTCGCACGCCGGCTGCGCTGCTCAACCGCGATGCTCCCAGGGTCGAACACGTGGTTCTCAACCCCGTTGGCCTGCAGAAACCGGTGCAGCCAATAACCATCGTAGCCCGCCTCGTAGCAGCTCCTCACCCGTGGCGCCGCTCCCAGCTTGCGACCCGCCTGCTCGCGGAGCCGCTCAAGCAGCGACAAAAGCCCGCTGCCATCTCCAGCCGCGACCTTATGGTGGGACAGTCGATCCCGGTCCGGACTATGCAGGGTCACCAGCCAGTTCTTTTGACTCAGTTCGATCGCAACGAAAATCGTGCCAATATGGCCCGCGATGGGTGTGCTTACGTGGGATGCTTGCATCTTGCGTGTCCGATGGTTCGAGTGTGCAAACCCAAACCTATCGGATGCACGCCCATCGCCCCATGGGATCTACG
>DASTZX010000020.1:0-2426 GCA_035764045.1 Xanthobacteraceae bacterium | reverse complement strand
AGCGAACTCCACGGGGTGCGGTTCTCTGCTCGAAATGCACGATAGGCCACATAGTCGATTGCATTTGCGAGCACGCACCAAGCCCGCAACTCTTCTTCGGATCGCTCTTTCCCCCTCAGAGCGGCAAACGAAAGTGACGTCTCCTCGGCCTCAAGCCTGGCTTCCAATTCATCCAGGTCGACCGGCTTGCCCTGATGCCAATTCGAAACGAGAGCCAGCGCATCGCGCGCCAAGTTGAGATCGGGAGAGGATTGGAGATATTGCAACGCCCTCTCAGCGGCGAAAAGGACCAGAGAGACCCGGGCACGGACCGGGAGAGCGTCCGCTAACATTGCGAGCTGGCTCGTGCCTTTGAACTCTTTGGTCATTGACGATCGCTCCGTCTGACGTAATTTCCGTTTCGGATCGAAAAGTGCGTCGGACCTCTTGGCTTTGTGCCCTGTTTAACATTCGCGCCAATATGGATCGTCAGATCCGGATAGTAGGGCTCGGTACTCAACTGCTTGAGGACACCCGGAGTCGCCTCGGAACCCAAGCCTGATCGGCACATCGTGCATGAGGGTTTTGAGAGATACATCCACAACTCATATCCCTTCAAGTCTTTTGCTTGCAAGCCGCGCTTTCTGACTTCTCGTATGAATTGATTTGCAAGGTCCTGCTCGGCGTGCCCCCGGTCGCGGTCAACGAGAAATGGGGAGTCGATCGGGTCCGGCTCCGCAGGTGGCAAACGGGCCTTTTTGCGAACCTGCGGCGAGCCGCCCTCGAATATCATATCTTCCATGCCCGGGACGTTCGTTCTTGCAACGCCCGCAGTGTGGGCGGTTGGCACACCACTGCGCGCGCGCCAATCCGCAAGATCGCTCGGGCCAACACCTGGCGATTCGGGCCGGTCCGCCACTGTCGCCAGCCCCTCCGGCGGAGCTGGCAGGGTGGGCAGCGGCAGCTCGAGCTGCAACGGTTCCGATCGAGCGGCCGGAGAACTAACGGGTGCAGGCGGGACGCTCTTCGCGCTGACTTGCGGAATTCCCATACTCCGGCCGACGATGGACTCGCTTGGCGGAGGGAGTGCGCGTGTTGGCGACGCCAATGGCGCTCGCGGCGCGCGGCCGCCTGCCAGCATTGCGACATCCATCGCGGTGCCTACGGCTTGCGGCGAGAAGGTGCCTGTTTGCGGGTCCCAGGGATCTTGCTGCAATCCGTCGTAGATGTTGCGAAGCAACCGCTCGGGAAAGAACTGGTACCGCTCGTGTTCATGCAGACCGAAGAGCCTGTCCGCGATTGGCAATGCCGGCGGCCGGGCCGCCGCGGTCGCTCGGCCGCGCGCGCCCTGTCGCTCGATGTGCGGATTTCCGCCGGCGACGGCGAGCGCGGTCGGTTGTTCGGGATCGGCGGTGTCAGGCGGCGCTGGATTCTCGGCGGGATCGCCGGCATCTTGCGGTGAAGCGCCGTCGAACGCCGCGGCTCGCATCTGCGGAATTTGGGGCGTGCTGGGTGGGCCGAAAGCCCACATGGCGAAGTCGTACGCGCGGCGGGCGCCCAGTCGGTCGCTGTCGGAACTGTCAGAAGGCGACCCGCTAGATTCGAGAGAAAGTGGAGCGCCGGCTAAGAGCGGCGCCGTCCACGGAGGAGTTGACGGACTTGCGGCGGTCCACTGCGGTGACGCATTCGGCGGCCACCCCGTCTGCGTCGGATCGAATGGCGGAATGAACGGCTGCGTCGGCCAGGCGCCGGCCGGCAGAAGGTCCCAGAAGCTCGGCTTGGGATGTTAGTCCGGGAATGTCTCGCCAAAATTTCTGCCGTCATCGTCCGCAAGCGGACGATCCAGGACTGCGCGGCAGGCCTGTGGGGCCACACCGCCGAAGTCCCATTCATTCGTCGTGCGTAGTGGATACCCCGCTTGCGCGGGGCATGAGGCGGAAAATTGGGCGCGCTAGGCGACTCCCGCTTTCGGATATTCCAGCTTCCGCGAGAACCCCGCGTCCGGCGCGACCGGCTCAGCGAAGGTGAGCGCGACCGCGTCCCATTCGTCGGGCGATTTCGCCCCGCGCGCCCGCATGTGCTCCTTGCTCTCGAGCTTGAGTCGCGAGCTGCTGTCGTAAGAATAGGTCGGCCCGCAGGCGTCGGCCTGCAGCGAATCCCTGTCGGGCACGCGCGCGCCGGCCGGATCTTCGAGCCACTCCTTCGATTTCATCCACATCTCGGCGCGCCGGTTGAGCGGTCCGCCGCTTGGCACGCCCTGGGCATCGCGCGGCGGCGGCTCGAACGGCGCCGCGCCGAAATTGACGGCGCGCACGATCGTGCCATATCCCATCTCGATGAGCCGGTCGTACACGCCGGCGCCGACACCGCCCACGTCGACGAACAGCCGCTTCGGCCGATCGGCATCGATCACCTGCTTGGCCCAGCCCGCCGCCTGCATGGTGTCG
>DASTZX010000019.1:0-10147 GCA_035764045.1 Xanthobacteraceae bacterium | reverse complement strand
GGCCGCTGCTAGCATTGCCGGAACGGCCGTCGATCGCGGTCCTGCCGTTTCAAAACCTCAGCGGCGATCCGGACCAGGGATATTTCGCCGACGGCATGGTCGACGACATCATCACCGGTCTGGCACGCATAAACTGGCTTTTCGTTATCGCACGAAACTCCACCTTCGCCTATAAGGGCCGCGCCGTCGACGTGAAGCAGATCGGCCGCGAGCTTGGCGTGCGGTACGTCCTCGAAGGCAGCGTGCGGAAGGCCGGCGAGAGCGTGCGTGTAACCGGCCAAATGATCGATGCGTCGACCGGCGCGCATGTGTGGGCCGAACGCTACGACCGCAGCTCCCATGATATTTTCGCGCTTCAGGATGAGATCGCGCTGTCGGCAGTGGGCGCCATCGCGCCCAGCGTGCGGAAAGCGGAAATCGAACGTGTCAGGCGGAAGCGCCCCGACAGTCTCGATGCCTACGATCTCGTGCTGCAAGCCCAACCTGACGTCGATTCAGGTATGCCGGAGCAAGTAACGAGAGCGCTGGCACTTCTTGATCGGTCGATCGAGCTCGAGCCCACTTATGCGCTTGCGCATGGTAACGCCGCGATGTGTCACCATTGCTTGTTCCTTCGCGCCGGCCTCCGGGAGGTCAACCGTGCCGCTTCGATCCGCCACGCCCGAGCGGCTATTCTCTACGGACAAGACGATGCGCTCGCCCTGACGTGGGCTGGATTTTCCATAGGCATGGATGAGCACGATCGCGCCGCCGCCTTTACGGCATTGGAGGCAGCCCTCGCCGTCAGCCCGTCATCGGCGCTGACCTACATTCTGGGCAGCGTTGTTCTCGGATGGGGCGGCGAAGCCGAACGCGCCATAGAATGGAGCGAACAGGGTATGCGGCTAAGCCCGTTCGATTCCTGGGCGTGGGCCGCCTTTGATGCGCAAGCAATGAGTCATTTGTTGCGCGGCCGCTACAACGAAGCGTGTCGTGCGGCCTACAAGTCCGTTCAATGCAACCCGGCACACAGCATCACCTACGTGCAATTGGCCGCTGCACTGGCCAAGCTTGGCCGGTTGGACGAGGCGAGGGCGGCCGCTACGCGCGTGCTCGAGCTTCAGCCGGCCTTTCGCTACAGCCGCCAGTTTGCTGGCGTGAACTGTGCGCCGGCGCTTGCGGAAGCCCTGGGTGGCGCGTTGCGGGCCGCCGGGCTGCCGGAGTAGCGCAGCGTTCCCCTGACCTGCAAAACGCCCGCGCGACTGTTTGGCTTGGTCCGATGGTCGTGCTGCCCTGCGAAGCAGGCGTCCGCTTTCCGCCTATTCCTTCGCAGCCTTGCGCCTCGGCGAGACGTCGAGAACTCCGTCAGATCCTTGGCGACTAAAGACCTTTCCGGCGAAGTGGCTTTTCACTCCGTCGGCAGCTCGGCTTCGAAGCCCGCAGGCCCCATCATCCTGACGCACTTCAGGCCGACGGTCGATCCGAACGACGATTACGCGCGCCGTGTGCTACGTAAATTCGGCCCCAGGATCTGGACTGGTCAGGGACCGATCATGTCGTTCCTGGGCATTGCGGCGCTTCGGCACCGACCGAAAGGGGATGGACATTGGCGACCTTGATCGGCCGGCCGAATTTTTGCAAAGTCTCGGCATGGGAAATCAGCCCACCCTGGCCGACGAACGTCCACAGGCGACCTTAACGCTTGGGGACGTGCTGTACGCCAAGTCCGGGCCTTCCGTCCAGGAACAGGAATGGGCGAAGCTCGTCCGATCGATCGCCGCTGGTGATCAGCTCGCGCTGCATGCCCTCTACGAGATGGCGCATCGCAGCGTCTTCACTCTGATCATGCGCATCACCGCCAATCGCGAAACCGCTGAAGAGCTCACAATCGACGTCTTCCATGATGTCTGGCGACGCGCAGCGCGTTACGACGCTGAGAACGGGACGGTGTTGGGCTGGATCATGAACCAGGCCCGCTCACGAGCCATCGACCGGTTGCGTTTTGAGAATCGAAAAAAGCGCAATGGCGGAGATTTGCAGCCGCTGACCGAGGTCGCTGCAGATCCAAGCGACGTACTCGAGCTGCGCGAGCAGCGCGTGGCGCTGGAAAGGGCATTGGTGGCCCTGACACCGGGCGAGCGCGAAGCGATCGAAACGACGTTTTTTGGTGGGCTTACCCATTCCGAGGCCGCGGCTCGGTTGAATCAACCTCTGGGCACTGTCAAAACGCGCATTCGTTCAGCACTCCATAAGCTGCGACACGCACTGACCGTGCAAGCGGGCACGAGATGAGCACCTTTCCGACGGACCGCTGCGAGCAGAGCGAGTTGGTGTGTGCTTATGCCTTGCAGGCCCTGCCTGCGAGCGAGATGGCCGCGGCTGAAGCCCACATCGCTTCGTGTCCGGATTGCCAGCGCGAACTGGAGAGCCTGCGGCCAGTCATCGATCGGTTCGTCTCCTGGCCCACCGACGTGCTGCGCCCGACGACGGCGCTGCAGACGCGTCTAGCGCATCGTATTGCTGAGGAGACAGGGCGACAGCCCGTGCTGCCGCCACCGCCCGGCTGGGCCGAGCCCGAATGGGAGCAGGTCGCGCCCGGTATCGAATGCAAGCTGCTTGCGAGTGATGGGGAAAAGGACCGCGTCAGTATGATGGTACGGCTTGCGCCCGGCGCAAGTTACCCCGCCCACACACATGCGGGGGTCGAAGAGCTGCATCTCCTTGATGGAGAACTGTGGATCGACTCGCGCAAGCTCTTGCCGGGCGACTACAACTACGGTGCCCCCGGAGCGGACGACAACCGCGTCTGGAGTGAGACGGGTTGCACCTGTGTTCTCGTTACGAGCACCAAAGACACTCTTCGCTGAAGCGGGTAGTGTCCTAAGTCCGAAGCCCCTGTCCTAATATGACTCGCACGCGCCGGTCGGCGCCCCTGCAGGGCCTAAGCGTCTCAGTCCTCATTGGAAATCGAGAACGCGCTCAAGTGAGCGTGCTGCCTTGCCTGCGACACCTCGGACCAATCCAAAAACCTGCGCCTGTCGTTTCAGGACGTATGAGCCCCAGCCCAAAGCTGAACCGCTGCGAGTGGAGTGAGTCGGTGTGCGTCTACGCCCTGCAGGGCCTGCCTGCGAGCGATGTTGCCACGGCCCAGGCCCACATCGCTTCGTGTCCGAGTTGCCAGCGCGAACTGGAGGGCCTGTGGCCAGTAATCGATCAGTTCGTCTTCTGGCCCACCGACGTGCTGCGCCCGACGACGACGCTGCAGACACGTCTTGCGCATCGCATTGCTGACGAGACAGGGCAGCAGCCGGTGCTGCCGCCACCGCCCCGTTGGGCCGAGCCGCAATGGGAGCAAGTCGCGCCCGGTATCGAATGCAAGCTGCTGGCGAGTGACGCGGAAAGAGACCGGGTTAGCACGATGGTACGGCTTGCGCCCGGCGCGAGGTACCCGGCCCACACCCATGCGGGCGCCGAAGAGCTGCATCTCCTTGATGGCGAACTATGGATCGAATCTCGCAAGCTCGTGCCGGGCGACTACAAATACGGCACCGCCGGAGCGAGCGATGACCGCGTCTGGACCGAGACGGGCTGTACTTGCGTTCTCGTCACCAGCGCCAAGGACATCCTGCGATGACCTTGGCGCAGCTCCCCCACTTTACCTGCTGCGGCTTGCCGGGCATCGGCCACATTCCTTACGGCATGCACGCGTGCCATTTTTATAGCCATCACGACCAACTCGTCGCGGCCTTGGTGCCGTATTTTGCCGCGGGCCTGCGCGAGAAGGAGCGCTGCCTCTGGGTAACCGCGCCGCCGCTCCCGGCGCGCCAGGCAGCGACGTTGCTGCGCGCCGCGCATAACGGCGTCGATGATGCCATCCAATCGGGTGCCCTGCGCATCCTCGACTTCGACCAGTGGTACGGAAGCTCGGCGCGGTTGAAGGGACTAGAGGTTGTCCAGTTTTGGCTCGACGAGGAAGAGCGCGCGCTCGCTGAGGGCTACAACGGCCTTCGCATCACCGAGAATACCAGCTTTCTCCAGCCGGGCGACTGGCCGACCTTCCTGGAGTACGAGCAGGCTTTGACCCAACGTTTCACGGGTCGGCGCATTGTCGCGCTTTGCAGTTACGCGCTAGCCCATTGTAGTGACCAGCGGATCAGCGAAGTCATGCAGGCTCACCAATTCGCCTTTGAGTGCCCAGCCGGCGAGTGGCAGGCGACCACGCGTCCGAGGGCCCAGGCTACAACGGGCGGTACATCGATCAAGCGACCTGTCAGCGAAGCTCAAACAGATCTGCGGCTTCTCCTCGACTCCGCGGCGCAGGCGATCTGTTCAATCGATACGAAGGGTGCGATCACATTCTGCAACGCGTCCTTCCTCCGCATATTGGGATATCGGCAAAACGAAGAGGTCATAGGCAAAGACTTCCACGGGCTGGTCCGCCATTCGCGAGCGGACGGCTCGCCCTATTCGCGCGCCGATTGCCCGGTCCTGAAGGCCGCGTGGGGCGGCATCGAGGCCCACGCAGCCGACGAAGTGTTCTACCGGGCTGACGGGACGAATTTTCCGGTCGAATATTGGGCTCGTCCAATTGCTCGCGAGAGCTCGATAGACGGCGCTGTCTGCACGTTCGTGGACATCACCGAACGCAAGCAGTCGGCGGCAGAGCAGCGCCTTCTCAATCACGAATTGGCCCACCGGGTGAGAAACACGCTGGCAGTGGTGCAAGCCATCGTCGATCAAACCCTCCGTACCAGGCGTGTTTCGAATGATGCGATCCGGGCCATCAACGCCCGTCTCTTCGCGTTGAGCCAGGCGCATGAGGTTCTTACGCGTACGCAGTGGGACGGCGCAGACATCGCTGACGTCGTCAAGAGCGGCATCGCGGTGTTCGGCGCTGATAATTCGCGCATCCTGATCGAAGGCCCTCCGATGCAGATCGGTCCCGGCACGGCGCTCGCCCTGACGATGGCGCTGCATGAGCTGTGCACTAACGCCATCAAGTATGGCGCGCTATCCAACGATACTGGACACGTCGAGTTGGTATGGGCATCCCGTCAAGTAGTTCACAACCCGCGATTTCGTCTTCGATGGAGGGAGCGTGGCGGTCCGCGCGTGACCGCGCCGGCGCGCAAGGGGTTCGGTTCTCGTATTATTCACGAACATTGCAAGTCCCACTTGGGCGGGAATGTCGACCTGTTGTTTGAGCCCGAGGGCGTAGAGTGGACCTTGGACACTCCGCTGAGCTTCACGAAGAGATAAAAGCCCGCTGAAGCCTGGAGCGGTCATGCCAAACGGGAAACAAGCAGGAGAGCAAAGACTGGACCGGTACCGCGCCAGGGCAGCTCAATACCGCCGGCTCGCTAAATCAGCACAAACAGCGGATCTGAGGGATCGGTGCAACGACCTAGCCGAGGCCTACGAACGGCTCAGCATGCGAGCAAGGACGGGCTACCGGGGAGCCCGGCAAGGAAAGCGACCAAGAAAACGACGTGGGTCTAAATCTGCGCCTAGTGCCTTCCTGCGAACTCCCCCCTGAAACGTCCTTACTCGTATCGTGCCCGCCCACTCGGTTTTGCACGCGCCACGCCGCCCACCACGCCCGCCGAATTCGCTCTCTTCATGGCGAGCGAGACGGCGCGCATCTCCGAGAAACGAGAGTGTCCGCGTGCGGCGGAACACCACGTGCCCGCAATCGTTGCCGATCGACTCGGCGCAGCCCGAATACGACTCCGGCAGCGCTTGACGTAGAGATCAAGGGCGCTGGACAGGCCTGCCAGTTTCAATCGTGGCCGGCCGAGAGATTAAAGTTCGGTACTCCGAGGCTCGCGGCGCCGAACGCAGCCGCTTGAGCCCGCGTACGATGCCCGGTTTGGTCATTTCGCCAGGCCGCAGAGGCTGACGACCAGCTCCACCAGCCCGAGAAGCCGCGCGACGTAGTGGTCGCGAACCGCGAAGGTGCCGGTCCCGGTCGCGAACTGGCGCTCGAGCGCGTCGATCAACCGCAACAACCGTCGACGGTGCAGACCTGCTGCCCGCTGCAGCGGATCGGTCAGCACTCCGACGAAGGCCGCCCCGATCGCGCCGGCGCCGGCCACCCCGGCGGTCACCCCGGCGGTCAAGCCGGCGGAGGCGGCCGCCGGAAACACCGCATACCAGAAGGCGCCGAATGTCGGCCCGAGTGGAAACGAGGCGATCGCCGCCTGCTGCGCAATGGTTCCGGCGAGCGCCGGTCCCAGCACCATCGCGCCGGGAGTGATTTGCTTCAGCGCGGCGGCCCCGGTGCCGAGTGTCACCAGGGTCGTGGCGATCTCGGCGGAGGCAGCGCGGGTTTCCGTATATCGCGCCACCGAGTCCGCCAGATGCTTGCGGAAGTCGAGATCGCCGCCCGGGCGATCGGCGTCGAGCCGCGCCCGGATGGCCTCCGCGACGGCTTGCTCCGCCACGATGGCCTCGGCCAGGGCGTCCTTGGTCGACACACGATCGCCCTGGCGCAGCGGAAGCTCGATCAGTTCCGTCATCACCAGCCACTCGATCTCCCGGCCGACGGCAGTATCGAGAAGGATGCGTCGCGAGCGCAAATAATCCGAGACCCGCTCGGCCCGGAAGACGCGTGCGGCAGCGGCGCAGAGCTGCGCCGCGAAATAAGGAACGGCGAGGACGATGTTGAGTGGCGCCTTGATGATGTCGGCGCCGAGCGCCTTTCGGTGGAGTGCGAGCGCGCCGGTCAAGGAGAAATGCTTATCGACGAACGCGTCGACCCGCTGGCGTCGCTCCGCGAAATAGCGCTTGGCGGCCCGGTCGACGATGCTTCCGGCCAGCGCTGGCGTCATCACGTCGCCGGCGCCGGCGCCGGATGAATCCATATGGCCGGCGTGATGGCCGGCGTGCTGTCCGCCCGAATCCATCGTCCAGCTCACGGCTTCAGCGCCGTCCGAGGCGCCGGCTCATCCACACGGAATCCAGCGACACGGCTCCCCGGCTGCAGCCGAGGCCGCCTTCTTTCTCGCCGTCCTCATAACGCGCTTTCGCATTCAGGCCGTTCGGACCGTTCAACAGAAGGCCGCCGCTGCCGACAAATCAACGCTTTGCGGCGGGCGTGCTCGCTTCGCATCCGTCGGTCAAATCGCCGCATGTGTTCCGGCATCGTCGGCGCAACATTCGCTACGCTTTTTTGGCCTGCTCGTCGCATTTGCCCTCACCGATGCCGCAGGTGCGTGAGCTGGCGAGCCGTAGCTGCGTCGCAGGTCAGCCACAGCTCCGATTTCTGTCTGAACAGAGCAATCCGACAGACTTGTGCGAGCGCCTGGCTGCGGCGGAACGAAGCGCAACGTGGCCCTGCGGCAACGAACGACTTGGCCTTAGCGCCGAGCGTGACGTCGTCTCACGCCGGAAAAAAAGAATCTCCAAGATCGTGCGAGCCTCACGGAGCCAAACCATGCTCCGCGAAGCTCGCGTCAGATTATCAGCCAGATGTTGGGTGTGGCTCAGTGTCGCCCGTGAGGCCCTCCGCCACCGCCGCCAGGCCCGTGGGCTGCACCCATCGCGCCGGGTCCAGGTCCGCCGACATGTCCGCCGCCAGGTCCGCCGACATGTCCGCCGCCGAAATGTCCGCCGCCGCCACGGCCGCCGCCGAAATGTGGTCCCGCTCCGCCGCCCGCAAAACCGGTCGTGCTCCCGCGGGGACCCGCACCGAAGTGTGGCCCACCATGACCGCTGCCACGGAATTGGGGCACTCCAGCGCGCATACCGGCATGGCCACCGAAGCCGGCATGGCCGCCGACATGCCCACGACCTGGCGCCGCACCGAACTGCATGTGCTCATGGCGGGCGCCAGGCAATGCTTCGTGCCGGAATGGGCCGCCGGCGTGACCGATACGATTGGTGAACCGTCCCGCGCGTTCGCCAGGAACGTTGTGGCCGGGCCGCGCGACGTGGCGATGGCCGGTTTGGCCAGCGCCGGGTCCGGTCGGACCAGCTGGGCGGGACTGGCCGGCGTGGCGGTGCCCGCCGCGATAGCCCGCGAATCCATATCGACCGTGGGCGCGCCAGACTCCTTCCCAATAGGCCCGCCGTCCATACCAAGGCCGGCCCGTATAGTAGCTGTCCCAGTACGGACCCAGCGCGAATGTCACCACTGGCACATCGATCTCGTCGAAGTAGCTCGGCAGATAGACGTAGCGGCCGCTGTAAAAGTAGTCGAGATAACGGGCACTCACCCATCCGCGGTTGCCGCGCCAGGTCACATCACACCAATCATGGTCGCTCAGACAGCCGTGGATGTTGACACGCGCATCGTCCGGGACGGTGGCGACGACCGGATACTCGGTGCTGGGGCCCGCCCGCATGTTCACGGTCGACGTGGCATATCCGCGCGCCGCCAGCGCACTCGCCGGCGCGGCCATGACGAGAGCCGCTGCCGCGACAAGTTGCCATCCCTTGAGCATGGCGTACCTCCTCATCTGTCAAAGATAGTGTTTGATGGAGAACGAAGGACGGCGAAGCGGCGTTCCACCTCGGCTCATTACCGATTGGACAGGAATGATGCAGGCGCCCGGTTGAACTGGTGCACTCGATGATCGGAATGCCCGCTCAAAAATGCGGTGGGTGCACTGTCCGTTCGTCGACGGCCGACTTGACTGTTCGCTGACGCGTCGAGGCCCGCTCGGGTCACAAGCGGACATGCCGGCTGTGCGCGGGTTCTGTACCAGGCTGCAGGAGCGGATTTGCTCCGCACCGGACGGATCCACGCCTATGGAGCGCCGCGCCCTGCGCTCATAGGAATGTCGGCTCACCTGCCTGGCAGCCAGGTGTTGGATGACTCCTTCGCGACGATTTCCTTTGCGGCGTTCGTCCCGAAGGGACATGACCAGCATTTGGCGTACGCTGGCGAGTTCTTGGAAGAGGCCAAGGCGTCCGGACTCGTCAAATCGTTGATCGAGCGTGCCGGCTTGCGTGGGATGAAAGCCGCACCGCCGGCAAAATCAAATTGAATCGAGCGCAAGCGGCGGCTGCGACAGGCGTTCACGGCGGCGTTTGGCGTGCAAGCGCCGCTTCGGGTCATCAGCGACCGCTGCCGTCTCCCTGAGCGGGCATGGAGCAGACATGCCGGATCGGCAGCCTCGTGCCATCGGCCGGAATTGTCGCTTTGCGCAACAGGCAAAGCGCGCAATTGCGGCGCGCACGCGGCCGTGATGCCGCCACCGTCCCGCCTGAATGTGCGGAAATGATCGCGCCGGCGTCGTCGAGGCTCATGGTGGACGCTCTGGGGATCGAGTGAGGGGGGCGTGTTGGGGCGTCTGATCATTGTATCGAATCGCGTGGCCGTTCCCAGTCGAGCGCCTGATAGCCAGGCGGGCGGCCTTACGGTTGCCCTGCGCGCACTGTTGAAACGAAACGCCGGTACGTGGTTCGGTTGGAGTGGTGCGGTCTCGACCAAGGCGCATGTCGCGACGACGAGTGTTCGACACGGCGGCATTTCCTATGTCGTCACCGACCTTCTCGAACCCGATTATCAGGAATATTACAACGGCTTCGCCAATCGGGTGCTGTGGCCGATCCTGCACTACCGTCTCAATCTCGCCGAGTACTCACGTCGCGATCTCAGCGGTTATCTGCGCGTCAATGCGCAGTTTGCCGAGCAGTTGCAGGCGCTTCTCGAGCCCGAGGACGTCATCTGGGTACATGATTATCATCTCATCCCGCTCGCGCAGATGTTGCGTGAGCGCGGCAGCCGCAACCGCATCGGCTTTTTTCTGCATGTGCCGCTTCCGCCGCCCGAGATCCTCACCGCCTTGCCGAACCACGAGCGGCTGATCTCCCAGCTGACCGCCTATGATCTCGTCGGCTTCCAGACCGAAGGCGACGCGGACAATTTCGCGCGGTATCTCGAGAGCGAATGCCGATTGCCGCGCCAGGCGAAATTTACCTACCGGACGCCCACGCGAACGGTCCGTATCGGCGTATTCCCCGTTGGCATCGAGGCGGCCGAATTCAACCGGGCGGCCCGCCGCGCGGTGCGCTCGCCCTTGGTGCGCACGGTCGTCGAGAGTCTTTCTGGCCGCGCCATGGTGATCGGCGTGGATCGGCTCGACTATTCGAAGGGTCTGGCACAGCGGCTCGATGCGTTCGAGCGATTTCTTGCGCTTCATCCGGCCTGGCGGGGCAAGGT
>DASTZX010000018.1:0-10815 GCA_035764045.1 Xanthobacteraceae bacterium | reverse complement strand
GCGGCGCGGACGCGCTGCGGAACTATAAATCGGCCATCGTCAGGTTCGCGGCCAAGAACTGGGAGCCTGGACAGTCGTACTCGCCCAGCGGCGAGCCGCGCTTCCTCGGCGACTCGAATGTCACGGCAACCATCGACGTCGCGCATCGCACGAGTCGCGTCGACTGGGATCGGGATCTGAAATATCCGATTACGGAAAAGCTCAAATATTCCGAGATCACCGCGCCGACATTCGGCATCGCGATCAATGAGAAGGGCGAGCAGGCGCCGATGTCCGGCATCCGCCTTGCCGCGCTACAACGCGAGCAACGGAGGCTTTCGCCGCTGCTGCTGCTGGCGGCGCTCGACGATCCGAAAAGCATCTCCGCCATGCCCGACCAGCAGGCCGGCGACCGTTCATTGCCGGCCGTCTCGATCAAGGCGGGCAAGACGAGCTACATCGTGATGTTCGACCGCTCGACGAACCTGCCGGCGGTCATCCGCATCCGCGATGATGACTTCGTCTATGGCGATTCCAATTACGACATGATCCTGTCCGATTGGAAAGACGTCGGCGGCGGCCTCAAGCGTCCGCACGCGGTGTCGTTTCAACTCAACGGCGTCGAGGTGCAGCGGCGGAGCTATCAGGAGATCGAGGTCAATCCGCCCATCCCGGCAGGCGCCTTCGCGGTCAATGAGGACGTCAAGGCCAAGGCGCCGCCGCCGGCCGCGGACGCCCCCTACCAATGGGTGATCCGCCGGTTGGCGATGGGCCCGCGCTTCTTCAACGACAGCGACGGCATCATCGTCCCGCCGGGCGGCAGCCTGAAGCTGGTCGAGCTCGCGCCCAACGTCCAGCACGTCGAGGGCGGCACCGCCAATAATCTGATCGTGGCCATGAACGACGGCCTGCTCATCCTCGACGCGCCCTACGGCGAGCTGCAGTCGCGCTGGGTGATCGACGCCGCCAAGGCAAAGTATCCCGGCAAGCCGATCAAGTATCTCGTCATGACGCACCACCATATGGACCACTCCGGCGGCACCCGGGCCTTTGTGGCCGAAGGCGCCTCGGTCGTGGTGCCGGCGCAGGCGAAGCCATTCTTCGAGAAGATGCTCAACGCGTCGCACACGATCGCGCCGGATGCGCTCGCGACCAATCCGAAGCCGGTGAACATCGTCGACGTGACAAATACGTTCGCGCTGAAGGACGAGACGGTCACGATCAATCTCTACAACATCGCAAACCCGCACGTGGACGGCATGATCATTGCCCATGTGGTTCAGCCGAACCTGGTGTACGTGACCGATCTGATCTCTCCGCGCGGTCCGATCAGCCGAACGTCCGCCACCGTCGCGGTTGGCGAGGTGCTCCGCAAGCTCGACATCACCGGAGCCACGATCGTCGGCGGCCACGGCACGACGGCCAAGCAGGTGGACATCGCCGGCGCACTTGCGGCGAACTGACAGGTCCGCCGGCGTAAACCGCTCTCGCGGCGCTCGGGATCGCGCCGGGCGCCGCCATCCGCATTGTCGGCGGCGAGCCGGCCATCGGCGGACATCGCCCAGGCCGTGACGTTCATCGGCGTTGTCCGCGGCGGCGATGCCCCGCGCTCGCCCGGACGGATCATCGCGCGTCAGTTAAGGGGGCGAATTTCGAGCTGACAACTCAAGGGCCGAATCCGGCGCGACCCGCGCAGAGGTGCTCGGACTGCGCTGAGCTGGGGCCCCGCCCCGCTGCGCCCCGACGTCCGGACACAGGACGAGCTTGCCCTCCAGGCCACCCGTTTCGAGACGGCGATGTGCGTCGGCGACGTCATCGAACGAAACGCGCTCGGCGACCCGTGGCCGGATGGAGCCCGTTCGCAACAGGTCGAACAGCCGCCCGAGGTCCTCGCGGAACCAGGCCGGATGGCGCGCTCGCATCACATTGATCGAATAGAAGTGGGCACGCTTGCCGCCAGGCAGCCATCTCCAGAGATACAGGCGCGCAATCCACATCAGGATCGTCGGCAGGCGATGCTGCGCCTGGACGCTCGCCGAATAGCCGTAGGCGCAGAGCAGGCCGCCGCGCTTGAGCGCCGCGAACGAGCGGCGATAACCGTCCTCACCGACGCCGTCGAAGACGACGTCGAACCCGCCGGGCAGCACGCGCGTAAAGTCTTCATGCCGGTAGTCGATCGGTGCGGCGCCAAGTTCACGGACGAGCCCGGCATGCTCGCCCCGTACGGTGCCCCACAGCTCAAGCCCGGCCATCCAGCCAAGCGTCAGCAGCGCTTGACCGACGGCACCGGCGGCGCCCTGCACGAGCACGCGCTGGCCTCGCCGCACCCGGGCCGCCCGGTGAAGGAGCTGATAGGCGGTCGTCCAACTCAACACCAATGTGGCCGCCTCCGCGGGATCAAGGCCGGCCGGCACGCGAGTAAGACCCTCCGTCCGCAGCGTACGATAGGCTGCGTTCGAGCCAACGACGGTCATATCGGCCACGCGCTCGCCAAGCTGGAAATCTCTTACGCCATCGCCGAGCTGATCGATTTCCCCAACCACGTCGTAGCCCAGTACAAAGGGCGGCCGGAGGTGCATCGTTTGCGGGTAGAGGTGGCGCCGGATGGTGACGTCCGTGTACTCCAGGCCCGAAGCGAGCACGCGGACCCGCACCTCGCCCGGGCCAGGCGTCGGCATGGGCACGTCGACCACCTCCAGGACATCGGGACCGCCGAAGCTCCTCACTCGAATAACCCGGTTGCTCTGCGCCATGGTCGGCGCCTCCGTGCCGCTCGCGATCCTGTGCAGCTCCTTGGGCAAGGGTCGGACCGGCATGCTGAATGGCGAGACGTTCAGCGAGAGCTTAGATCGCCTGGCTGCCACTTCGCTTTGATCCTGCTCAAATCGGCAAGACCCAGAGCCAGGTCGTGAGTATGCGTGCCGGCCGGAATACGACCTCCCATACTCTGGCGCGGTCCACGACCACAGCGTGAGTGGCGGACCTTTCTGCGATCACTTGGGCCGAGCCCGGCCTCGCGCCGCCCGGCGCGTTTCAGCCAGGCTGCGGGGCCTCAACCGATCGGTCCAGGCAGGTTATCGTCGCGCCGCACGCGTCGCAGACGTAGCTCCTGATTTCGTGGCCGGGGACGAAGCGGTAGACGACTCGCGCCGCACGCATGGTCTTACCGCATTGGGCACATCGAGGGGGTGCCGGCGTTTCGCCGTTGTCGTTGCTCATGAACCTGCGTGGAAAATTTGGCCCCCAGCGGTCAGGGTGCCGGGGGCCAGTTGTCCGCCGGCCGCACAGTGCCGGCGTCCCCCGGCCGTCCCACCGGGGCTTCCTTGTTGCGTTTCCTTAGTTCTTGCAGCCGCTCGGCCATCGCCCGACGGGGACGTGCGGGGTTCGGCCTCGCGTCTGTCCTCGCATCAAATGCCGGACCCGAACGGCGCGTCTGCCAAGGACCGGACATTCCGGGTTGGCGGCATGGCGGCAATGCGTCGCATGCCGTACGGAACGGGCGGCTGAACCGCGTATTTCAAGGACAAAACTGCGCTGTGTCGGCTTCTCGTCGGAACGAGTCCGCCGCCGTGAGCATACCACTGTCACATAGGAGGGGAACTTCGAACGCGGACAACTCGTCGTGTCGGAGCAGGTCCATTGCGCCAACCGATTTCTGGCTCGTCTGTCCGACTGCGACCAGAAGGCGCTGTTTCCGCGCCTCGGGATCGTCGACCTTACCCAAGGAGCGACGCTCCACGATGTCGGACAACGGTTCAAGGCGGCGTACTTTCCGCATGACGGCATCATCTCGCTGGTCGTCGGCCTGAGCACCGGAGACATGGTGGAGGCCGGAACGGTCGGGCGGGATGGCGTCGCCGGAGCCGAAGCCGGCTTCAAAGGGACGCAGCCGGTCAATCGAGCGGTCGTCCAGATCGGTGGCCGCGCATCCGTCGTCAGTGCCGACGACCTCTGCGCGCTGGTCGATCGCAGTCCCGGACTGCGCGATCGAATATCGTTGTATCAGCATTTCCTGTTGGCCCAAGCGCAGCAATGCGCCGCCTGCAATGCGACCCATCCGGTCGAGCGGCGGCTCGCGCGCTGGCTGCTGCGGTGCCGCGACGTCGCAGATCGTGACGATATCAACCTCACTCAGGATTTCATTGCGGAGATGCTGGGCGTTCGGCGGACGAGCGTGTCCGCTGTCGCGAATAGCCTGAGCCAGGCGGGGCTGATCGAGTGTCGGCGGGGATGCCTTCGGCTGCTCGATGTGGACGGACTGCGAGCGAGCGCATGCGAATGCTACGCAGCGATGAACGAACTCTCGGAAGCGATGCTGGGTTTTCGCCCGCGGCCGTGACGTCGCGGCCATGCTCGCGATCGGGCCCGCAAGAATGGGGCCGTGATCAGCGCGCCATGGGCCGGAAAGCGCAAATGGCCGGAGCAACCCAAAGCGTTCCAGTCCTGTCCTCCCCCTGCCCGGCTTAGGGCCGCTCGACAGCAAAAAGCGGACCTTGCGCCGCTGAGGTGCGGCTTGCGCCATTGACCATTTCGGTTTGCGTGATCCACGCCGTCAGGCGCAAGCTCAGCGCGCATTTCTCGCGGGCAGCTTGTTCGCATCGGGAGCTCGGGACGGATTGCATACCGCATCGGGGGCATTGGCGGCGCGCTCTTGACGATCGGGGCAGCCGTCAGCAACTATCTGGACCGCGACAAGCAGCAGCGCGCGACGCTTTCGCCTTTCCTTGCCGTCGCGTTCCCGATCATCGGCCTGCTCCTGACGGTCAAGGCGGCGCCGATCATGCTCGCGTTGGCGCAGCCGCCATAAATGGGCTTCGTCGGAATGGAAAGCAAATCCTGGTCGAGGATCCCTCCGGCAATTGCATCGAGTTGTTCGAGCCATTTGGCGAAACGCGAGAGCGCCCATCACGATGACGGCCGAACGAGGGCGCAAGGGGGCCGGCTTCGGTGCCCGGAATGAGGATCGCACCCGACAAGGAACAACCTCATGTCGATCGATCGCCGCTCTCTGCTGAAACATGCAGCTGTGCTTCCCTTGGCGTCCGTAGCGCCGCGCTTCGCGCAAGCCGCCGAAAATCCAGCGCCGGTCGAAAAACCCGACTACACGATCCGCATCGCCACCGGCCTCATCGAGCTCGCGCCCAATCACATCGTCTCGACGACGCTCTACGACGGGCAATTCCCGGGCCCGCTGCTGCGCCTGACCGAGGGCAAGCGGATCGTGGTCGATATTCACAACGACACCGACACGCCCGAGCAACTCCACTGGCACGGACAGTTCGTTCCCGTGGACGTGGACGGCGCGGCGGAGGAAGGCACGCCGTACATCCCGGCGCATGGGATGCGGCGCATCTCGTTCGAGCCGAAACCGTCAGGGTTCCGTTTCTATCACACGCACGTAGCGCCCATGAACGATCTCAGTATGGGCACCTACACCGGGCAAGCCGGGCCGGTCTACATCGAGCCGGCGAGCAATCCCGGCGCCTACGATCGCGAGGTGTTCCTCGTGCTGAAGGAATTCCTGCCGTCATTCAGCAAGGGGGGCGACATGCCGCAGGATTTCCTCGCGGGCGCGCCGATCAAGGAGCTCCAGGACACCGGCAAGAAAGCCGACGAGCAATTCAAGGGTCCGAAAGGCTACGAGGTCGGCTACGAGCTCTTCAGCGTGAATGGGAAAATGCTCGGCCAGGGCGACCCGATCCGGGTGAAGCAGGGCGAACGCGTTCTATTCCACGTGCTCAATGCCAGTGCCGGCGAAATCCGCAGCCTGGCGTTGCCCGGCCACACGTTCCGAATCGTCGCGCTCGATGGCAATCCGGTGCCGACGCCCGCCGACGTGCCCGTTCTGTGGCTCGGCACCGCCGAGCGCATCTCGGCGATCGTCGAGATGAATCATCCCGGCGTATGGGTCATGGGCGATCTGGCCGATGACGATCGGGGCCATGGCATGGGCATCGTGGTCGAGTACGCAAACGCGAAAGGCAAGCCGCGTTGGACCAAGCCCAGGCCCTACAAGTGGGACTACAGCGTGTTCGGCAAGAATGGCGGCTCTCCGGTCCAGCCGGACGAAACGATCGAGATGCTCATCGTCAAGCAGAACGGTGCCGACCACGGGTTCAATCGCTGGACGCTGAACGGCCAGGCCTTCTCGATGGAGGCGCGGCAGCCGGTGATCACGATCCATGAGGGCAAGCGCTACCGGCTCAAATTCCGCAATGCCAGCGACGACGTGCATCCGCTTCATCTGCACCGCCACAGCTTCGAGCTCGTGCGTGTCGGCGGCAAGCCAACCTCTGGTGTGATCAAGGATGTGGTGATGCTGGGCGGCTTCCAGGACGTCGAGATGGACTTCGTCGCCGATCATCCGGGCGATACCCTGTTTCACTGTCACCAGCAGCTGCACATGGATTTCGGCTTCATGACCCTGTTCCGGTACGGATAAATGGAAGCATGCCGATGGACCAGCCAATAGCCGCCATCGCCGCCGATAAGGCCGGAAGCCGGTCGGGATCGGCGCTGGAGGTCCTGCGCGCCTTCGCCAAGCTCGGTGTCGGCTCGTTCGGCGGTCCAATCGCTCACATCGGCTATTTCCGCCAGGAGTTCGTGGTCCGCCGCCGCTGGCTGGACGAGCATGCCTATGCGGATCTCGTCGCGCTCTGCCAGTTCCTACCCGGGCCCGCCAGCAGCCAGGTCGGATTCTCACTCGGCCTCATGCGCGCCGGATATGTCGGAGGCCTCGCGGCCTGGACCGGCTTCACGTTGCCATCGGCCATCGCACTCGTGCTGTTCGCCTATGGGGCGGGCGCACTCGGGGGGCCGATCGGCGAGGGCATTCTGCACGGGCTGAAATTGGTCGCCGTGGCGATCGTCGCCCAGGCCGTGTGGGGCATGGCTCGCTCGCTCGCGCCCGATCGCGAGCGCGCAACGATTGCGGTCGTCACCACGCTGACCATCCTGTTCAGCCCCTCGTCCCTTGCCCAGATCGGCGCGATTGTGCTCGGCGGAATTGCCGGTCTCATTCTGTATCGGAATGCGCCGCAGGTCTCCGAGGCCGGCAGCGTGCGCATGCCGGTCTCGCGCCCGGCGGGCCTGATCGCCCTGGCATTGTTCCTGCTGCTGCTCATTGGCTTGCCGGTTCTGAGCCAACTCACCCGGTCGCAAGGCGTCGCCCTGTTCGAGGCGTTCTATCGCTCGGGTGCGCTCGTGTTCGGCGGCGGCCACGTCGTGTTGCCGCTGCTGCGCGAAGCGACGGTTGCGCGCGGCTGGGTCAGCGACGACGTCTTCCTTGCCGGATACGGCGCGGCGCAGGCCGTACCGGGGCCGCTGTTCACGTTCTCGGCTTATCTCGGCGCGGTGGTCAAACCGCCGCCGAACGGAGTTGCGGGCGCAATCATCGGCCTGTTCGGCATTTTCATTCCGGGCATTCTGGCGCTGGTCGCCGCATTGCCGTTCTGGGACACCTTCCGTCGACGCACGTGGGCACAAGCCGTCATGCGCGGCGTCAATGCCTCCGTGGTCGGCCTTCTCGGCGCGGCGCTCTACAACCCGATCTGGACCACGTCGGTCAAGGGACCGGGAGATTTCGGCCTTGCCCTCCTCGGCTTCGTATTGCTGACCGCCTGGAAGGCGCCGCCGCTGCTCGTTGTTGCGATCAGCGCTGCGGGTGGCGCGGCGCTTGCCGTCGCCATGCCGTAAACGGGGCAGCTCGACGGCCCTGGTTCGGGCGCCTCGATTGATCGATCGGCGCCCGCGCGGCGATGACCGCAGCGAACGCCATGCTCGCGTCTTGCTGTCGAGAACCTTGCAGCGGGCATGGTGGATGTGGGTTGTCGCCTGTTTGTCATGTCGGCGAAATATCGGCGAAATATTGGCCTGCCACCGTCGCGAAGGCACCGAGAAATGGTGCTCGCGAGGAGAAAGACCGATGTTTCAGCGAAAATTTCAATTGGCCTGTGTGCTGGCGCTCGTCGGGGCTGTGGGAATCGGGAGCTTCCCGGTCCATGCGGACGACGGCGACGACGATGGCGACGCCGGTCCGGTGAAGACGGTGTTCGTGATTGCGATGGAGAACCACAACTGGACGCAGCCCAGCACGCAAACCAGCCCGCAGCAGATCTTTCAAAATCCGGCTACGCCGTTCATCAACAGCCTGGTGAACGGCACGTCCGGCATCAGCAAGCAGGTCGCGTTTGCGAACGCATACATCAATTCGGCCGTAGGCGTTCATCCGTCGGAGCCCAACTACATCTGGGCCGAAGCCGGAACCAATTTCGGCGTGACCAACGACGACGATCCCTATAAGCCGAATTGCGCTGCCCCGGATACGGTCCAGACCACGAATCAGCATCTGAGCGCGTTTCTGACCGTCGGCCGCAAGTCGTGGAAGTCGTATCAGGAGGACGTCAACGTCGACGCCACCAACACGCCGCTGCCGGCGAGTGCGTGGGCCGTTCCGCTGTTCAGCCATGCAGGCACTTACACGCTTCCGGCAACGAACGCGTACAACTATTCAAACCAGTTCAACTACGCCGCCAAGCACAATCCGATGCTGTACTTCACCGACACGAACGGTGGCTGCAACACCACCACGTCGAATCCACTGCGGCTGAACTACCCCCCGCTGCAGCAGCTCGCGCTCGACCTGGCGAATGACACCGTGGCCGACTATAACTGGATCACGCCGAACCAGTTCAACGACCAGCACACCACGCTCGCCAACGGCTACGGGATTTATCCGAACAGCGGCAACACGGCCGATCCCGCCAGGCTCGCACAGGGAGATAATTTCCTGGCCCGGATCGTGCCCCTGATCATGTCCTCCAAGGCCTATCAGGACCATGGCCTGATCGTCCTGTGGTGGGATGAAAGCGAAGGCGGCGACGACCCGAGCCGGCCCCTCCCCTTCATCGTCATCTCCAAGAGCGTGCACAAGAACGTGAACGGAGTGCCCTATTCGAACACGATCCAGTATTCCCACTCGTCCTTCCTGCGCACCATGCAGGAAATCTTCGACGTCGATCCGCGGCATCACTTCACCTGGCTGGGCGGTGCCGCAAACGCAACCGATCTCGCCGACCTGTTCTCCGACGGCGTGATCCGCTAGTCGCCCGGTTCGCACACTGGAATAATCTTCAAAGCGGGGGCACGCACTCCGGTGCATGCCCCTTCGTCGACCCGCGAAGAATGCGGCTCACGTCGTGCGTCGCCGGAAGCAGCACGAGAGGACATCAAAAGGTCTTCATCCAGGCGCCAAGGTTTATCGCTACGGGCGATAAAGCCGCCGCAAAATCGAGAAACTTTGTCGCCATAGGCAGGCGCGCGGCACGAAAACCCCATTGCGCCTGTGAATTACCTCATACCCTTCCGTTCGGTTCCGGCCATACGATAACCCTAGAGGGTCGTCGCTCCACCTTCGTTCGACGGCCGGGCGGGAGTGGCCACGATGATTCGCTTCATTCTGTCTCTCACCCTTGTTTGCCTCAGCTACGCGGTCGGAGATTGTGGTCCGGCGTTCGCCGCGGAGAGGGCCACGGCCGAGACGATTCCGCAGCTGGCGCAGCTGGCGCATCTGGCGATCACATTGCTCGGAATGCTCGTGGCGGGCGGCTTGGCGTACCAGGCTTTCGATCGCGCCATCGCGGTCGACGACACCCTGACATCTCCGAGATACATGACGAGCCCGCAGCAATATCGGCTCGGCGGATGGGTCTATGTCGCCTTTGCGTGCCTGTTCTTTTTTCTGCTCGTGCTCGAGCACCGGGATGTCCTCGAGCTCGCCGAGCCGTTCAAGATCATACCCGACAGCATCCTGGCGGCGGCAAAAGCCAAGTCGGCGTCCTACCTCGCCATCGTGGTCGCAATAGGTGCCGTGTATCTCGCGCTGCTGAAGCTCGAAGCGCCGTGGAACGTCCTCCTGATCCCGCGCAACCTCATCCGGACGTGCATCAGCGTCCCCGAGCTCGTGCGGCAGATCAAGACGAAGATCCAGTATGCGCTGTGCATCCCTGGGGACGAGATCCTGAAGGTGGTGGCGGCGGCGGGCGGAACGGTGGCGACGGATGACTTCGGCAAGGACCGCAGCACGCCCGAGCGGAAATGGGCGGAGATCTGCTACATGAAAGAGTGGCTGACGCGCGCCCTCAGCGCTGCCGAGGATACCCCATTCTTCGACGAAGCCAGTTTCGCGTTCCCGACGCTCATGACCGACCTCGAGACCGCGTCGGGAGCAATGGCGAGGCGGAAGGCCGGAACGGCGTCCGATCAGGAGCGAGCCGGTCTGCCGCAGACGATCGACGCTCTCCATGGGAGGCTTTCGCGCCTGGTCGCCTGCTACCTGGTCTATCGCAACAGCTCGAGAATGGCCTTGTCGACACAGGCGAGAAAGTTCGGCGTCGAGATCGGGCCCAAATACATAAACCCGCTTCACTACTGGATCATCTATGTGGGCGTGCTCGTCGCCTCCGTCTATGTCGGCGTCTATGTGTCCGCCGTCGTCTACGACCTGGCGGTGGGACACGGCGTGGTCTTCGACCAGAGCGCCGAGCGCGCGCTGACCTGGTCGCTCTATTCGATCTCGAACTACGGCTTTGCGCTCATCCTGGTCCTGCTCATGCGCTTCTTCGTGATTCCCTCGGTGCAGTCGCATCTCGCCACATACTGCTGGACCTTTTTCCTTGCGCTGTTCTCGGGGCCGTTGGGGCTGACCGCGGCCATTCATTTCTTCGGGCCGGATCCGATCGCCAGCGTCCCGATCGGCGCGCTCTACTACGACATGTTGCAGTGGGGCATCGGGCCGGCGCTGGTGTCGGTCTACATCTCCTACTATCTCGACCGGCA
>DASTZX010000017.1:0-9964 GCA_035764045.1 Xanthobacteraceae bacterium | reverse complement strand
AGACCGTCCCCAAACCCGTTCGGGAATTCATCAGGGTCTCGCGTCCGGCAAGTGGCGCCGCTGTCCGGGCGCCACTTCCAGACTGCTCTACTTCTTGCCTGAAAGCGCGATCACCTGATCGGCCGCGCCGGGAAAGTAGGAGACATTGTGCCAAGGCCGCTTGCTCAACACATCGGCCATCCGGCGCGCTGCCGCGGCATCGTGTGCGAACAAGATGACGCGGCGATTGAAGTCGTCCACCGGAAGCGGAAGCTTCTTCAACGCGCCCGAAGCGAGTTCGTCGGCCGGCGCGCTTTGAGCGCCTTCGAGACTGCCCCTGCCAAACTCGGCAGCGGACCGTCCGTCGACAAATACGGCCGTGCGGTCGAGCTTCAGGACCCGAACAATTCCCTCGATTTCCACCTCGACCGGCCCGCCGAGCGCACGCCAGACCGGGATGCCGAGCTGATAACGGCGTACATGGGTGAATCCGTGCGCGAGCAGCTGGTCAGCCAACCGGCGGCTGGCTTGACAGAACGGGCCGTTGCAGTAGAGCACGAGCGACCTGCTCTTATCGCTACCAACGAGTCGTGCGACCGCGGTGGCTTGCTCGTTTTGCGGAACGTCCAGCACGTGGGCGCCGGGAATGTGCCCGGCATTGAATTCAGCCCGGGTGCGCGCATCGATGATCAAGGCATCGTTCGCCACGATCAGCCGGCGCATGTCGTCGGTGCTGACCTCCGCCGTCTTCTGCCCCGGCTCGGCGAGCGTCGCCTGATAGATGCTGGCTGCGTGGCCGCGTGCAGACGCGACGGTTGCCGCGCAGCCGAGCAGCATGACTGCAATCATGGAAACTGTACGTGTCATTGACGTCGTCCTCGTCTGTTGTCCGCTCCGCTCAGCGCGCGAATGCATCGCGGTGGCCCGGAGGACCCCATCGGACATGCTCCGTCGAGGAGCGTCCAATATGATCGGCCGAGGACTGCCAGCGGAAAAACAGCGCGCTCAGGCAGTGCGCACCCACAGCGGGTGGGCGAGCGGTCCCAGCACCTCGACGAGCCTCTCGAGCGCGGATCGGACCGCACCTGTGAACCCGGCCTCCGTTCTGAAGGTCCCCGACTTGGCCGAAGAGGCGAGAAACAACGTGCGCCGAAGAGAGGGGGTGACGATGGGACGTGCATCGATGGTGCCGGCCTTCACCTCCTCGACGACCGAAAAATATGGCAGCACGCTCGATGCCGCTCCGCGCGCGACTAGGTTCTTCATGGCGGCAATGGAACGGACCTCGTATGCGACATTCAACTCGAGGCCCAGCTCATTGGCAGTCCGGGCGACCACGGCTCGCACCGAATCCCCAGCCTCCGGCATCGCGAGCGTCTCGTCCAACACGTCGACAAACGCGATCGGCTGCCTCGATAGGCGCGGCCCCGGTAAGGTTGCGAGGACCAAGTCATCCTGCAACAGCGCGGTCCGGGAAAAGCCCGGCCGATCGGGCACGTCGTAACAAAGGATGAAATCTACCTCCTGGCGCGCCAACATCTCGACGAGAACATGGCTCATGGCTTCGGCCATGCTCAGAAAGAGTTGCGGCAGATGATTCCGCACCGTGACCGCCAGTTCGGTGCCCAGGGTAAGCATCAATGCGGGCGTGATCCCCAACCGAATGGTTTCGCTTTCCTCCCGCTCACACGACCTCACGTCGCGTCGGGTCTGGTCCACCAGCTTGAGGATTGCGCCTGCGCGCTCGTGCAGCAGGCGTCCCGCCTTGGTCGGCTCGACCCCACGGGAATGGCGAACCAGCAGAGCAACCCCAAGGTCCTCTTCAATTTGTCGAATCTGCATGCCAAGCGCCGTTTGCGCCACGTGCAATTGCTCTGCCGCCCGGGTCATGCTCCCCGTCTCCACCACGCTCACAAAATACTTGAGCTGACGCAAATTCATCGATCCCCTTCCTTGGCCTCACCCGGAACGGCCGGGGTTGCAGCCTCGCGTGAGTGTCAGCGACATAGTTTGTTATGTCCGCGCCCGTGATTAGCACCCGGATCGGCCTACCGCGCCCTCATGCCGCACACGCGGATCACCTTTCCGCACTTCTCGGAGGCGTAGCATCAATTCCACTCGCGGACGAGCCAGTGAGCAGCGCGCGGTCGGAGACGCCGTCCTGGCGCACCGGTGAATCGACGGGCACGTTTTTCCGGCAGCGGCGATTCGAGCACCGATTTTCCAATCACCGGTGGATCGCTGCCCGGAGACAGGCGATGAAGTGCCGGGCCTTGCACCCGTGCCCGGTCCAGCGCTCGGCGCTGGTTTGCCGGGCTTCATCTTCGCCAGCGCTGGCCTGCTCGGCTGGTGGCGGCGGAAGCGGGCGGCGGAATCCACGGCCTGATCGTTCGCAACGCGCAGACATGCAGAGCCCCGGCCACGCGCCGGGGTTTCGTTCTCGAATGTCGGGTTGTGGCACGTTGCGTCATTCCGCTGTGGCGCAGCAAGTGGCCCGCATTGAGCGGCCGCGCCTTCGCTCGCTTTGCGAGCTACGGCGGGTTCCGCGCGAGCGAGTCCGCCGAAGCGCGGAGCGCGAAGGCCGAAGCGAAATGCGGGACAGCTCCTTTCCGGATGTCGCGGAGCCTGTCCTCGGGCTCGCTGAAGGCGAGACCCGTGGGCTCCATCCGGGCTACGGTCCTCGATCCGGGCTCCGGTCCCGGTCAAAACCGCACGTGGCGCAGCTTCTCGGGATTGCGGGTCAGATAGATCGCGGTGATGCGGCCGTCGCGGTGGTCGATCGCCACGGTATCGACCGAGCCGTCGGGCTCGCGCAGCACGAAACCTGCGAGGCCGTTGACGGCCGCGCGCCGAACATCGAACGCCAGGAGTGAGGGGGTCTTGCGCGCCATCCCGGCGAGGAAGCGCACGATCTTGTCGGCGCCACGGATCGGCTGGAGCGCGGCCGCGCGCTTGCCGCCGCCATCCGAATAGAGCACGGCGTCCTCGGCGAGCAGGGCCGTCAACGCCTGCATGTCGCCCGCTGCGTTGGCGCGCTGAAACGCGGCGGCCAGCCGGTCGCCCGCTTCGCGTGAGGAAGCGAAGCGCGGGCGGCCCGCTTCGATATGTGTGCGGGCCCGGGCCGCAAGCTGCCGGCAGGCGGCTTCGCCGCGCCCGAGCGTGCGGCCCACTTCGGCGAAGTCGAGGCCGAACACGTCGTGCAACAGAAAGCTCGCGCGCTCGAGCGGCGACAGGCGTTCCAGCACCAGCATCAGCGCAATCGAGATGTCGTGCGCGAGCTCGCCGGCGGCCTCGTCCTCGAACCGCTCGTCGACGATCGGCTCGGGAAGCCACGGTCCGACATACACCTCGCGCCGCGCCTGCGCGGACTTCATCCGGTCGAGGCAGAGCCGCGTCACCACGGTGCCGAGATAGCGCCGCGGGTGCTCGATGGCGGCACGGTCCGCCCCGTGCCAGCGCAGATAGGCGTCCTGCACGACATCCTCGGCCTCGGCGCGCGAGCCGAGCATGCGGTAGGCGAGGCCCATCAGCGCCGGCCGATGCGCCTCGAATCCTTTTGCCTCGTCGCTCGCGGTGATCATGCGGCTCGCGTCACTTGGCGCAGCACCGGCCGCGTTTCGCCGCCGATGGTGAGGCGGCTGCAGGCATGCCCGTGCCCCAGCGCATACTTCAATGTCGGATAGATCCGCGCCGCCGTGATCGCAAAGGCGAGCGAGACCAGGCCCCGCTTGCCCCACAGGCGGATCACTTCCTCGCGCACGTCATCGGCCTCCGGCGCATGGCGCAGGGTGAGCTCGGCGAAACGGACCGCCAGCGCGACCTCGGCGGGCATGGCGACGAAGTCCCGCGCCACGATCGCGCGCAGAACGGTCGGCTCGACGCCCTCGCGCTCGGCCATGCTGATCGCGAGTTGCGTGCAGGGCCCGCAATCTTCGGCCATGACGCTGACGATGCCGGCGGCAAAGTGCGCGGCGGCTGGAATGTTCTTGCGGTATCGCCCCATGCCGGTCGCCCGGGCGAACGTCATGGCGGCGCGGGGGTCGATATCGACCAGGTCGCGAACATATCCGGTGTCATAGTTCCATTTCCGCCCGAACGAGGCGATCTGTCGCCGCAGAAACCATCGAATCATTGCTGTTCTCCGTCTTGCAATCGACGCCGCCGGGGCCACGGGTCCCGGGAGCGATCGTCTTTCACCTTCAAGACGAAGCAGCCGGGTCGGATGTGACATCGCGGGCAAAAAAAATCGCAAGCCTTCGCGCGCCGCTTCGGATCGATGCTGTTGGGCCGGGCCGTGCGGCGTCGCCCGGGGGGCAGGCGAATAGGCGGCAAATCTTGTTTCTTTGATTGCCGGGCGGGTGGTTTCGGCTAGCACAAAGCAGGAACGACGCTCGGACCCCGCGCGCTCCTGGGCGCGCCGTCGTGCCGTGAGGAACAACCTCTTTTCGCAGAACGAACCCAACCGGCAGAACGAACCCAACCGGCAGAACGAACCCAATCCGCAAAACGAACCCAACTGGCCTGTTCGCGGGCCTGATCCGCCTTGCGGCGCGGCTTACTCCGCCATGCCGGCGCGCCGGAGGGCTTCGGCGCGCAGCGAGGGATCAACCACGCGGGTGAGATCATAGGCCTGCGGCAGGTTCCCGGCCGCGACCATCGCGCCTTGCACCCAGGCGAGCTTGTCCAACACGATCGGCATGGCCGGATCGATGCCGGTCTTGTGGTTTGACGCCTCGGCGAACATGAACTCCGGCCGCTGATCATCCGGCTTGATGCCGGTGATCTCGCGGGTGACCGCAAGCTCCTGGTCGCGGTTGGCAAGCGCGAATCGGTAGCCCTGCATCTGCGCGGCGAGGAAGCGGACGATATCCTCCCGCCGCGACGCGATGAGCTTGTCGCTGGTCATGGTGCAGAGCCGCTGGTACTTCGGCATCACGTCGCTGCCGCGCGCCACGAGCTTGATGCCGTCCTTGGCGGCGAGCTGCGAGAACTCGATCGAGATCACGGTGGCGAGCGCGACCCCGCTCGCAACTGCCTTATAGCGGTCGGGATCGTTGCCGAGCGAGGCGAACTTCACCGCGGCGAGCGGAATATCGTTCTGCGCCAGGTACGCCTTGGCGATCAGGTCGGGCGCCGCGTTCGGCGCCGAGATCGCCATGGTGGCACCCTTCATGTCGGCCGGTCCCTTGAAGTTGGCGCGCGCGAACACGCTGTGCACCACGTTCTGCCAATGACAGCCGATGATCTTGATCCCGGCATTGCGGCCGCCGGCGAGCAGCGCCGGAGCCGGCGTGCCTTCGTAGCTGTCGAGCTCGCCGGCGAGCAGCCCGCGCAGCATGATCACGTCGTTCTGGAAGTAGGCGTATTTGATATCGATGCCGAGCTTTTGCGCGAAGCCCCCGCGCATCGCCATGACCTGGAAGCCGGCGTCGCTCTTCGCCTCGATGATGCCGTGCCGCCATGAGGCCGTCTGTGCCGTGGCCGGAAAGGCGAGGACAGCCAGGGCCGCAACGGCGGTCGCGGAAACACGCAAGCTTGCGAAGGGGCGCATGGTGGCCTCGTGCGGTGCTGCGGTTGCGGGCCAGCTTAGAACGACGGGCGGGATCGCGGCAACCGAGGCGACCGGGTCGTGTCAATGCGATCCATGGCCGTCATCGTCCGCGCAAGCGGACGATCCAGTACTCCGCAGCGGATCGATGGGTACAGCCGGATCCAACGCCCTGTCGTGAATACTGGATTGGCCGCTTTCGCGGGCAATGACGCACCAGAGCCCGGATTCGGTATAGCTAGGGAGAGGTGGCTCCCTGCAAGCGGAGACGATATGCTCTGCACCTTACGCCTGCCGGAAGCTTCCGCCATGCCTGCGACCATCGGACGAGCGCTGACCCGCAAGGAGGATCTGCGCCTGCTCACCGGCGGCGGCCGTTATTCCGACGACCTCGACCTGCCGGGCCAGGCCTATGCGGCGATCGTGCGCTCGCCGCATGCCCATGCCCGCATCGGCGCAATCGAGACCACGAAGGCCCGCGCGATGCCGGGTGTGCTCGCGGTGCTCACCGGCGCCGACGTCGAGGCCGACGGGCTCAAGGCGATCCCGCACCACCCGATCCCGATGACGCCGCCGGCCGACATCGCGCTCAAGAACCGCGACGGTTCGGAGCACGGGTTCGCGCCGCATCCGCTGCTTGCGACCGATTGCGTGCGCCATGTCGGCGCGGCGGTCGCGATGGTGGTGGCCGAGACGCTGCCGGCGGCCCGCGACGCCGCCGAGCGGGTCGCGGTCGATTACGCGCCGCTGCCCCCCGTGGTCGCGGCGCGCGCCGCGCGCGAGCCGGGCGCGGTGCAGCTTTACGACGAGGTCGCCAATGTCTGCGTCGATGCCGAGGTCGGCGACGCTGCCGCGACAGCCGCCGCATTCGCGCACGCGGCCCATGTGGTGGAGCTCGACACCTGGGTGCAGCGCGTCACCGGTGTGCCGCTCGACCCGCGCGCCGCGGTCGGCGTCTACGACCCGGCGAGCGGCCGCCACGTGCTCCATGCCGGCAGCGGCGGGGTGGTGCGGCAGAAGCGCGAGCTCGCCGCCATTCTCGGCGTGCCCGAGAGCGCGGTCCGCGTGGTCGCGGGCGACGTCGGCGGCAATTACGGCACCCGCAACGCCTTCTATCCCGAGTTCGCGCTCGTGGTGTGGGCCGCAAAACGGCTCGGCCGCCCGGTCAAGTGGACCTGCGAGCGCACCGAAGCCTTCGCGACCGACTACCAGGGCCGGGACCAGGTGATCGAGGCCGAGCTCGCGCTCGATGCGGACGGCCGCTTTCTGGCGCTGCGCGGCGCCGTCACCTGCAATGTCGGCGCGCACAGCGTGATGTACGTGCCGCTGCTCAAATGCAGCGAGCTCCTCACCTCGGTCTATCGTGTGCCGGCGGCGCATATCCGCGCCCGCGCGGTGCTGACGAATACGCCGCCGACCAGTCCCTACCGCAGCGCCGGGCGGCCCGAGGCGATGTTCGCGATCGAGCGCCTGATCGACATCGCGGCCCGCACGCTCTCGCGCGACCGCATTGCGCTGCGCCGGCGCAATCTCGTCCCGCCGTCGGCGCAGCCTTACGCCAATTCGCTGGGGATGACCTACGACAGCGGCGACTACCGACTTGCCATGGCGCGCGCCCTCGCGCTCGCCGACTGGGACGGATTCGCGCAGCGGCGGCGCGAGGCGAAGCGGCGCGGGAGGCTGCGCGGCATCGGGCTGGCGAACTACATCGAGGCGACGAGCGGCGCCCCGCGCGAATATGCGCGCGTCACCGTGCACGGCGCGGGCCGCATCGATGTCGCGGTCGGCACGCTGTCGAGCGGCCAGGGCCACGAGACGAGCTTCGCCCAATGCGTGGCCGAATGGCTGGGTGCGCCGATCGACTCGATCCGCCTGATTCAGGGCGACACCGATGCGGTGCCGGTCGGCGGCGGCTCGCATTCGGGACGCTCGATGCGCATGGCGGGCATCGTCATGGGGAAGGCCTCGCACCGCATCCTCGACAAGGCGGCGGCGATCGCGGCGCATCGGCTCGAAGCGGACCGCGCCGACATCGCGTTTGCCGACGGGCGCTTCACCGTCATGGGCACCGACCGGGCGATCGGCCTGTTCGAGGTGGCGCGCGCGGCGGAGAGCGGCGAGGACCTGCCGGCGGATTTGCGCGGCCCGCTCGAGGCGGACTGCGACGAGACCATCCGGGTTGCGGCCTTTCCGTTCGGCAGCCACGTGTGCGAGGTCGAGATCGATCCGGAGACCGGCGAGGTCGAGATCGTGCGCTACACCGCGGTCGACGACGTAGGCCGCGCCGTCAATCCGCTGATCCTGCATGGCCAGACCCACGGCGCGATCACGCAAGGGGTGGGGCAGGCGTTGTGGGAGCAGTGCTGCTACGATCCCGAGACCGGCCAGCTGCTGTCCGGCTCGTTGATGGACTATGCGATGCCGCGCGCCGATTTGTTGCCGCATTTTGCGACCGAGCTGTCCGAGACTCCGGCGCCGAGCAATCCGCTCGGCGTGCGCGCGGGCGGGGAGGGCGGCACCACGCCGGCGCTCGGCGCGGTGGCGAACGCGGTGGTCGATGCGCTGGCGGCCTACGGGGTGACCCATATCGAGCTGCCGATCACGCCGGAGCGCGTCTGGCGCGCGCTGCGCAACGAACAAACTCCGCAATCCTGAGACGCGGGAACGGGTGAGGACACGATCATGACCATGAAAGCCGCCGCCGCGAAGCTGGACATGGAGAAATTCCGGCTGCGCCGGTTCGTCGAGCGGCTGATCGATCTCGGCGAGGTGGAAATCCACGACGAGCCGGTCGCGCTCACGCGCCTGAGCGAGATCATCGAGAGCACCGACAAGGCGCTGCTGTTCAGGAATGCGGGACCGGAGCGGCTCGAGCTCGCGGCCAAGACGGGGGGCAGCCGCCGGCGGCTCGCCGCCGCCTTCGATACCCGGGAGGAGGGCCTCTACGACGAATATCACAAGCGGCTGAACAGTCCGCAGCCGCTGATCGAGGTGCCATCGGACGAGGCGCCGGCGCACGCGATCAAGATCACCGGCAAGGATGTCGACCTCAGCCGGCTTCCGTTCCATCCCCAGCACGCGCTCGACGGCAGCTGCTACCTGAGCTCGGCGATCGACTACACGATCGATCCGCAGACCGGACGACGCAATGTCGGCTGCCGGCGCTTGAGCCTGCGCAACCGCTACGAGGCGGGCACCAACGTGACGGCGCCGTCGGACCTCAAGCGCATCTACACCGCCTGCGCGGCACGCCGCGAGCGGCTCCCGGTCACCTTCACGATCGGCGGTCATCCGCTCGACTTCGTCGCCGCGACCACGCGCCAGCCGGTGGACGAGCTCGCCCTGGTCGCCAACTTCCGCGGCGAGCCGGCGCCGGTGGTGAAGAGCCTGACCAACGACATCCTGGTGCCGGCCGATGCCGAGATCACGCTCGAAGGCTATTTCGACGAGCGCGGCTACTGCGAGCCGGAAGGGCCGTATGGCGAGTACATGGGCTATTACGGCGCGATCCACATGGATCCGGTGTTTCACTGCACGGCCATCACGATGCGGCGCGACGCGCTGCATCACACGCTGCTGCACGGCTCGGCCTTCGTGCTCGACCAGACCGACTCGACCGTGATCACCGCCGTACGCACCGAGGCCGAGGCGATGAAGGTCCTGCGCGCGGCCATCGCCGAGCCGGTCGCGGTGGCGGTCCGGCTGCATTCCGGCGGCGGCGCCACCGTGCGGGTGGCGATCCGCCAGCGCGCGGCGGGCGAGGCGCGCGCCGCGATCGAGGCGCTGTTCAAGGGCATCCTGCGGCTCAAGACCATTTACGTGTTCGACCACGACATCGACATCCGCGACGAGCGGCAGGTGGACTGGGCGTTCGGGACGCGTTTCCAGGCCGACGAGGATCTGGTGGTGCTGCAAGGCATGCAGGGCCAGACCATGGATCCGTCGCTCAATGGTCGGCGCACCGGCGCGAAGGTCGGGTTCGATTGCACGCGCCGCTTCGGCCGCGAGGGCGACATGACCTATACGCGCTGCGCCGCCAAGGTGTTCGCCGGCCCGCCGCGATTCCAGACGGTCGAGCAGGCGCTGACGGCGGGACCGATGTTCTATGCCGATGTGGTCGAGTCGCTCGGCAGCGACGATGGCCGCGAAATCGCCTGCGCGCTCGATGCGCTGCGCCAGGACGGACGCCTCGGCCGCGACCGCGAGGGGCGATACCACCTGGTGTCCGGCCAACCGGGCGTCACGGCGATCGTCGGCGAGCTCTTCCACGATCCCAACGAGGGGGCGTGAACGACTTGTAGATAGGGTAACGGGCCGCCGCCAAGTCAGCCGCCCGCTCGCTACGGCGCTGTGGTGCGCGCCCGCGAGCGGATCGCTTGGCGGCTGTGGCGGTCGTCCCTCAAAATGATGGTGTCAAACGGAGTCGGCGTGAGCCGC
>DASTZX010000016.1:0-2479 GCA_035764045.1 Xanthobacteraceae bacterium | reverse complement strand
CTCTTCATACTTCTCGCCATCCTCGCCGCCGGCGCCGCGCCGAATCGCGCGCTCGACGGTGTCCTTCGGCATGTTCGCTTCCTTGGCGGCGATGACCGCAGCGCGCAGCCGCGGATTGGCGGTGACGTCGGGCAGGCCGGTGCGGGCGGCGGTGGTGAGCTCGCGAATGATCTTGGTGAAGATCTTGGCGCGCTTTTTGTCCTGCGCGCCCTTGCGATACATGATGTTCTTGAACTGGGAATGGCCCGCCATGGCTCGTCGCTAGTTCCTGAGATTCCTAGGGCTTTCAGCTCGGGACCATAGCATATCCCGATGCGGGACCAACCCCGGCATGGGCGAGCGGAATCCGTCCCGTATGCCTGTGCGTCTTAGCCCGTCAATATGGCAGCATTTGGGCGCCTAGGAGCCTGTCTGAGTAATTGGGTTTTGCTCGACGGCGGCGGGCGATCGTGATTCGCTATTGGGCATGAGCAAGACCTTTCGAGCGTGGCATGTGGACGAGGTGTGGCTGTTTCCGCCCTCGGTCCAGGATTTTGTTCCGGCCAAGCACATGGCGCACTTTGTGCGGGAGACGGTGCGGACGGAGTTGGACCTGGGAGCGATCTTCGCCTGCTATGGCGAGGAGCGGGGCTATCCCCCCTACCATCCGGCGATGATGGTGGCGCTGCTGCTCTACGGCTACAGCCGCGGCATCTATTCGTCGCGGCAATTGGCGCGCGCCTGCGAGGAGCGGGTGGACTTTATGGCGGTGACTGGGATGAGCCGTCCGGACTTCCGCACGACAGCGGAGTTCCGCCGGCGGCATCTGAAGGCATTGGGCGATCTCTTCGTCCAGGTGCTGCGCTTGTGCCGCCAAGCGGGACTGGTGAAGCTCGGGCACGTGGCGCTCGACGGCACCAAGATCAAGGCGAATGCGTCCAAGCACAAGGCGATGAGCTACGGGCGGATGCGCGCGGCCGAGGCCAAGCTGGAGGCCGAGGTGAACGCCTGGTTTGCGCGCGCCGCGGCCGCCGATAGCGAGGAAGACCGGGCGCACGGCACGGCGCGCGGGGATGAGCTGCCGGACTGGGTCGCCGACAAGCAGCAGCGGCTCGAGCGCCTGCGCCAGGCCAAGGCGGCGCTCGAGGCGGAGGCGAAAGCGCCGCCCAGCGATGACGACGGACCGGGGCCGTCCACCGGCATGATGGAGCACGGCCGGCCGAAGCGGGCGCCGGACGGCGGCCCGCCCGACCGGGCGCAGCGCAACTTCACCGACCCCGACAGCCGCATCCTGCCGACGCGGGACGGCGTGATCCAGGGCTACAATGCGCAGATCGCCGTCGACGGCGCGCATCAAATCATCCTGGCGCAGCGCGTGCAGACCAACGCCGCGGACCGCGGCGCCCTCGTCCCGCTGGTCAAGGCGATCCGGCACGACCTGCGCGCCAAACCCGCCGAACTCTCGGCCGATGCCGCTTATTGCGACGAGGCAAATCTCGCCTTCCTGGCCAGAGGGCGCATTGCCGCTTACCTCGCCCCGGGCCGCGCGCGCCACGCCGGCGGCGACCCGGCCGGCAAGCGGCGCATGCGCCAGCGCTCGCGCGTCGCCGCCATGGCGACGAAGCTCCGTCGTGCCGGAAGACGCAGCCGCTACCGCTTGCGCAAGCAGATCGTCGAACCGGTGTTCGGCCAGATCAAAGCTCCCAGGAGCTTCCGACAGTTCCTTCTCCGCGGCCTCGACAAGGTCAGAGGCGAATGGGCGATGATCTGCACCGCCCACAACCTCCTCAAGCTCGCAGCAGCAACGGCGTGACGCCAGGCCCCATCTCGGCTGGAAATGCCCTGCCCTTCCTAAACCGCCCGTGCCCGCCATTACCGGCACAGGCTCCTAGGCGGTGCGCTCCTCCGCCAGGCCCAGCTCTTTCACCATCTGCTCGCGCATCAGAAATTTCTGCACCTTGCCGGTGACGGTCATCGGGAAGCTGTCGACGAATTTGACGTAGCGCGGGATCTTGTAGTGGGCGATCTGGCCCTGGCAGAAGGCACGCACATCCTCGGCGCTGAGCGATCCTGCGCCCGGCTTGAGCTTGACCCAGGCGCACAGCTCCTCGCCGTATTTGCGATCGGGCACGCCCACCACCTGCACCGCCTCGATCTTGGGATGGCGGAAGAGGAACTCCTCGATCTCGCGCGGATAGACGTTCTCGCCGCCCCTGATCACCATGTCCTTGATGCGGCCGACGATGTTGCAATAGCCCTCCTCGTCCAATGTGGCGAGGTCGCCGGTATGCATCCAACGCGCGCGGTCGATCGCCTCGGCTGTCCGCTCCGGATCGTCCCAATATCCCAGCATCACCGAGTACCCCCGCGTGCACAGCTCGCCGGAGACACCCGGCGGCACGATGCGGCCCTCATTGTCGACGATCTTGACCTCGACATGCGGATGGACGCGGCCGACCGTGCCGACGCGGCGCTCGAGCGGATCGTCATACGAGGTCTG
>DASTZX010000015.1:0-12601 GCA_035764045.1 Xanthobacteraceae bacterium | reverse complement strand
CAGCCGGCCAGCACGAGGGCGACATGGACGATCTCACGATTCCGGCGTTTCCCGCCGCAAGCGCGGCCGACCCGGTCCGCGGCCGCTTCACCGGCCCGATGCCGGTCTATCGCCGGCTGATGATCCGCGGCGCTTTCCTGCAGGTGCTCACCCTCGGCATCTACCGCTTCTGGCTCACCACCGACATGCGCCGCTTCCTCTGGGCCAATACCGAGGTCGGCGGCGAGAGCGCCGAATATACCGGCACCGCCATCGAGCTCCTGATCGGATTCCTGATCGCGATCGCGATCCTGGTGCCGATCTTCGTGCTGATCGCGCTCGCCGGCCTGAGCCTCGGCCCGGCCGGGCAGTTCGCCGGCCTGGTCGGCTACGTCATCCTCGGCGTGCTGGGGCAGTACGCCTATTTCCGCGCCCGCCGCTACCGGCTGACGCGGACTGTGTTTCGCGGCGTGCGCCTGCATCAGACCGGGTCGGCCTGGCGCTACGCCTTCCGCTCGATCCTGTGGGGCATCGCGATCGTGTTCACCCTCGGCCTCGCCTATCCGTTCGCGCAGGCGAGCCTCGAGCGCTACAAGCTGTCCCGCACCTGGTACGGCGACCTGCAGGGCGCGTTCGCGGGGAGCGGCGCGGTGCTGCTGCTGCGGGGCCTGCTTCTGTGGCTGATCCTGCTCGTTCCGGTGATCGCCACGATCGCCTATGCGATCGAGACGGTCGACTGGCACTCGATCGCCGCGGGCTTGCGCAGCGGCGCTGCGCGCGATCCCGGCTTCTTCCAGTCCAATGCCGCGTTCAAGCGCGCGGCGGGCGCCGTCTTCGGGGCGTTCGGCTGGTTCTTCCTTGCCGTCGTGGTCCTTTATCCCGCCTTCCAGGCCATCGTGCTGCGCTGGTGGCTCAACGGGCTGCGCATCGGCAGCATCGCGGTGTCGAGCCGGCTGCGCATGCGCAGCGTCTACGGCGCGTATCTGCGCTATCTCGGATGGACCACGCTGGTGACCTTGGTCGGCGCGCTGATCTTCGGAGCGATCGCCCTCCTGATCCCGCTGCTGTTCACGACTCAGGGGATCGGCAAGGAGAAGCTCGGCATCCTCGGCGCGATCGGCGGCTTCGTCGCCTATCTCGCGCTGGCGTTCTGCGTCTGGATCATCTACCAAGTCGCGGTGAAGCTGCGGCTCTGGCGCATCATGGCCGACTCTGTCGAGATCACAGGCTTCAAGGCGATCGAGAACGTGCGCGCCGACGCCACCGTGGCGAGCTCGGCGGTGGGCGAAGGACTGGTCGACGCCCTCGGCGCCGGCGGCATGTGAGCGCCATACGGCGACGCAGCCGGCGCACGATCCAATCGGCTTCAGATGAAGACCTCCGGTCCGGGAATATTCTTCGACGGCGCCACCAGCTCGCGGCGGCAGATCGCGCTCGAGCTCGGAGCCGAGGCGTTGCAGATCCGCGGCGCCGCCGGCGAGCTCCTGGCCGAGTGGGCTTACGCCGATCTTGCCAGCCTGTCGGCGCCCGAAGGCATCCTGCGGGTCGGCCTCGCCAGGGGGCCGGTGCCCGCCCGGCTCGAGGTGCGCGACGCCGAGCTCGCGGCCGCGCTCGAGCAGCGCATCGGCACCCGCGCGCGGGTGCGGGTCACCAGCCGGCGCACGCAGCTGCGCGTCGTCGGCTGGAGCCTCGCGGCGGCCGTCTCCGCCGCCCTGGTCGCGATGTTCGGAATTCCGGCGCTCTCCGAGCAGATCGCGCCGATCGTGCCGCTCTCGCTCGAGCAGCGGCTCGGGGTGAGCCTCGACCGCCAGATCCGCCTTTTCCTCGACCGCGGATCGAGGAACGGGCCGTTCGAATGCGGCGGCGGCCAAGCCGACGCGGCCGGCCGCGCGGCGTTCGACAAGCTCGTCGGCCGGCTCGCGAGCGCGGCCGCCCTGCCGCTTCCGCTGCGCGCATCCGTCATCCGCATGCCGGTGGCGAACGCATTTGCGATTCCCGGCGGCCGCGTCTATGTGTTTCAAGGCTTGATCGACAAGGCCAGCACGCCCGACGAGCTCGCCGGCGTCATCGCCCACGAGATGGGTCACGTCGCGCACCGCGACGGGTTGCGGGCGCTCCTCCAGAGTGCCGGCCTCTCGTTCGTGTTCGGCATGCTGCTGGGCGACTTCGGCGGCGGGGGAGCGGCCGTCATAGCGGTGAGAACGGTGCTGCAGTCCTCCTATTCGCGCGAGACCGAAGCGCAGGCCGACGCCTACGGGGCGCGGCTCGTCGCCAGGATCGGCGGCGACCCGCGCGCGCTCGGCGCCATCCTGATCCGGATCGCCGGCACGCCCGGCGCATTCACCAAAATCCTGCTCACCCATCCCGAAGCCCAGGATCGCGCGACGGCGATCAACGCCATCGCGGGCCCACGGCCGGCGACGGGCGGCGGAATCGGCAAGCCGATGTTCGGCCTGCTCGATCCCGCGGAGTGGGACGCCTTGAAGCGGATCTGCGCTCCGGGCACGCAACCGGCCGGGCGCGGAAGCTGACATGCCGGTCCGCCGCATCGCCTTGGAGCCTGCGTCGCGGCTCGCCGTGTGGGCGCGCCGCATCGCCATCTTCTCGCTGCCGGCGGTGCTGCTCGCGATCATCATCGAGCGCGCGGGCCTGCTCGAGATCGTGCCGGTGCTCGCGACCTTCGGGGCCGCGCTCGGCATGGCGGCGGTTGCGATCGCGCTCGCCGTGCTAGCGCTGATCGGCATCTGGCGGCACGGCACCGAGGGGCTGGGCGCCGCGCTGACCGCCATGCTGATCGGCGTCGCCCTGCTCGCCTATCCGGCCTATTTCGGCGTGCTCGCCTATCGGCTGCCGGCGATCGCCGACATCACCACCGATCCGATCGACCCGCCGCGGTTCGAGACCATCGGGCGGCTGCGCTCGCGCCAGGCCAACCCGATCGCCTATGCGGGCCTCTATGCGGCCGAGCAGCAGAGGCGCGCCTATCCGGACATCGGGCCGCTCGACACGGAAGTGAACGCGCAGGCGGCCTACGACACCACGCTGGCGATCATCAACAAGCGGCGCTGGCAGGTGATCAATACGCATCCGCCGCAGCCCGGCCGCGACGGCTATATCGAGGCGGTCGCGCGCACGCCAATCATGGGTTTTCGCGACGACGTCGCGGTGCGCATCCGCGCGCTTCGCCAGGGCGCGCGCATCGACGTGCGCTCCGCCTCGCGCTACGGCCGGCACGATTTCGGCACCAACGCGGCGCGCATCCGCACCCTGCTCGAGCAGATCGACGACGCAAGCACGGAGAAGGCGCAGCAGCCCGCCCGCCCGGCGCCGAAGGCCAAGGCGCCGCCGCAGAAAGGCAATCAGCCGTCGAAACGATAGCCTTCGGGAGTTGCGAGGGCGCAGGCCGGAACACGGGCCCTCTTGTCTTGTTTACTCTGGACGTGGGTGCCGCGGGCACTAAACTGCGCCCGCATCGCGACTGGACTGACGGCGATGGGCACGATCGTTCTTCTCGATCTCATGGGCGGCGTCGCACTCCTGCTGTGGGGCCTGCATATGGTCCGCAGCGGCATCCTGCGTGCGTTCGGCTCCGATCTTCGCCACCTCCTGTCGAAAGCGATCAGCAATCGCTTCTCCGGCTTCGCCGCCGGGCTGATCCTCACCGCAATCCTGCAGAGCAGCACGGCGACCGGCCTGATGACCGCGTCGTTCGTCTCCGCCGGCATGGTGTCGCTCGTTCCCGCCTTGGCGATCATGCTCGGCGCGAATGTCGGCACCACACTGATCGTGCAGGTTCTCTCGTTCAACGTCTCGGCTGTCGCTCCCATCCTCCTCATTGCGGGCCTGGTCGCGTTTCGCAGCGGGAACACGCGCGCGAAGGATCTCGGCCGCGTTGGCATCGGGCTCGGCCTGATGCTCCTGGCGCTGCATATCCTGCTCGATACGCTGGCCCCCGCCGAGAACGCGCCGAACCTGCGGTCGCTGCTCGGCCTGGTCACGACGGACCCGACCTTCTGTATCGTCTTCGCGGCCGCGCTGACCTGGGCGGCGCACTCGAGCGTGGCGACCGTCCTGCTGATCATGTCCCTCGCCTATTCTCAATTCATCACGCCGGAGGCGACCATCGCCCTGGTTGCCGGGGCCAACCTCGGCAGCGCGATCAATCCGGTCCTCGAAGCCGTGCATCGCAGCGATCCCAGCACCTATCGCCTGCCGGTCGGAAACCTGCTCAATCGGCTGTTCGGGATCGCGGTCGTGGTTCCGCTTCTCGGCCCGATCGCAAGCGGGTTGCACGCCATCCAACCCGACATGGCGAAGATGACGGCGGAGTTTCACATCGCGTTCAACCTCGCGCTGGCGCTGGTGTTCATCGGGTTGCTGGATCCCCTGGCCTGGCTGCTCGCCAAGGTGTTTCCGGCTCCGCTTCAGGCGCGCGATCCGTTCGCCCCGCGCCACCTCGACGAGGCCGCGCTCGACACCCCGTCGCTGGCATTGGCGGATGCCGCGCGCGAGACCCTGCGCATGGGCGACCTGGTCGAGACCATGCTGCGCAACGTCATGACTGCGCTCATGACCAACGATCGCGGCATGGTCGTGGAGGTCTCGAAGATGGACAACGCGGTCGATCGCCTGGACGAGGCGGTCAAGCTCTATGTCACGAGATTGACGCGCGGCAGCCTCGATGAGCGCGAGGGGCGGCGTGCGATGGAAATCATTTCGTTCGCCATCAACCTCGAGCATATCGGCGACATCATCGACAAGAACCTCAGCGAGCTCGCCGCCAAGAAGATCAAGCGGAAGCTGCAGTTCTCGAGCGACGGCGCGGCCGAGCTGGAAGCCTTCCACAAGCGCATCCTGGAAAGCCTGCGGCTTGCGCTCGGCACGTTCATGTCGGGCGATGTAAGCGACGCGCGAAAGCTACTCGCCGAGAAGGGAGAGCTGCGGAATGCCGAGCTTACCGCGGCGGAAAGCCACTTGGCGCGGCTGCGCGACGGGCGGCCCGAAAGCATCGAGACGAGCTCGCTGCACCTCGACGTCCTGCGCGATCTGAAACGGATCCACTCCCACATCTGTTCGGTCGCCTATCCGGTGCTGGAAGCAGCGGGCGTGCTTGCGCCCGTCCGGACGAGCGGATCGGCCAACGACACCGTCAGCGACATTCCCGCAACCGCGAGGAATGACTCCGCGCCGAGCCGCTCCTGATCAGCCTGCGAGGCGATAAGTGCCGGCCACCGAGGGCGCGCCGTCGGTGGCGACCAGGCCGCGCACCACCAGATCCTCGAGGTGGGCGAGCACGGAAAGCCCGGCGGCGCGGCTGAGCCGCGGGTCGAGCCCGATATAGATGGCGCGCACCAGGGTCGGGATATCGGCCGCGCCCTTGCCCAGCCGATGCAGGATCGAGGCCTCGCGGCCCTGGCGATGCCGGATGTAGGACTGCACGAACCCGGGCGCCTCGCGAATGAGGTCGCCGTGGCCCGGGAGATAGACCGGCTCGGCGCGGCGGCCGAGCTTCTCGAGCGATGCCATGTAGTCGCTCATGGCGCCGTCCGGCGGCGCGACGATCGAGGTCGACCAGCCCATCACGTGATCGCCGGAGAAGATCAAATTCTGATCGCGCAGCGCATAGGCCATGTGGTTGGCGGTGTGGCCGGGCGTGGCGATCGCTTCCAGCGTGAAGCCGGGCCCGCTCACCACCTCGCCGTCCGCGAGCCTCCGGTCGGGATTGAAATCGGTGTCGTTGCTGGCGTCGAGCCGCGGCGCTTCGCCGATGTGCAGCGAACGGGCGGCGCGGTGGGGGCCTTCGCCGAACGTCGTCGCGCCGGTCGCCGCCTTCACCCGCACGACGGCGGGCGAATGGTCGCGATGGGTATGGGTGACCAGGACGTGGGTGACGGTCTCGCCGCGCACTGCATCGAGCAAGGCGGCAATGTGCTTCTCGTCATCGGGGCCCGGATCGATGATCGCAACCTGCCCGCGGCCCACGATGTAGCTCACCGTCCCCTTGAATGTGAACGGGCTTGGATTGTCGCACAGCAGGCGGCGCACGCCCGGCGCCACCTCCTCCACGCGGCCGGGCGCGAGCGGAAAGGTCCTGTTGAAGCGGATGTCCTCGGCCATGCGGCTGAAATGACGCATCGCGCAAAGGGATGCAACAGCCTGCGCAGGACCTCATGCCGCCCGGGAACCCGGGCCGGGCCGCAGCTTGGTGGTTGCACCGGCGGCCTCTCGCACAGGCCAAGTTCCGTTCGCGGCAGGCAAAATCGGCTCGATGCAGCCGGACAACCGGAACGTTCATTTCGCTTCTGCGTTGAAGCGGACGAAGGCACTGTGCCTTTCCGCACACGCGGCAGGCCCCCTTGGGGGAGAGCCCCATGACCATGGAAGCCGACTATCGCCGCAACGCGGCCGAAACGATCCTGCTTGCGCAGCGCGCGTCATCGAGCGCCGACAAGGGACGATTGCTCAAGCTTGCGGAGGCTTGGCTCGACCTCGCCGACCGGGCGCGCCGAATCGCGCACAACCTGCGGCCGGCGAGCTTGCACCCGCTCATTCGAGAAAAGCTCGACCCCTATACGCGGGAGTGAGGGCGCGCCTCATCAGGACGAACTCGCCGTCCGGGTGCGCCTCGCGCTGGCACAAGCCACCTCGGACCGGGTCGCACGCCCGGTCTGATGACGATTGAGGACTGCGGCGTCGGCGATGAGCCCGCCATCCGCAAGCCGGTCAATGCGCGAACGCGATCAGAACCTGGCGGCGCAAGCAGTGCGGATCGCGTTGTCCGCCCGCCGCCTGCTCGAGCACCGCAAGAGCGAGCTTGGTCGCGACCGCTGCCGATCGGTCCTCGAGTCCCAGCGTCCAGCATGCACCGTCGAACGCAATGCCCATCGCGTGCGTCGCTTCCGGATCGAAAGCGTAACCGGAGACCGCCGATGCGCGCACGATGTCACCTCCACCCTCGGGGAAATTCATTGCCTGGCTCCTAGGGGAATTTCCCCCTCCCGTGTTGATTGCATCGTGCCGCGGGGTTGCGGCATTTGTCTGCCCATTCGATGACAGACGCAAAAAATTTCGGCGACGGCCAGAACCGCGGTCCGTCCCGCGGAACGGTCGCGCGCGCTCGACTGTTTTCGTGAACGGCGCGGTATGGCCTTGCCGGCTGCGGGAACATTGAGGACGCGCACCACGATGGCGGATCATCTTCGCCGCTTCATGCCGACCGCACGGACCGTGCACCTGTGCGTCGACATGCAGCGCCTTTTCACCGACGAAGGCCCGTGGCCGACCCCATGGATGAAACGGGTCCTTCCAGTGGTCGCCGAGATCGCCGGACGGTTCCCCGAGCGCACCGTCTTCACCCGGTTCATCCCTCCGTCGCGGCCCGATGGAATGCCGGGTGCGTGGCGGCACTATTACGAGCGCTGGCGCGAAACGACACGGGAGCGCATCGATCCCGGCCTGCTCGCGCTCGTCGAGCCGCTCGCGCGCCTCAATCCACCGGCCACCGTCATCGACAAGAGCCGCTACTCGGGGTTCGCCGAAGCCGCCCTGCCCGCGCATCTTCGCCAGCGAGGGGCGGATGGGCTGATCGTGACGGGATCGGAAACCGATGTGTGCGTGCTCGCCACCGTGCTGGGCGCGGTGGACGCCGGATATCCGGTGATCCTGGTGCGCGACGCGGTCTGCAGCTCGTCCGACGAGGGCCATGATGCGCTGATGAAGATCTACAATCGGCGCTACAGCGAGCAGATCGAGGCCGCCGATGCCGAGGCGATCCTGGCCCGGTGGACCTGAGCGCGCCGGCGGGGCCGAAGCCCGGCCCACGGTCCGAGTTCCGCCGCCGGCCCCATGTCGGGCGGGCGCTGGGCACACGGCCGACGGAAACCCGACCGTGGAACTTTCCGGCCGCCCGCGCGTTCTCGTGTGGGGGTGTGCGCGCAAATTTTTGCTGCGTGGCGCTCGCGCCGGTGGCTCCACAACCAGCGACAGGACCAGCGATGCCCGCCGGTTTTGCCGGAGTGCGTGTATGAGCATGGAGGACCTCGTGGCGACCTCAGCGCCCGACCTGACGCGCGATGTTCCGCGCCGCACGCGCATGCCCGGGAACATGCCGCGCGACCTCGTCGAGACGCTGCCGCTCGGGATCGCCGAGGTGGATGCCGACGGAATCGTCCGCCGGGTGAACGCGCAGGCGTGCGCGCTGATGGGCTGCTCGGCCGAGCAGCTCGAGGGGCGGTCGATCTTCGACGAGACGCACGCCGACGATCGGCCCGCCGATAGCGACCAGTTCCGCCGCCAGGTCGCGGGCGAGATCGACAGCTACACGATCGAGAACCGCCTGCGCCGCGCCGACGGCCGCCACGTCTGGGTCTCGACCACCTCGTCGAGCGTGCGCGACGCGCAGGGACGGCTTCTGTACGCGATCCGCGTCCAGCACGACATCGACGACCGCAAGCGGGCGGAGGAGCAGCTCGCGCGCCGCGTGGAGGAGCTCGCGGCGGTCTACCGGCTCAGCGCGCGTCTGCAGCATGCAACCACCCTGCCCCAGGTCTACGAGCCGGCGCTGGAGGCGATCATCCGCGCGCTGCGTTGCGAGCGCGCTTCGATCCTCCTCCTCGACGACTCGGACGCGATGCGCTTCGTCGCATGGCGCGGGCTTTCGGGATCCTATCGGAACGCCGTCGACGGTCATTCGCCCTGGGCACCCGGAACGCAGGATCCGCAGCCGATCTGGATCTCCGACCTTGCGCATGCGGAGCTTCCCGACACGCTGAGGCAGGCCGTCCGCGCAGAGGGGATCGGCGCCCTCGGGTTCATCCCGATCAGCGAAGGCGGGCGCCTGCTCGGCAAGTTCATGGCCTATTTCGACGCGCCGCATACCTTCAGCGATGCCGAGATCGATGTCGCGCTCGCCATCGCGCGCCATCTCGGGCTCGCCGTGGCGCGCATACAGGCCGAGACGGCACGCTCCGCCGCGGAACGCGCGGCGCACCAGTTCGCCGCGATCGTCGAATGGTCCGATGACGCGATCATCAGCAAGGATCTCGATGGCGTCATCACGAGCTGGAACCGGGGCGCAGAGCGCCTGTTCGGCTACGAAGCCGCCGAAGCGGTCGGCCGGCCGATCACCATGCTGATCCCGCCGGAGCGGCTGGACGAGGAGCCCGGCATCCTGGCGCGTGTCCGCAGAGGCGAGCCGACCGAACATTACGAGACCGTCCGCCGCCGCAAGGACGGCAGCCTGGTCGACGTCGCGCTTACGGTGTCGCCGATGCGGGATTCGCGCGGCAAGATCATCGGCGCTTCGAAGATTGCGCGCGACATCACCGAGCGCAAGGACGCGGAGGCGAAGCTGCGCGAGAGCGAGCGCCGCCTGCAGGACCTGATCGCGGCCATTCCGGCCGCGATCTACACCACCGACGCGCAGGGCAGGATCACTTTTTTCAACCAGTCTGCCGTCGAGCTCGCCGGCCGTACCCCGGTCATCGGCGTCGACGAATGGTGCGTCACCTGGAAGCTCTATCAGCCGGACGGAACGCCCTTGCCGCACGACGAGTGCCCGCTGGCGATCGCGCTGAAGGAAGGGCGGGCGGTCCGCGACGCCGAGGCGATCGCGGAGCGTCCAGACGGCACGCGCGTTCCGTTCATGCCCTACGCGACGCCGCTGCGCGACGGCACCGGCAGGATCGTCGGCGCGATCAACATGCTGATCGACGTCAGCGAACGCAAGCAGGCGGAGACGCAGCAGCGCATGCTGCTCAACGAGCTCAATCACCGCGTCAAGAACAACATGCAGATGCTGCAGTCGCTGCTCCACTCGGCGTCGAAGCAGACGGGCAGCCAGGAGGCGAAGAGGGTCCTCGCCGAGGCCGGCGGCCGCATCGCGGCGATCGCGGCCGCCCAGCGCGTCCTCTACGCCACGAGCGACGCGACCCGATGCGACGCCGAGGAATTGCTCGCCGCGGTATGCAACACCGCGCAGCAGTCATTCCGGCCGGACATCGAGATCGTGCGCGAGCGCGCATCCGGCGTGCTCGGCAACGACGCCGCGGTGCCGCTCGCGCTCATCCTCAACGAGCTGCTCACCAACGCCGCCAAGCACGGCGTGGGAGACCGGCCCGGCACCATCCGGGTGGGTCTGGCCCGGGAGGCGGACGCCGCCCTGCTCTATGTCGAGGACGACGGCCCCGGATTCGACCTGCAAGCGGTCCGCAACCGCGCATCGGGACTGCGCCTCGTCGAAGGCCTGTCGCGGCAGCTGCGCGGCCGGTTCGAGGTCACGAGGGCTCCCGCCAGCCGCTGCAGCGTGAGATTTTGATCACGCGAGTCTTGTCGAGGCGATTGTGCATCCGAAAAAGTCCGCAGTTCATCGCTCCTCTCCGGGCCGGCAGCTCGCGCCGAATTACCCGACCCTGGTCTCGCAATCGTCATCCGAGTCGGACCGACGGGCGGAGACGCTCCCGCGCATCCTGATCGTGGAGGACGATTTCCTGGTGGCGATGCAGATGGAATCGGCGCTGACCGATGCCGGGTTCGAGGTCGCCGGAATCGCGTCCTCATGCGAGGATGCGATCGAGCTCGCCTCGAGCGAGCAGCCGCGCCTCGCCGTGATGGACATCCGGCTCGCCGGCGAGCGGGACGGCATCGACACGGCGCTGGCCTTGTTCGCGCAGCACAAGATCCGCTGCATTTTCGCCACGGCCCACCACGACGAGCACGCGCGCCGGCGCGCCGAGCCCGCCGTTCCGCTCGGCTGGCTGGCGAAGCCGTACACCATGGCGTCGCTGGTGACGATGGTGCGCCGCGCGCTCGCAGAGCTGGACGGGACGCCGGGCTAATTTAGTGTCGTTATCGCCCCTGCGCTCACGTCGGTGATGCGAAACGCACGTCGAGCACCTCCATCGACGTGGGATGACTAAACCCATCGCCGCACGCGCGCGGCATAATCTATGTACCGATCCCCGAATCGGGCTTGAAGGTGCCTTTCCTCCTGCTCGATGGCGAGCTTTTGCACTGCGAATGCGGCGACGATCGCAAGGAGTAAGAACCATGCAACGCCGGAGACCAGCCCAATCCCGAGTACAAGCATCGTGCCAGCGAGGTAGAGCGGATTGCGCGTAAACGAGAAGGGGCCACTCGTGACAAGCTGCTCCGTTCCGCGATCGGGCCTCACAGTCGTTCCCGCCTGGCGCATTGCGCGGATGGCTGAAATGTTCAGGGCGACAAATGCCGCGATCATCAGCCAGCCGAGCACAAGGAGAACACCTGAGACCGGCTGCCCCAACCACGGAAGTGGATGGAAGATATTCAACAAGGCGCTGACGACGAGCGCTGCCAGATAGATGATCGGCGGCCAAGGCAGACTGTTCGGGCGCGCTGTCACATCCTTCATTGGCAACTTGGCGTTTGTGGTGCCGATCGCTCCCCCGATCATGGCCAAATCGCTCACCGTCGCAAGCCGTCTGACGCTCAGGCGCGATAACAAACGCGCTACTGTCACCGGCCTTGCGAACTTCGGATTCGCGGCGCTACGCCGTGATGCCCAGCAGCCGTGCCGCCGTGTCGCCCAGCATGCCGGCGCGCTCGGCGTCGCTGAGCCCCGGCGTCGAGAGGATGTGGTCCACCGAGGTGTGGGTCCACGGGAATGGATAGTCGGTCCCCATCACGATCTGGCCCGTGCCGACCTGCGTCGCAAGGTGCCGCAGCGCTTCGGGCGAGAAGACGATCGAGTCGTAATAGAGCTGGCGCAGGTACTCGGTCGGCTTCTTCTTGAGCGGGACGGCGGCGCAGCGATCCGGAAACGTGACGCAGACCGCATCCGAGCGATCGGCGTAGGACGGCAGGTATCCGCCCCCATGGGCGGCGCAGATCTTGAGGCCCGGATAGCGATCGAGGGTGCCCTGGTAGATCAGGTGCGACAGTGCGAGGGTCGTCTCGAGCGGATTGCCGATGGTGTTGCCGAGGCCGCCATTGCCGCCGAGCCGCGGCTCGAGCTCCTTGGTGCCGACCGGATGGATGAAGATCAGGCAGCCCAGCTCCTCGGCCTTCGCCCACACCGGATGGAACCTGGGATCGGCGAGCTCCACGCCCTCGACGCTGCCGCCAACCGAGAGGCCGCGCAGCCCGAGCTTCTTGATGCCGTACTCGATCTGCTCGACTGCGAGGTCGGGATGCTGCAGCGCCGCCGTGGCGAACGCCACGAAGCGATCCGGCTGCGCGGCGCAGAGCTCGGCGAGCTTCTCGTTCTGCAGCTTGATAAGCGCCGCCGCGACGTCGCGATCCGCCTTGTACCAGAACGGGTTGATGCTGAGCGCCTCAACGTCGATGCCCTGCGCGTCCATGGCGCGGATGCGCTCGGGCGCCATGATCAGGGCGCTGGGCTTCACGGTGAGGCCGAGCATCGCCATCGCCTCCGGGAAGGCGCAATGGGCATGGATGTCGACCGTCTTGACCCGGCGGCCGTTGACCACCACCTCGCGCCGGCGCGGCGCCCCGGCGGGCTGCGCATGCGCATGGGTCGGCTCCATGTCGCAACCGACGAAGACGGCGCCCGCCATGGCGGCGCCGCCGGTGAGCAGATCCCTGCGCGTGGTCAATGGACTTCTCCCTGTTTTGGCGTCGCGGC
>DASTZX010000014.1:0-35197 GCA_035764045.1 Xanthobacteraceae bacterium | reverse complement strand
ATTCGCGCACACATGCGCAGCCGCGGTGTTGCTGTTGCTCGCCGGTCACGCCCGCCGACCTTCGCGGCGTCCGGCCTTGTGTTTCAGGGCTGCGGTGATCAATATGGGACAACGCCTGCCGTTCAGCGCACTGGGGGCCTGAAGACATGGACGAACTCATCGACCGCATCGTCGCCAAGCTCGGCGTAGAGCGGTCGGTCGCCGAAAAATCCGTCGGCATCATTTTCGATTTCCTCTCGAAAGAGGGGCCGGCCGACAAGGTGCACGCTCTCCTCGATCGCTTGCCCGGCGCCAACGACGCCATCGCGACGGCGCGCGCAAGCGAGGGCGGCGGCATGTTCGGAACGATGGGCGGCATCATGGGGGTCGGCAGCCGGCTGATGTCGGCCGGGCTCGGCTTGAATGAAATCCAGGGCATCACCCGTGAAATCATCGCCTATGCGCGGGAAAAGGCCGGAGACGAACAGGTCAATGCGATTGTCGATGCAATTCCAGGCTTGAGCCAGTTCACCTAAGGCGCTTCACGATGTCCTACCCGATCGCAAATCTCGAGCGTTTCGCTCCCGGGGTGGCGACGACCTTGAAATCGGTCGGGATCCGCACCACAGGCAGGCTGCTCGAGCAGGCCAAGGACCCGAAGGGCCGCAAAGACCTCGCCGCGAGGATCAGCATCGACGAGAAACGGATCTTGCGCTGGGCCAACATGGCGGATCGGATGCGCATCAAAGGCATCGGCGAAGACTATGCCGAGTTGCTCGAGGCCGCTGGTGTCGACACGGTGCGCGAGCTCAAGTACCGCAATCCCACCAATCTGGCCAAGGCGATGGCGGACGCCAACACCGAGCGAAAGCTGGTCGAGCTGTTGCCGTCGGAGAAGGCCATCAGGCGCTGGATCGAGCACGCCAGGAAGCTGCCGCTCAAGATCACCTATTGAAGGTGCGCCGCGCGACGGCTTGACAGCATCCTGCCACACGCGCAAAGCGGTCGCATGGTCGCGGCCAGCTACCCCACCACGCATCGCAAAACTGGCGACAGGACGCCGTCCTGGCTCGCCCGTCTGCTTGCCACCCGGCGGCCCCTGGTCATGGGTATCCTCAATCTCACGCCGGATTCGTTCTCCGACGGCGGCCAGTTCGTCGATCCCGGCTTCGCTATCGCGCACGCCCGCCGCATGATCGCGGAGGGCGCCGACATCATCGACATCGGCGCGGAATCGACCCGCCCCTATGGCGGCGCCGTCCGGGTGAGCGCCGACGAGGAGCGTCGTCGCCTCGCGCCGGTGCTCGGCGCGGTGTGCGCGCTCGGCACGCCGGTCTCCATCGACACGATGAAAGCGGAGATCGCCGGCTGGGCGCTCGAACACGGCGCCGCCATGGTCAACGACGTGTGGGGCCTGCAGCGCGATCCCGGAATGGCGGCGGTCGTCTCGAAGCACCACACCCCGGTCGTCATCATGCACAACCGCGACTCCGCCGATCCGGCAATCGACATTATTGCAGATATCGAAACCTTCTTCGCCCGCTCGCTGTCGATTGCCCGGGCGGCCGCCATTCCGGACGACTGCATCGTCCTCGACCCCGGCATCGGCTTCGGCAAGACGCCGCAGCAGAGCCTCGAGGCGCTGGCACGGCTGGAGCGTTTCACATCGTCCGGGCTCCCGCTGATGGTCGGGGCCTCGCGCAAGCGCTTCATCGACAAGCTCTCCCCCGCTCCGCCCGACCGCCGCCTTGGCGGCTCGATTGCGGCGCACGTGCTCGCTATGCTCAATGGTGCGGCGATATTGCGCGTGCACGACGTGGCCGAGACCGTGCAGGCGCTCAAGGTCGCGGCGGCGATCCGGGAGCACTCATGACCGATGCCATCTTCATCACCGGGCTTCTCGTCCACGCCCATCACGGCGTGATGCCGCACGAAGAGAAGGTCGGTCAGCGCTTCGTCATCGATCTGGAGCTCGCGATCGATCTCGCGCGGGCCGCGGCCAGCGACAAGCTGGTGGACACCGTGTCGTATGCGACCATCGTCGAGACCGCGACGCACGCCTTCGCGGCCCGCAGCTATCGCCTGGTCGAGGCCGCGGCCGGCGCCGTCGCCGATGCAGTGCTCAAGTCCTTTGTCCACGTCACCTCGGTGCGGGTGACGGTGCACAAGCCGCACGCGCCGATCGCGGCGATCTTCAACGACGTCGGCGTGACCATCCTGCGCTCCCGCCATGGCTGAGGCGCTTGTCGCGCTCGGCGGCAACATCGGCGATGCGCGCGCGACGCTCGACCGGGCCGTCGCAATCCTCTGTGACGGCGAGGCGGTGCGGCTTCTCGCCCGGTCGTCGGACTACCGCACGCCGCCATGGGGCGTGAGCCAGCAACCGCCGTTCATCAATCTGTGCCTCGCGGTCGCGACCGAGCTTGCGCCGCACCGTCTGCTCGCCCGCGCTCAGGATGTCGAACGCCGCTTGGGGCGAGACCGGGCACACGAGCGGCGCTGGGGCCCGCGTACGGTGGACATCGACCTCCTCGCCTATGACGAGGTGACGCTCGACCATGGGGATCTGATCCTTCCGCATCCGCGCCTGTTCGAGCGTGCCTTCGTGCTGGTGCCGCTCGCCGAGATCGCGGCCGACCGGCGGATCGCCGGCATCTGCGTCGGCGACGCGCTCGCCCGGCTCGATCCGGCTGGAATCGAGCGCCTGCCGCCCCGCGAGGCCGGCCCGCTCCCCGGCTAATTGCACATTGGTTCGCGCGGCCGACCGTGGCATTTTGCGCCCATGTCCGATGATCTGAGCCTCGCGGCCGAATTCCCGACCGCAACCTACGAGCAATGGCGCAAGCTCGTTGACGGCGTGCTCAAGGGCGCGCCGTTCGACAAGCTCGTGGCCCGCACCTACGACGCTCTGCCGATCGAGCCGCTTTATCCACGTGCCGCGGATGCAAAGCCCGTACTGGGCCGAGCGCCGGGCGCGCCCTGGGCCATCATGCAGCGGGTCGATCACCCCGATCCGGCGGCCGCAAACGCGCTGGCGCTGGAGGATCTGGCGAACGGCGCGTCTGGATTGATCCTGGTCTTCGCCGGCTCGGTCAGCGCCAACGGCTACGGCCTGGACCCAGGCCCGGAGACGCTGGCGCGCGTTCTTGATGGCGTGATCCTCGACGCCGGAATCGCGCTCGACTTCAATCTCAGTCCGGCGACCCGCGAGGCGGTCCGGCATTTCGTTGCGCTGGTGCGGCGCCGCAACCTTGCCCCGGCCTCGATCGACATGCGGGCCAGCATCAATCCGATCGGCGGCTTTGCGGCGTCCGGATCGAGCTCGCGGCCATGGGCTGAGCTCGGCCCAAGCTTCGCCGCCATGGTGGGCGAGCTCGCCGACCAGGGATTCCGCGGGCCGTTCGCGGTCGCGGACGGACGCATCATCCACAATGCCGGCGGCTCCGAAGCGCAGGAGCTCGCTTTTGCGATCGCGAGCGGCCTTGCCTATCTGCGCGCGCTGGAGGCCGGCGGTCTGCCGCTCGATGCGGCCCGCCGCATGATCTATTTCCGCCTGTCTGCCGACGCCGACCAGTTCCTGACCATGGCCAAATTCCGCGCGGTGCGACGATTGTGGGCCCGCGTCCAGGATGCTTGCGGGCTCGCGTCGCCGCACGCCGCCCATGTCGCCGCGGAGACCGCCTGGCGGATGATGACGCGGCGCGACCCATACGTGAACATGCTGCGCGCGACGATCGCGGTCGCGGCCGCAGCGCTCGGCGGGGCCGACAGCATCACGGTCCTGCCGCATACCGCGGCGCTCGGCCTGCCCGATGCGTTCGCGCGCCGCATGGCGCGCAACACCCAGCTCATCCTGTGCGAGGAGTCGAACCTTGCACGGGTCGGCGATCCGGTTGCCGGATCCGGCGCCCTGGAGGACATCACGGGCAAGCTCTGCGCCGCCGCCTGGTCGCAGTTTCAGGAGATCGAGGCGGCGGGCGGCGCCTGGGCGGCGCTCAAGCGCGGCCTCATCCAGGCCAAGGTCGCGGCCGTGCGCGACAAGCGGCGCCAGGCGATTGCCCACCGCAAGGACACGCTCACCGGCGCCACCGATTTTCCCGATCTGGAGGAGACGCCGCCGGCGGTTCTCGCGGTCCCGTCCGTCGCGGCCCCGAAGGAGGCTGCGGCGGCCGTCACGACCGAACCCCTGCCGCGCATCCGCCTCGCCGAACCGTTCGAGCGGCTGCGCGACGCATCCGATCGCAGGCTGGCCGAGACCGGCGCGCGGCCGAAGGTCTTTCTCGCCAACCTCGGCCAGCTCTCGGACTTCACCGCGCGCGCGACCTTCGCGAAGAACTTCTTCGAGGCAGGTGGAATCGCGGCGGTGACGAGCGACGGCTTTGCGTCACGCGACGCAATGGTCGCGGCCTTCAAGGCGTCCGGTGCGAAGCTCGTCTGCCTGTGCTCGTCCGATGAGATTTACGAGAACGAGGCGGCGGCCGCCGCCGAGGCGCTGGCCGGCGCCGCCCACATCTATCTCGCGGGCCGACCCCGCGCGCAGGAAGCGGCGCTCAAGGCCGCCGGCGTGGGCACGTTCATTTTCGTCGGATGCGATGCGCTGGCGACGCTCGAGGCAGCGCATCGCATGCTGCGCATCGAGGTATGAGCGATGCCCGTGCAAAGTCGCGCAAGAAGGCCTAAATTGAGTCGGTCGAAAGGCATGACGGCGTGATGACGCGGATTCCGGATTTCACGACCATCGATTTCGCGCAACCGGCCGCCGCGGCTGCACCCGGCGCTGCGGCTCCCTGGCTCACGCCAGAAAGCATCCCCGTGAAGCCGGTCTATGGCCCCGACGACCTCAGCGGCATCGATTTCCTCGACACCTATCCGGGCATCGCGCCCTATCTGCGCGGCCCCTACCCCACCATGTACGTCACCCAGCCCTGGACCGTGCGCCAGTACGCCGGGTTCTCCACCGCCGAGGATTCCAACGCCTTCTACCGGCGCAACCTCGCAGCCGGACAAAAGGGCCTGTCGGTCGCCTTCGACCTCGCGACGCATCGCGGCTACGACTCCGACCATCCGCGGGTTGGCGGCGATGTCGGCATGGCGGGCGTCGCGATCGATTCGATCTACGACATGCGCACGCTGTTTTCCGGCATCCCGCTCGACAAGATGTCGGTGTCGATGACCATGAACGGCGCCGTGCTGCCGGTGCTGGCTCTCTATGTGGTCGCCGCCGAGGAGCAAGGGGTGCCGCCCGAGAAGCTTTCCGGGACCATCCAGAACGACATCCTCAAAGAGTTCATGGTGCGCAACACCTACATCTATCCGCCGTCCGCCTCGATGCGCATCATCTCCGACATCTTCGCCTTCACGTCGGAGCACATGCCGAAGTTCAATTCGATCTCGATCTCCGGCTATCACATGCAGGAGGCGGGAGCGACGCAGGATCTCGAGCTCGCCTATACGCTCGCCGACGGCGCGGAATATGTGCGCGCCGGGCTCAAGGCCGGGCTCACGATCGATCGCTTCGCGCCGCGCCTCTCGTTCTTCTGGGCGATCGGCATGAACTACTTCATGGAGATCGCCAAGCTGCGCGCCGCGCGGCTGCTGTGGGCGAAGCTGATGAAGCCGCACGCGCCGTCCGATCCGCGCTCGTTGTCGCTGCGCACGCATTGCCAGACCTCGGGCTGGTCGCTGACCGCCCAGGACGTGTTCAACAACGTGGTGCGCACCGCGATCGAGGCGATGGCGGCGACGCAGGGGCACACCCAGTCGCTGCACACGAACGCGCTCGACGAGGCGCTGGCGCTGCCGACCGACTTCTCGGCCCGCATCGCGCGCAACACCCAGCTCATCCTCCAGCAGGAATCCGGCACGACGCGCACGGTCGACCCGTGGGGCGGCTCGTACTATGTCGAGCGGCTCACCCAGGAGCTTGCCCGCAAGGCCTGGGGCCACATTACCGAAGTCGAAGAGATGGGCGGCATGGCGAAGGCGATCGAGGCGGGCCTGCCCAAGCTGCGCATCGAGGAAGCGGCCGCGAAGACGCAGGCGCGCATCGATTCCGGCGCGCAATCCGTCATCGGGGTGAACAAGTACCGGCCCGCGAACGAGCCGCCGATCGAGGTGCTCAAGGTGGACAATTCCGCCGTGCGCGCGCTGCAGATCGACAAGCTCGCGCGCCTCCGGCGCGAGCGCGACCCGCGCACTGTGACCGAGGCGCTCGAGGCACTGACCCGCACCGCCGACGGCGGCAACGGCAATCTGCTCGCGCTCGCGGTCGACGCCGCCCGCGCCAAGGCCACGGTCGGGGAAATCTCCACGGCGCTGGAAAAGGTCTTCGGTCGCCACGTCGCCTCGATCAAGGCGATTTCAGGCATCTACAAACGGGAGGCCGGCGCCATGTCCGGGACCATGTCGGACGCGGTCGAGCGCGTGCTCAAGGCCGTGGCGCAATTCGAGGCCGACGAAGGGCGGCGGCCGCGCATCCTGGTCGCGAAGGTCGGCCAGGACGGCCACGATCGCGGCCAGAAGGTGATCGCTTCGGCGTTCGCCGACCTCGGCTTTGATGTCGACATCGGGCCGCTGTTCGCAACCCCCGCCGAGGCCGCGCGCCAAGCGATCGAGAACGATGTGCACATCGTCGGCGTCTCCTCCCTCGCCGCCGGTCATCTCACGCTGGTGCCCGAGCTCAAGGCGGCGCTCGATGCGCAGGGCCGCGACGACATCATGATCGTGGTCGGCGGCGTGGTGCCGCCGCAGGACTACGAGGTGCTGAAGTCGGCCGGAGCGGAGGCGATCTTCCCGCCCGGCACAGTCATTGCGGAAGCGGCCGCCGAGCTGCTCGCCACGCTCAACCGCCGGCTCGGCCACGACCGCGCGGCGGCGGAGTAGCGCCGAATGCAAAGCCGGCCCGGGAGGTCCGGGCCGGCTCATGCAAACCGTCAGCGCGGAGCGCGCGAGTCGCGTCACGACGCCTTTTTCATCCAGTCGTCGATTTCCTTCTCGGCCTGGTCCTTCTGATAACCGTAGCGCTCCTGCAGCCGTCCGGCGAGTTCCTCGCGCTTGCCGTTGATGACCGTGAGGTCATCGTCGGTGAGCTTCCCCCACTGCTGGCGCAGCTTGCCTTTCGCCTTCGTCCAGTTGCCTTCGATCTGGTCCCAGTTCATGTCTCGTCCACCTCTTGTTCGGATTGTTCCTGGCGGGTGAAACGTTCCACCCGGTCGTGCCGGGATAACGCGACGGTTTGCGGCTCGGTTCCGATTGCCGACGCGCGGTGCATGCCCAGAAAAAAACATGGCCGGGCTGCAGCCCGGCCATGATTGATCTCGGCGGTACTCGACGCTAGCGTGCAGCCTGCCGCTGTGATCCGCCTTTGCCGTCGACGACATCGCGCGCGTGCTTGATGACGTGGTCGGCGACGATCGCATGCCCTTCGGCCGTCGGATGGAAAGCGCCGCTGTAGAGCGCCGCGAAAGCAGGCTGCAGCAGATCGAACAGCGAGATACCTTCGCGATGCGTATTCGCGATCAGGAACGCGTCGTTCGGATCGCGAACCAGCCGCCAGTGATGCGCGTATGGCAACGTGTAGGCCGGCGAATACGGCTCGAACTGCTGGGTCGCGCGCGACATCCGCGGCATGCCCATCGCCACCTGGTCGGCAAATGCCCGAGCCGGGTCGCGCGCGCAAATCCCGCGTTTGGCGAACTCCGGCAGATGGTCGGTGACGAAATGGAAGCCGGTACCCGCGCCGGTCGCAAGTCCCGCCGGGCAGCCAGGCTTCTTGGCGTCCGCGATGCACTCGAGCCTGACCTGGAGCGCGCGTGCGAAATTCGAGACCTCGGCCACCCGCTCGCGGTTGTAGGCGAAGTTGGGGTGCACATCGACCCCGAGCGTCGGCTGCATTCCGCACGGACCGCCGGTCTCATCGAACTGGATCTGCTCGTAGGCGTTCTGCACCACGCGCGACGGCTCGATGCCGAAACCGTCGGCGAATGCCGCCTTCACCGCCTTGAAGCGCTGATCGAGCACGCCCATGTAGACCTGCGAAACCTGCGGGCCGAAGCGGATCTGCGATCCGATCCAGCCGGCGATCGGCGCGAGATCGTCGGCGCTGTTCGTCATCGCGTACATGGCCAGCGCCGAGAATCCCACATCGTTGCCGCCGATCGACAGCAGCACGAGGTCGACGCCGCGTTTCCGGTTCGCCGGCGGGCACCACCGCTTGGTGATCGTCTGGCTGCCGATCGACGTGCTGCCGGACGTATACGCCGGCAGCGTGTAGGACGCGCTCGCCGTGCGGCCGGCCGCGCCGTTGCGACAGATCAGGTCGCTCAGCTGGTCGAACTGCGAGACGACCGTCTTCGAGCCGCGTGGCTCGCTGAACCTCTCGCGCGCGTCGAGCGTGTCGAACATGCCGTTGACGATGTCCGAGCCCGAGCAGGCGAGGCTCACCAGTGTAACCGACCGATGGCGGTTTTCGAGCGCAAGCTCAAGGCTCACGCGGAACGGATAGCCGTATTGCGAGCGGTGGCAATCGGCCGAGAGCCACTGCGCGCCCGCCTTGTCGAAGGCAGCTTCGAACTCCGGGGAGTTCGGCCGATAGATCAGCGATCTCTCCTCGTCGTCCATCAGCCGTTTGGGCAGCGCCTTGGGATTGGTCTCGCTCGGAGCCGAGGCCACGCCGTAGTACGGGTTGGGACCGGGCGTGCGCGAGGCGACATCGCGGGTGTCGGAATTGGTCGGGTCATAGACCATCTCGCGCGCGGCGCTGAGCCTGACCGGCTTGTCGGGATTGCCCTCGCCGGACATGAAGCTGTCGCCCATCGCCACCACGAAGAGGTCCTGCACCACGACGGCTGGATCGGCGAGCTCGCGGCCGTCCGGCAGCGTCACCTTCACGGCCGCGCCGGACGCGGTGTGATCGGTAGAATAGGGCAGCCGCTTGATGACGAACTGGTCCTTGCACGCCTGCTTGCGGGTCTCGCCCGCAAGGCCCGCGCGGTGCGGCGTCCAGGTCCAGGTGCAGTCGCCGGCAGGAAGGCCCGCCAGCACGTCGGGCGCGATCCACAGATGGACGGTGTGCGCCTCGGGAAGGATGTAGTCCTCCTTGGCGGTCCCCCACGAATATTGCCGCGCGCAATTGGCCATGTAGTGGCGCGGCCGCGCGTTGCGGTCGAAGCAGGTGAAGTCGACGGTCTGGGCCGCCCAGCCCTGTCGGCTCGTCTCGTAGTTCTTGCGCGCCGTGTTGGCGCAGGCATTGGGGCTCGACGAGTCCTTGCAATCGGGATCGTTGAGCCGTCGCTCGGTCTTCCAGATGATCTTGTCGGGCAACGGCCCGTTGACGTCGCCGCGCACGGCGTCGAATGCACGCTCGTACATGTCGAAGGAAGACGACCGCTTGAAGAACCGGAACGGGTTCTCGACCTTCCAGTTCAGATCGGCGGATTTTGACGGAGCGACACCAAAAGCAACGGAAAGAAGAGCGACGGCCGGCGCCGCCGCGAGCGCTGCGTAACGCATTTGACCCCTCCCGCGCACCCCATCAAGGGCATGATAATCTGTTCGTCGCTGCAGACGAGAGGAAAGTTCACCCTTCGTTAGCCAAAATCGTATCGCATTGTTGTACAATGGATTTTCGCATATCGCCCCAGCGGACAACCCGGCCCCGGCGCCTTCCAGGACCATGGTACCGCCGACAATGAGACCGGGATTCGCCCGGGACGCACGCCCATGAAAACGCCGGCGAAGATGCGCCGCCCCGACCTCGCGCGCCTCGACCATGGCATCCGCGCCGGCGAGCGCGCCGTGCTCGCGCGCGCGATCACGCTCATCGAATCGAAGCGCCTCGATGATCAGAAGACCGCGCGGGCACTGGTGCAGGATCTGCTGTCCTCCACCGGCCGCGCGACGCGTCTTGGCATCACCGGGGCGCCGGGCGTCGGCAAATCGACGACGATCGATGCGCTCGGCACCTTTCTCACCCGCCGGGGCCACAAGGTCGCGGTGCTTGCGGTCGATCCCTCCTCCGCACGCACGGGAGGCTCGATCCTCGCCGACAAGACCCGCATGGCGCGGCTGGCGGCCGACGACAACGCCTTCATCCGGCCCTCGCCATCGGCCGGCACGCTCGGCGGCGTTGCCGCCAAGACGCGCGAGAGCATGCTCCTGTGCGAGGCTGCGGGATTCGATGTCATCCTGGTCGAGACCGTCGGCATCGGCCAGTCGGAGACCGCCGTTGCCGACATGACGGACTTCTTCCTCGCCCTCATGCTGCCGGGGGCAGGCGACGAATTGCAGGGTCTCAAGAAGGGCCTCGTCGAGCTCGCCGATATGATGGCGGTCAACAAGGCGGACGGCGACAACCTTGCGCGCGCCAAGGCCGCCGCGGCCGAATATCGCGCTGCCCTGCACATCCTGACCCCGCGTTCGCCCCAATGGACGCCCCCGGTCATCACCTATTCGGCGCTCACTGGCGACGGCATCGCGGAGATCTGGGCCCAGGTGACGGCCCATCGCGACAAGATGAGCGCGACGGGCGAGCTCGCGGCGCGCCGCCGCGAGCAGCAGGTGAAGTGGATGTGGAGCATGCTCGACGACGTCTGGCGCAGGCGCATCGCCGGTGAGACCAAGCTCAAGGCAAAGCTGCCCCAGATCGAAGCCGCGGTGGCAGCCGGCACGCTTTCGCCCGCTCGCGCGGTCGACGACCTCGTCGCAGCGTTGGGACTGTGATGGCAAGGCTCCTCGTTACCGGGTTCGGGCCGTTTCCGCGTGCGCCGGTCAATCCGACCGTCGCGCTTGTCGCGCGCCTCGCCCGCACGGCGCAGCGGCAGGGGATCGATTGTGTGGCGCACGTGTTCGACACGTCCTACGCCTGTGTCGATCGCGAGCTGCCGGCGCTGATCGCCACGCATCGGCCGGACGCGATCCTGATGTTCGGTCTCGCCGCGAGCCGCACGCGCGTCAGCATCGAGGTCATGGCGCGCAACCGCGCCGCCATCTGGCTTCCGGACGCGGCCGGAGCGACGCGCTCACACGCCGCAATCGTGTCCGGCGGCCCGGCGAGCCGGCGCGGGCTTGCCCCGTTCATGCGGCTCATGGCGGCGGCGCGCGCGACGCGCGTCCCGGCCGCGTTGTCGCGCGACGCCGGCAACTATCTCTGCAACTATGTCTATTGGCGTGCGCTCGAAGCCGCATGCCGGCCGGGCGGCCCCCGTCTTGCGGTCTTCGTGCATGTGCCGCGAGTCGGGCAGACGTTCCGGCCGCGCGCACGCAGCAAACGGCGAGCGTTCACCCTCGATGAGCTGGCGCGGGCCGGCCGCGCCATCCTTTTGGCCGCCAGTCGTTGTTAGCCGCATGCCGCGCGCCGCGCGACGCCAGCCTGCGATTGCCGGGAGACCGGAACGACCGGGGCCGTTTGCGGCCGCTTGGCCGACCGATATAGTGCCCGCGGGCCACACATTCGTGCGGGAGCGTCCATGCAGGTCAGTGCGCAAATGGCGGGAGAGACGGCGGCTCTCGCCGGCGGCGGCATCATCGCCGCCATCAAGGCGAGCGGAATCGATTACGTCGTCTCGGTTCCCGACATCACCACCAGCGAGGGCCTGCTGCGGCCGCTCGCCAGGACGACCCAGCCGCGCCTGATCCGCGTGTGCAAGGAGGACGAGGGTATCGGCATCTGCGCCGGGCTCGCCTATACGGGCAAGCGCGCGCTGCTTCTGATCCAGCACACCGGCCTCCTCGACTCGATCAATGCGGTCCGCGGGGTCGCGGTCGAGTACGCGCTGCCGATCTGCATGATGGTCGGCCTCCTGGAGAAGGAGCCGGGCGTTCCGCCGCGCCAATCCAAGCGCTATGGCGTGCGCATCGTCGAGCCCGTCCTCGAGGCGATGGGCATCCCGTATCACGAGATCGAGACCGACGCCGATATCGGCAAGATCAAGCCGGCGATCGACGGCGCCTACGCGGGCTCCCATCCCGTGGTGATGCTGGTCGGACGGAGGCCGTCATGATGAAGCGCGACGATTGCCTCAAGGCGCTGGCGCGACATGTGACCGACGCCGATATCGTCCTCCCGGTCTACAGCACGGCTTTCGACTGGATCACCATCCGGCCGCACCCGCTCAATTATCTCTCGCATGGCGCCATGGGGCTCGCCTCGTCGCACGGGCTCGGACTGGCGCTCGGCCGTCCCGACAAACGGATCATCGTGCTCGACGGCGACGGCAGCCTGCTCATGAACCTCGGCACGCTGGTCACGGTCGCCGAAGTCGCTCCGCCGAACCTGTATCACTTCGTCTGCGAGAACGGCACCTACGAGGCGAACGGCGGCCATCCCATTCCGGGCCGCACGAACCTGGATTTTGCCGGCTTCGCCCGCTCGGCCGGCTATCGCACCGTGCACACGTTCACCGACCTGAAGATCTTCGAGCAGCAGATCGGCGCCGTGCTCGCCGAGCCCGGTCCGGTCTTCGTCGATCTCAAGATCGTCACCCCGGGGCCGCAGGAGCGCGACTACAGTCGCATTCACGGGCCGCACGTCCGCAAGGCATTCCGGGAGGCGCTGGCGGCCGGGTAAGCTGCCTTTTTCGGGGAGGACACGATGTGGCAATCCCGCCGTGCCGGATGCGCGCTCGCCGCGCTGCTCCTGCTCGTCCAGGCCTCGCCCCTACAGGCGGCGGACTATCCCGCCCGCAAGATCACCTTTCTGGTCGGCTTCGCGCCGGGCGGCGGCATCGACACCTTCGCGCGTGTCGTCGCGCAGGCGCTGACCGACCAGTTCGGCTATCAGATCGTGGTCGAGAATCGCGCCGGCGCCGCCTCCAACATCGCCGCCAAGCTGGTCGCGGAAGGCACGCCCGACGGCTACACGCTGCTGTTCACCGGCAACAGCTACGCGATCAACCAGACCTTCTACAAGAATCCGGGCTATTCCACCGAAGAGCTGACCCCGGTCGCCTTCCTGGCGCTCGACAGCCAATCCTTTGCGGTCAATGCCGACAACCCGGCGCGCACGCTCGAGGAGTTCCTCGCGGCTGCGGGGGCGAAGCCGTTCACGTTCGGCTTCGGCGGCACCTCGGCCCGCATCGCGGCCGAGTACCTGTTTCATGTCGCCGCCAAGGCGAACGGAGCGGGCGTGCCGTTCCAGAGCGGTGCGCCGGCGCTCAACGCGCTGCTCGGGCGCCACGTCGACATCAATGTCGGGCCGGTCGCCGAGACCCATCCCATGGTCGTGCAGGGCATGGTGCGCGCGCTCGCCGTGACGGGTCCGCACCGCGCCGACGCCCTGCCCGACGTGCCGACCCTCGACGAGCTCGGCTTTCCAGGCCTCGGCATCAACGGCTTCATCGCGCTGCTCGCGCCGGCAAAGACACCGATCGAGATCCGCACCAAGCTCAATGCGGCCCTGACCCAGGCCATCGCCAGCCCGGGCGTCGACCGGCGTCTGCGCACCTTGGGCTACGAGCCTTATCGCGGCTCCTTTGCGGAGGCGCCCGCCTATCTCAAGAAGCAGATCGACACCTGGGGCGAGCTGATCCGCACGACCGGCATCGGGACCGAGTAGCGCGCGGCATGACGGGCCTGCCGCTCACCTACGCAAGCTGCCACTACGATCGGGTTGCGGCGCTGCGCACTGGCGATGTTCGCCCGGACGGCATCGACCTCAAGAAGTCGAAGAAATCGACGAGGTGTTCGGCGGCGACGCGTGGCCCTATGGCATCGAGCCGAACCGCCCGACGCTCGAAGCCCTGGTGCAGTACATGGCGGAGCAGAATCTGATCGCGCGCGCCATGCCGATCGAGCAGCTGTCGTGCCGCTGCCCTGCGTCGGCGGCCATTGATCACGGCGGCGTCAGCGCATTCCCCGGGCGCATGCCGCCGACCACCGTTCCCTTCCAGTTGCGCAGCACTGGCCGCACGAAGCGCGCCAAAACCTCGCGATCGACATCGTCGAGCGGCAGCAGACGCGCGATCACCGCAGCCATCGCGACCTCGGCGGCGCGGCCGTGGCCGTCCTCGCATTTGATGGCGATCCCAAGCCCGAGCTCGGGCAGCGCGCCGCAATAGACACCTTCGGCGCCGGCCTTGACGAACACGCGCGGACCGAAATGCCCCATCAGGTCGGTGCAGGATCGCCCGGTCCCGGCGACGAACCAGGGCTTTGCGGCGCACGCCGCACGCAGGCGGCGCGCCGCAGCCGTGCGCTTCTCGCCGAGCCCGTGTCCGGTCGCGAAGCGGGCGAATGCGCGCCCGAGATCGGCGAGCGGCAACGCCCAGGTCGGGACCGAGCAGCCGTCCGTCGCGCGCCGCTCGTCCGGGATCGCCGCCCCGCTCATGCTCTCCAGCGCCGCCTTGACCTCGCGCTGCACCGGATGCTGCGCCTCGACATAGTGGCCCGTGTCGACGCCCATGGCGCAGGCCGCGCACAGGAAGCCGGCGTGCTTGCCCGAGCAGTTGTTGTGAAGAGCCGAGGCCATCCCGCCCGCGCGCGCGAGCGCCTGGGCGGAAGGCTGGTGCAGCGGCCAATGGGCCCCGCAGGCGAGTGCAACGGGGTCGAGTCCCGCGGCGCGCAGCATGCGCTCGACGCCCGCGACATGTCCGGGCTCGCCGCTGTGCGAGGCGCTCGCCAGCGCCAGCTCCTCGTCGCCGAGGCCATAGCGCTCGGCGCCGCCCGACTCCATGAGCACCAGCGCCTGCAGCGCCTTGATGGCCGAGCGCGGAAAGACCGGCTGTGCAACATCTCCCAGTGCGAGCGCAGCAGCGCCCGCGGTGTCGACCACGGCAATCGCGCCGCGGTGGCGGCTCTCCACCAGGGAGCCGCGCGTCACTTCGACCAGGACAGGATTGGACATCGGATGTTGCGTTGGAACCCGGATGACGCCACATTTCGGCGCCAGAAGCCCTGATTGCACGCCATGGCCATTCGTCTCAAGAGCTTCAGGACGTTTCGCAACACCATGCTGCTCGTCTTCGCGCTGCCGATTGCGGCGCGCGGCGGTCTCTACGCGGTCGAGGACCATCCGCGCAGCTGGCGCGAGGCCAACTGGTCGAGCACCGGGCTCCTGCCCAAGGCTGCCGAAGACCGCGATGCCCGGGTGCTGGTGTTCGCTGCCCGGACCGGCGGGTGGCGCGGCATCTTTGCGGTCCACACCTGGATCGTGGTCAAGCCGCAGAACGCCGACGCCTACACGCGTTATGACGTGATGGGATTCGGACAGCCGGTGCGCGTCAATCTGCACGCGCCGGACGCATTCTGGTTCAGCGACCGGCCGCAGCTCGTCGCCGACGTGCACGGCGAGCGCGCGGCCGCGGCTATCCCCAAGATCGAGGCGGCGGTGAAGACCTATCCCTACGCCGCCTATGGCTCCTATCGGATGTGGCCGGGGCCGAACAGCAACACCTTCACCGCGACCGTGCTGCGCGCCGCGCCCGAGCTTCAGGTCGCGATGCCACCGGAGGCGGTCGGCCGCGACTTTCGCGCCGATGGTGCGCTCGCCGGCCTGACCGCGAGCCGGACCGGGATCGAGGTGAGCCTCTATGGCCTCCTCGGCGCCAAGCTCGGCTGGGTCGAAGGCATCGAGCTCGACGTCATGGGCCTGGTGGCCGGCCTCGACCTGCGACATCCGGGCCTGAAGATCCCGGGCTTCGGCCGCCTTGGCGTCGACGTTGTCCGGGTCGACACCGCGAACGCGCGATGAGCGTGCTGTCGATCATCGTCCCTACGCTGAACGAGGAGCTCGCCATTGCCGCCACGCTCGACGCGCTCGGGCCGCTGCGCGCGCGCGGCGCCGAGGTGATCGTCGTGGACGGCGGCAGCCGCGACCGCACTGCCGCGATCGCCGCCCCCCTGTGCGACCGCCTGATCGCAGCGCCGCGCGGACGCGGCGCACAGATGAATGCAGGCGCAAGCACCGCGCAGGGCGACATCCTGCTCTTTCTCCATGCCGATACCCGGGTTCCCGACGGTGCCGACCGGCTCATCATGGAAGGGCTGGCCGGGCGCGGATGCGCCTGGGGCCGTTTCGACATCCATATCGAAGGATCCCATATGTTGTTGCCGCTGATCGCGGCGATGATGAACCTGCGTTCGCGCGCGACCGGGATCGCGACCGGCGACCAGGCGATCTTCGTGACGAGATCCGCCTTTGCGGCGATGGGCGGGTATCCCGACATCCCCTTGATGGAGGACATTGTGCTCTCGCGTCGGCTCAAGCGGCTCGGCCGGCCGCTGTGTCTTCGCGCACGCGCATCGACATCGGGCCGTAGATGGGAGAAGCACGGGGTGATGCGGACCGTTGTGACGATGTGGCGGTTGCGGCTCGCGTTCTGGCTCGGCGCCGCGCCGGACAAGCTCGTTACACGCTACGGCTATGTCCCGCGCCGGCCCTGAACCCGTCGCGCTCGCGATTCTCGCCAAGGCGCCGGTGCCGGGATTCGCCAAGACCCGCCTCGCGCCGGCGCTCGGCGCCGCACGCGCTGCCGCCCTGCAGGCCCGCTTCCTCGAGCGCGCGGCGACGACCGCCTGCTCCGCGCAGATCGGCCCGGTCAGCGTGTGGGCGACCCCCGATCCGGATCATCCGGCGTTCCAGGCCCTCGCCGCCGTCTTCGGCGTCGCGCTCCTCAGCCAGCCCGACGGCGACCTTGGGCTCCGCATGCTCACGGCGCTCGCGGCGGCGCGCGGACCCGCCCTGGTGATCGGCACGGACTGCCCGGCGCTCACAGTCGCCCACCTGCGGGCCGCCGCCGACGCGCTTGCCGGCGGGGTCGATGTCGTGGTCGTGCCGGTCGAGGACGGCGGTTATGCGCTGATCGGCATGCGCGAGCCGAAGCCGCAGCTTTTCGCAGATATGCCCTGGAGCACGGCCGGCGTGATGGCCGAGACCCGCCGCCGGCTCGCCCGGCTGGGCCTCTCCTGGCGCGAGCCCGCCCGTCTGTGGGACGTCGATGGGCCGGAGGATCTGCCGCGCCTCGAGCGCGAAGGGCTCGCGAGCGTGCTGGGATGAGGCGGCCGGAACGGTCCTTGGGCCGGTCAATGGATGCGGATCAGCACCAGCCCGGCGACGATCAGGACTGCGGCGAGCACGCGCACCGGCCCCACCCGCTCCTTGAGGATCGCGACCGCAATCAGCGCACCGAACAGCACGCTGGTCTCGCGCAGCGCCGCCACCACCGCGATCGGCGCGCGCGTCATCGCCCAGAGCGCGACCGCATACGAGGCGACCTGGAGGCCGCCGCCGGTGAGACTGCGACGCCAGTCCGTCGACGCGGCGGCCATGACCCGCGGCCCGCGCCGCGCCAGGCCGTAGAGCGTCATGACGAGACCGTTCCCGACGAAGAGCGCGGCCGCATAGACGACGGGATCGCCGGCCGCGCGCACGCCCACCCCGTCGATGACCGAATAGGCGCAGACCGTGAGCGCGGTGAAGAGGGCAAAGCCCACCGCGCGGCGATCCAGTCGTCCGAGATCGCCGCCGCCGCCCAGCGACAGCATGAGCACGCCGGCGACCAGGCCCAGGAGACCGATCCAACCGACGGCGCCGAGCCGCTCGCCCAGCCAGAGCGTGCTGACGCCGGCCGTGAGCAGCGGTGCCGCGCCGCGCGCGATCGGATAGACCTGGCTCAGGTCGCCGCGGCGATAGGCTTCGATCAGTCCCACGAAATAGCCGAGATGAACGAGCACCGAGGCGATCACCCACGGCCGCGCCGACGCCGCCGGCAGACCGCCCCAGGCCAGGATCGGCAATGCGATCACCCCGGCGCCGGCCGCGATGAGCACCGTCATGATGAGAGGATCCAGCCCGCGCTTGATGGTGGCGTTCCATCCCGCATGGGCGGCAGCCGCGAGCAGGACGGCGGCGAAGACGAGGGAGTCCATCGGCAGGCCTTCGGATCACCTCTCCATAGCTTGTGTTCCAATCCCGACACAATCACGGGCCGCACCGGCCGCCGCCGGAAGGCCCCGGAATCGGAAAATCGGGGATACCCGCGCCCGGCGACTCGTTCTAACTATGCGGGCTCGCTGGATGGCCCGCGCATGTTCACGACGCCCCGCCTGATTCTGATCGCGCTCGGCGCGGCGCTCAATTTCTCGATCGGCACGATCGTTTATCTCCTCAAGCTGCCAATCTACCTCGATTCGATCGGCACCATCCTCGCCGCCTTGCTGCTCGCGCCCGATCGGATGGCGGCCTTCGTGTGCGCCTGGGCGGCAGCCTGGGCGAGCCTTGCGCTGAGCGGGCTCGTCAATCCCTTCCTTCCGTGGTTCGCGATGACCGACATCGCCATCGCATTGGTCACGGCGCTGCTCACCGTCGGAGCGGCGGCCACCTTCCGCGCCCGGCCGCTGCGCAGTAGCTCGTTCACCGCCCAGGTCGTGCTGTGCGGCGTGGCCACCGGAGTGGTGTCGGCCGTGGTGTCGCTGCCGGTCGTCGTCTATCTGTTCGGCGGCGTCACCGGCTCGGGATCGGCCTTCCTGGTCGCGCTGTTCCTCGAGAGCGGGCATCGCCTCATGAGCGCCGCCATGCTTTCGGGGCTGGTCAACGACCCGATCGACAAGGTGTTGCAGGTGCTGCTCGCCGCGCTGCTTTATCGCGTCACGCCCGGCGACTTCATCGCGCTCCTGCGCGGATGAGCGTGCGGGTCCTTCGATGACGCCGAACGGAGCCTTCACGATCGGCCTCGTCCTGATCGCGATGAGCCTTACCAATCCGGGCCCGCGCGGCACTGCCATTCTGATCGCGCTCGCGCTCGCCTTTGCGATCATCGAGGTGCGCGGTGCGGCGCTCATCGCGCTGCGGCGCGCGATGCTGGTTGTCCTGCCCCTCGCCCTGTTCATGGGCCTGCTCTGGGTCGGGATCGTCGGGAAATCCCCCGCCGAGATCGCCGCCGGGGCGGACGGAACGCGCGCCGCTGCGCTCCTCTATGTCGGGAGCCTCTGTGGCCGCCTGCTGTTCATCGTGACTGTGGTTCAGCTGGTCGTTCTGCGTTTCGACGCGCTCACGCCGCTGCAGCTCATCCGCGCGCTGGCCCTGCCGGCGAGCGTCAAGCGCGTGCTGGTGATCACGCTGTCGCTCATCGAGACCCTGCGCCATGCGATCGACCGGGCCCACATCGCCCTGATCGCGGCGGGCACCCTCACGCGCGCGGTCTCGCTGCGCAACGCGGTGCATAGCTGGCGCCTGATCCAGGCGGTATGGCTGAGCGCCGTCACGATCGTGCTCGGCCGCATGCGGGACAAATGGCCGGTCGAAAACACCTTGTCGCTCCTCGACCGCACCCTCGAGAGCGGCGGCGCGCGCCTGTTCGCAGGCGATGACCGGATCTGGCTGCCGATCACGCTCGGCGCCGCCATCATGGCCATGCTCGCCGACAGGATCGGAGCGTCCTGAATGGGGCGGCGCGAGCTGATCTCGGGCCCCAACTTCTCCGGCCGCAGCGGCGCGCTGATGCGACTGTTGCGCGACGGTGCGTTTGCGGCGGAAAGCTTCTATGTCGGCCCCTATTCGGAGGCCGCGCTCTCCGGCCTCACCAGCACCATTGCGGACGAGATCGGCATCTACCGCGCCAAGCCCGACATCGCCACGGGCACTCTTGCGCGCCGCGCATTTGCGCCGCTCGATTTCGCCGCGCTCGGCCGGCGCGAGCCGCAGACGCTGTCGGGCGGCGAGCAGGTCCTGCTCGCCCTGCATTGTTTCTCGCTCAGCGCCTATTCGGCGCTGGCGATCGATACGGCGCTCGAGCAGCTCGACCGCGAGAACCGCGACAGCGCCCTCGCCTATCTCGATCCGCGCGGCCCGGTGGCGAATGTGGCGCTCATCGACAATCGCCTCGCCTCGCTGCCCGGCTGGCGCGCGATCGAGCGCACGGCCGACACGGCCGAATTCGACTGCGACCCGCGCCGGCCCGTCGCCGAGCTGCCGCGCCGCGATGCGCCGGCGATCGATATCCGGGGCCTCCGTTTCAGCTATCGTCGCGGACCCGACATCTTTCGCGCCGTCGACCTTTCGCTCCGCGGCGACACCGCCTATCGGCTGGCCGGCCCGAACGGCGCCGGCAAGACCACGCTCCTCAAGCTGCTGGTCGGCGTGCTCGCGCCGACCGCCGGCGAGGTCACGCTGGGCGGCGAGCGCTACCGACCGTGGCGCACCGGCAATCGTGCGATCGCGCTCGCGACGCAGAATCCGGATCACCAGTGGTGCGGCGCGACGCTGCGCGACGACCTTGCTCGGCGGCGCGCCGCGTTCGCGGCCCATGCTCCGGCCGAACGGCTGTCGGAAGCGCGCAATGGTGACGTCGCCGCTTCGCTCGGGATCCGCTCGCTCGACGCTCACCTCTACGAGCTGCCGCTCGCAGCACGCAAGCGATTGAGCTGGCTCTGGCCGCTGTCTGGCGCGCTGCCCTGGGTGATGCTCGACGAGCCGTCGCTCGGGCAGGATCTCGACACCCGCCTGCGGCTTGCGGAAGCGCTCTCGGCGCTCACCGCGCTTGGGTATGGCGTCTTGTTCGTCACCCATGACGACGATTTTGCCGCACGCATCCCGCATCGCGTGCTGGCCCTCGGCGAGGGCCAGATCAAGACGACATGAAGCGAGGTCCGCCGCTTTAGTCGAGCAGCGCCGCCCCTGGCCACATCTTCGCACCCGAGCGCAGATATTGCGGCGGCCGCTTGACCTCGCCGCCCAGCACCCGCGCGGCGCGCCAGCCCCAATGCGGATCGTCGAGCATCGCACGGGCGAGCGCGACCATGTCGGCCTTGCCCTCGGCGACGATGGCCTCGGCCTGCTTCGGCGCCGCGATCAGGCCGACCGCACGGGTGGCGATGCCGGTCTCGCGCCGCACGTCGGCGGCGATGTCCACGTTGTAGCCGGGTCCGGTCGGATTGCGCGTCGATGCCGCGATGCCGCCGGAGGAGACGTCGACATAGTCGAGGCCCGCCTCCTCGAGCATGCGCGTCGCCGCCACGGCCTCGGCAGGCGTGATCCCGCCATCCATCCAGTCGCTGCCCGTGATACGGGCGCCGAGCGGCACGCCCTTGGGAACGACCGCACGCACCTCGCGCGTCAGCTCGAGCAGAAAGCGCATGCGGTTCTCGAACGAGCCGCCGTAGCGGTCGGCGCGCTTGTTCGAGATCGGCGACATGAAACTGTGCGCCAGATAGCCATGGGCGAAGTGCAGCTCGATAGCGTCGAAGCCGATCCGCACCGCGCGCCTGGCGGCCGACACGAAGGCGGCACGAGCGCGCGCGATGTCGTCGTCAGTCGCCTCGCGCGGCGTGTGCCAGCCGGGCCCGAACGGAATGGCCGATGGGGCGATCGTCTCCCATGGGCCCTCCTCCGGACCGAGCGGGCCGCCTCCCTCCCACGGCCGTTGCGCCGAAGCCTTGCGGCCTGCGTGGGCGAGCTGGATGCCGAATTTCGCTGTCCCGATGCGATGGCAATGATCGACGACGCGCAGCAAGGCTGCCTCGCAATGGTCGGAATAAAGACCGAGACAGCCGTGGGTGATGCGACCCTGCCGCTCGACATGCGTGGCCTCGACGATCACCAGCCCGGCCCCCGAATTCGCCAGCATGCCGAGATGCGTGAGGTGCCAGTCGTTCGCGACGCCGTCGTCGGCGCTGTACTGGCACATCGGCGATACGACGATGCGGTTATCGAGCGCAAGATCGGCGAGCCGGATCGGCTGAAACAGAGCAGAAGCCATTGGGTGCTGGACTTTCCGGAAAAGGACGGAGGGCGTCCGCAAGATAAGAAGCGCGCCGCAGGGCCGCAAGCGGGCCGAGCGCGGCCCGTCAGCGCTCAGCCAAGCCGCATGATGGCGAGCGCGAGCGCCTGCGCGCGGGGAACGATCGTGTCGATCTCGAGATATTCCTCCGGCGAATGAGCCCGGCCGCCGATCGGGCCGACCCCGCAGATGGTCGGCGCGCCGACGCTCGCCGCGAAGCCGGAATCGGCGCAGCCGCCGGCGAACTCCTCGCGCACCGCCTGCCCGAGCTCGCGCGCGCAGGCGGCATAATGGACGTAGAGCCGTTTCGACTCCTCGCTCGCGACCAACGGCTTGAATTCGCCCGTAATCGTGAGCCTGCTGCTCGCGCCGGCCAGATGGCGCTGCGCGACGATGCGCTCGATCTCCGCCATCGCCGCATCGCGATGTGTCGGGTCGACGAAGCGCAGGTCGAGCTCCGCCGTGGCGCTCGGCGCCACCATGTTGACGACCTGCCCGCCCGCGATCGTCCCGACGTTGCAGCTGATGCCGCGCGCGCGATTGGTGAGGCCATGCAGGGCGGGAATCTTGCGCGCTAGCTCCTCGATCGCGCTCACCCCGTCGGCGCGGTCGTTGCCGGAATGCGCCGCCTTGCCGGTCACGTCGAGGCGCATGAAGACGCCGCCCTTGCGGCCGGTGACCACGCCGCCGTCCGGCCGCCCGGGCTCGGAGTTGAACACCGCGCGGGCGTGCTGCGCCTCCTGCTCGATCAGGCTTCGCGATGATGGCGAGCCGATCTCCTCGTCGGCCGTGAACAGCGCGACCACGGGCGCGGGCGCGCCGAACCTCTTGCACGCCGCCAGCACGATCGCGTTCATCGCCAGTCCCGCCTTCATGTCGCAGCAGCCCGGACCGGAGCCGCGACTGCCCGCAATGCGGAATGGGCGCTGCGCGGCTTCGCCCGGCCCATAGACGGTGTCGCGGTGGCCCATCAGCAGGATGGCCGGCACCCCCCCGTTGCCGGCGCGGGCCCGGATCGCGTCGCCGAAACGCTCGTGGGGAACCGTCTCGCTGCCGATGCCGCGGGCTTGCAGGAAGGCGCGGATATGGCTCCCCGCCGCGTCGACACCCGCCTTGTCGAAGCTGCCGCTGTCGGTGTTGACCAGCCGCTCGATCAGCCCGAGGACGGCGGCGCGCTCGCCCGCGATCCAGTCGAGGACCTCGCGTTCCGCCGCCGTCAGCCCCGCCATGATGACCTCCGCCGTTTCCAGCCTGGACGAGTCATAACGCCGCCCAGGTCCGGGCGCGACGGTGGATTCGATGTGATAGGCGGCTATTCGGCCGCCACGGTCTCGGGGTCGTCCGGCGACTTGGACAGCCGCTCCCAGGTCTCGGCGAGGCGGATCGCTTCGCGCATGCGGGCGAGCAGCTGATCCTCGGTGTAGTAGTGTCGCCAGCGACCGGAATCATAAAGCTCGATGAAGTGCGCCCGCCGCTGTTCGGCCAGTGCGCGCCATTTGCGCGTGATCTCCGCCGACATCCGGCGGGGAATCTGCTCGGGCATAAGCAAGCGCCGTCAGGGTGGCGATTGTCATGTGGCGCGCGTACCCGATGCAATCAAAACGCGTACGCTCATCCGCGAGCCGGCGAAACGCGAGCCTGTGGATAAATGATTCGTGCCGGAGCGTGAAGACGAGCGTGCCCTGATCGCGACGTATTCAGGGTTTCACGGCGAGAATCGCTTCGATCTCGACCGAGATCTGATTGGGCAGCGATCCCATTCCGACGGCGGAGCGGGCGTGGCGCCCGGCGTCGCCGAGCACCTCGACGAACAGGTCGGAGCAGCCATTGATGACCTTGGGGTGGTCCTTGAACTCCGGGACGGCATTGACCATCCCGAGCACCTTGAGCACCGCCGCGACGCGATCGAGCGAGCCCAGCGCCTTTTGGGTGGCGGAGAGGAGTTGCAGGCCGATGAGACGGGCGCGCCGATATGCCTCTTCCACCGTCACCTCGGCCCCGACTTTGCCGGTGAGCATGCTGCCCTTCTCGTCGCGCGGCCCCTGACCCGACAGGAACAAAAGATTGCCCGCGAGCCGGAACGGCACGTAGTTCGCGACCGGAGACGGCACGTCCGGCAGCACCAGTCCCAGCTGTTTGAGCCTCGCCTCGACACTCATGTCCGTCTCCTGGTTTGCATGTTTGCGCCCGCGCTTCGGCGTGCCGCGACTGTCTTCATAGCGAAATCCGTAGCAGGTGCGCGATCTCGCCGATCACCCCGCGGCGAAAGAGCAGGACGCAGACCACGAAGATCACGCCCTGGATCACCGTCACCCATTCGCCGAAGTCCGCCAGATAGTTCTGCATGCCGACCACGATGACGCCGCCGGCGACCGGCCCGAACATGGTGCCGAGCCCGCCGACCAGTGTCATCAGCACCACCTCGCCGGACATCGTCCAGTGTACGTCCGTCAGCGAGGCGAGTTGAAACACGATCGCCTTGGTCGCTCCGGCGAGCCCGGCGAGCGTCGCCGACAGGACGAAGGCGAGAAGCTTGTACCGGTCAGTCTTGTAGCCGAGCGAGATCGCGCGTGCCTCGTTCTCGCGGATCGCCTTGAGCACCTCGCCGAACGGGGAATTGACGATCCGGTAAATCAGCAGAAAGCCCGCGAGGAAGACCGCGAAAACGAAGACATACATCGCCCGGTCATCGCTCAGATCGACGATGCCGAACAGCCGGCCGCGCGGCACGGCCTGGATCCCGTCCTCGCCACCGGTGAACTTCGCCTGAAGCGCGAAGAAGTACATCATCTGGGCAAGCGCCAGCGTGATCATGGCGAAATAGATGCCCTGGCGCCGGATCGCGAGCCACCCGGCGACGAGCCCGAGCAGCGCCGCGACCGCCGTCCCGAACACGATCGCAAGCTCGGGGATGAGCGGCGGCAGCGGGATGACGAGCCACTGCCAGGCATGCAGGCCCACCGGATACGGCAGGCTGATCACACCGACCTTGGCCATGTGCGCCGCCACATAGGATGCCCAGCCGAAGAACAGCGCGTGGCCGAACGACAGCAGCCCGCCATAGCCGATCAGCAGGTTGAAGGCGCAGGCGAACAGCGCAAAGCACAGCGCCTTCATCAGGAAGACCGGATAGGCGAAGAACGGGGCGATTGCGAACGCCGCAATCATGACGGCAAACGCAATTCCCTGGCTGGTGAACCGCAGTCGGATCCTGACCGGGGCCGTCGGGGTGGCGACGCGCTCCATCAGACACTCCGTCCGAACAGGCCGGCGGGCCGGATCAGCAGCACCACGGCCATGATGACAAAGATCACGGTGTTCGACGCCTCGGGCCAGAACACTTTCGTGAGGCCCTCGATGATGCCGAGCCCGAAACCGGTCAGGATCGCGCCCATGATCGAGCCCATGCCGCCGATCACCACCACCGCGAACACGACGATGATCAGGTCGCTCCCCATCTGCGGGCTCACGTTGTAGATCGGCGCCGCCAGCACGCCGGCGAGCGCCGCCAGCCCGACACCGAATCCATAGGTGAGCGTGATCATGCGCGGCACGTTGATGCCGAACGCGCGCACTAGGGTCGGGTTCTCGGTCGCGGCGCGCAGATAGGCGCCGAGGCGGGTGCGCTCGATCACGAACCAGGTGGCCAGGCAGACCACGAGCGACACCCCGATCACCCAGGCGCGGTAGTTGGGCAGGAACATGAATCCGAGATTGCGCCCGCCCTTGAGCAGATCGGGCACCTCGTAGGGCTGCCCCGAGGACCCGTACAGATGACGGAAGATCCCCTCGATGATGAGGACGAGCCCGAAGGTGAGGAGCAGGCCGTAGAGATGGTCGAGCCGATACAGCCACTGCAGCATCGTCCGCTCGATCACGATGCCGATGACGCCGACGATGATCGGCGCCGCCACTAGGGCGACGAAATAGTTCACATCGAGCTGCTGGAGCAGCAGAAAGGCCGTGAAGGCGCCCATCATGTACTGGGCGCCGTGACTGAAGTTGATGATGTTCAGCATCCCGAAGATGACGGCCAGTCCCAGGCTGAGCAGCGCATAGAACGAGCCGTTGATCAGCCCGATCAGCAGCTGCCCGAACAGGGCGGTCGACGGAATGCCGAAGATCTCGAACATCAGGGCTCTGCCTCTCGCCCCCTCGCCCCGCCCTCGCGGGGAGAGGGTCGGGGTGAGGGGCTCTTTCCACGCGCTCCGATTGGCGGATACGGCCCCTCACCCGACATCTTCGCTCACGCTCGATGTCGACCTCTCCCCGCAACCGGGGAGAGGCGAAGCGAGAACGTCAACCGCTCACCAGCGGACAGCCGCCGTCCTTGAGCGGGCGGAAGGCTTCGTCCGCGGGGATCGTCGCCCGCAGCTTGTAGAAGTCGCCAGGATGCTTCGATTCGGCCGGGGACTTCACCTCGAACAGATAGGCCGGCTGGGTCTTGCGGCCGTCGGCGCGGATCGTGCCCTTGCCGAACAGCGGGTCATCCGTCGGGATCTGCTTCATCTTGGCGACCACGGCCTTGCCGTCGACGGCGGATTTGAGCGCCTCGACCGCCTTGAGGTAGTGCAGGATGCCCGCATAGACGCCGGCCTGGACCATCGTCGGGAACTTGCCCGGCCGCTCCTTCTGCCAGCGCTTGGTCCAGGCGCGGTTGGCGTCGTTCATGTCCCAGTACCAGGTCTCCGTCAGGGTCAGCCCCTGCGCGGTCGGCAGCCCGAGCGCCGCGACATCGCTCGCGAACACCAGCAGGCCGGCGAATTTCTGCCCGCCCTTGACGATGCCGAACTCCGCGCCCTGCTTGATCGAGTTGATGGTGTCGCCGCCCGCATTGGCGAGGCCGATCACCTTGGCCTTCGACGCCTGCGCCTGCAGCAGGAAGGAGGAGAAATCGCTGGTGTTGATCGGATGTTTGACCTCACCGAGCACCTTGCCGCCGGCGGCCGTGACCGCCGCGGCGGTGTCGCGCTCGAGGGCGTGCCCGAACGCGTAATCCGCCGTGAGGAAGAACCAGGTGTTGCCGCCGGTCTTCACCAGCGCCTTGCCGGTGCCGTTCGCGAGCATCCAGGTGTCATAGGTCCAATGCACCGTATTGGCGTTGCATTTCGGCCCGGTGAGATCGGATGCCGCCGCGCCGGAGACGATGAACACCTTGTTCTTGTCCTTGGCGACGGCGCTCACCGCGAGCGCGACGCCCGAGTTCGGCACGTCGATGATCATGTCCACATGATCGCGGTCGTACCACTGACCCGCGACGCTGGTGCCCACATCGGGCTTGTTCTGATGGTCGCCGCTGACCAGGTCCACCTTGATGTCTTTGTGGTTGGCGGTGAAGTCGGCGATCGCCATCTTGGCTGCCGCGACGGAGCCCGGCCCTCCGATGTCCGAGTACAGGCTCGACATGTCGCTCAACACGCCGATCTTCACCGTGACCTGCTGCGCCTGCGCGGTCCCGCAAGCCAGCGCGGCGCTCAGGGCCGCTAGAGTGACCACACGTTTCATCGGCTTTTCTCCTTTGCTTTGCGCCGGGGACCGGCGACCGTCACACTCCCAGATAGTCGTGCAGCTTTTCCACATTCGCGTCCAGATCCGAATTGACGAAGCCGTCGACGATGCGGCCGTGCTCCATCACGAAGTAGCGGTCCGCGACGGTGGCGGCGAAACGGAAGTTCTGCTCGACCAGGAGCACCGTGAAGCCCTCCTGCTTGAGCGCGCGGATCGTGCGGCCGATCTGCTGGATGATGACCGGCGCCAGACCTTCGGTCGGCTCGTCGAGCAACAGTAGGCGTGCGCCGGTGCGCAGGATGCGGCCGATCGCCAGCATCTGCTGCTCGCCACCCGAAAGCTTGGTTCCCTGGCTCGCACCGAGCCGCTCCTTGAGGTTGGGAAACAGCGCGAAGATGCGATCGAGGCCGAGCCCGCCGGGCTTGACCGCCGGCGGCAGCAGCAGGTTCTCCTCGACGGAGAGCGACGCGAAGATGCCGCGCTCCTCCGGACAGAATGCGATGCCGGCCCGGGCGATCGCGTTCGACGCGCAGCCGATCAGCTCGCGGCCGGCCAGACGCACGGAGCCGGTGCGGCGGCCGACGATGCCCATGATCGACTTGAGCGTGGTGGTCTTGCCGGCGCCGTTGCGGCCAAGCAACGTCACCACCTCGCCGGCGCGCACGTCGAACGATACGCCATGCAGGACGTGCGACTCGCCATACCATGCCTGCAGGTCCGAAACGGCGAGGAGAGCGGCGTCAGGCATGGCCCACTCCCATATACGCTTCGCGCACCTCCGGATTGGCCGACACCGATGCGTAGTCGCCTTCGGCGAGCACGCGGCCGCGCGTGAGCACGGTGATGCGGTCGCACAGGTCGGCGACCACGCTGAGATTGTGCTCGACCATGAGCACGGTGCGATCGGCGGCCGCCGAGCGGATCAGCGCGGCGATCCGGCTGATGTCCTCATGACCCATGCCGGCGGTGGGCTCGTCGAGCAGCAGCAGTTCGGGATCGAGGGCGAGCGTGGTGGCGAGCTCGAGCGCGCGCTTCCTCCCATAGGGCAGCTCGACCGCGGCGATCCGCGCGAACTGCGCGAGGCCGACGTCGGTGATCAAGGCCATGGCGCGTTCGTCGAACTGCTCGAGCACGCGCTTCGAGTGCCAGAAGTCGAACGAGCTGCCGCGCCGGCGTTGCAGCGCGATGCGCACGTTCTCCAGAACGGTGAGATGAGGAAATACCGCGGAGATCTGGAACGAGCGCACCAGCCCGAGGCGCGCCACCTCGGCGGGCGCGAGCGCGGTGATGTCGCGCCCCTTGTAGAGGATGCGGCCGCGGGTCGGCTGCAGGAACTTGGTGAGGAGGTTGAAGCAGGTGGTCTTGCCGGCGCCGTTCGGGCCGATGAGCGCATGGATGGTGCCCCGCGCGACGCGGAGCGAGACCCCGCTGACGGCGAGGAAGCCGGCAAACTCCTTCGTCAGGTCCTCGGTCTCGAGGACCACCTCGGCGGGCGCTGACACTGACGTCCCCTCGTCCCCGCTGTTGTCGATGGCCGCGGGTGCCCGCCCGGGCCTCCGCGCGGCCCGGACGGTATCGGAACGGGTATCATCGCCGTGTGCGGCTCACAATACGAGCCGACCGCGGTGCTTGCGTGCCATTGTCGCGCCGGAGTGGCGCAGCGTCCCATGCCCCAAAAGGGTGCCCGCCCGGCGGAGGGGGGATCCGACGGGCGGGCGGGGAGGATCGACGCGAGGGGTGGAAGGGGGGCGCGCGCGTCGATCTTTGCTTTTCGGATCAGCAATGCGCTGACAGTCATTGGTCGAGGCGAGGCCGCCAAAGGTTCGAACCGGCGTTAAGAAATTTTGCGATCGTCGAAGCGGGCTCCAAAGACGAGGCGCCCCAATGGCTTGCAAGACGGCGGGCGAGCCGGATGATCATCCGGCGCGGAGCGCGTGTTAACTCAAGGTCCGAGAATGGCCGGGGGGCTCGATCAGTGCGCCGGTACCCGCAGGGCCGCATCGGCGGGCTTGGCCACCCCGCTCACGGCCTCGAACGCATCCATGAGGCCGGCGCCGAACTGGTCATCGCGCCCCTTCGGCCCGAGGTCATGGGCGGTCGCCAGCAGCGCCTTCTTCACTGCCTCGGGCGTGAGGTCATCCTTGCGCTCGATCAGCAGGGCGGCGACACCGCTCACGAATGCGGCCGCGAAGGAAGTGCCCGATTCCATCTTGTATCCTTCGCCCGGGTTGGCGACCAGGATATCGACCCCGGGAGCCGCGATCGCGATGTGGCTGCCGCGGTTCGCCATCGCGAAAAGCCGGTCCTCGTAATCGGTCGCCGTCACCGCGATCACGTGCGGGTCGGCCGCCGGCCACAGCGGCGGCGATTTCGGCCCGGCATTGCCGGAAGCGGCGACCAGGACGGCGTGCTTGTGATTTGCGGCCGTAAGCACGCGGCCGAGCGCCGGATCGGACGGTCCGGCAAAACTCATATTGATGATGCGCGCGCCCTGCGCGATCGCCCAATCGATCGCTGTCATGATGCTCACCGTCGAGCCCAGGGTGGCGCTGAAGGCGCGGGCCGCGAGGATGCGGACGCCGGGAGCGGCGCCGTCCAGCCGATCATGACCGGCAATGATTCCCGCGATCGCGGTACCGTGCGCGTGCGGGCCATCCTTCGAATTGAGCGCATCAAAGCTCTTCTCGACGATGCCGGTGAGCGCCGGATGGCTTGTATCGATCCCGGAGTCCACGACCGCGACCAGCACGCGGTCGCCATGCGCCAACGTATGCGCCTGGTCGAGCCGCAGCTTGGCAACGGCATATTGAGCAGGATCGGCCGCCGTCGCGACGGCCGGGGTGGCCGGCGCGTTCTCCGCCGCCTGCGTCAGCGTGAACAGGTAGTTCGGCTGCGCCGCGCGGATCGCCGCATTGGTTTCGAGGACGCGAATCTTCGCCGGGACGGAACTGCCGTCGAGAATGCGCGCACGATAGAACGTGCTGTTGAGCAGGGGAATCCGTCGGACCTCGAGCTGCGCCAGGTGGAAACGGGTGAAAAGAGCCGTGATTTGCCGGTCCGACGGATTGCCCTTGAGCTCGAACACGACCTCGTCGGGGACATAGCGACGCTCGCCGCTCGGCGGCACGCCGCTGTTCGTGCGTCGCTCGGTCTGATGCGATTTTTTCCGGCCAGGGCCGCCCGACGATGCGCCGGCGGTCCCGCCGCTCGGGCTGGCAGAGCCGCCGCCCGGATCGACAAATCCGCCGCCGCCAATCCCGTGGAAATGTGGATCCAAACGCGGGCCGACGGTGGGGAGGCTGGGGCGTGGGCCGATGCTGACGGGCAGCCGCGGACCGACATTCGTGAGTGCGGCGGATTGCGCCCCATCGGGAGCGAGCAGTGCCGCAAGCAGCGCAGCGACCCAGGCGAATTGCCGCCCACAGGCGCCTGCGGCGGAGCGCATGTTGCGCCATGCCGGCACGAGACGGCGCAAAGGAATCACCATCGGTGGGCCTCCGCGTTCGCGCCCGATTGTCGCCGCCTCGGTGACGGTTTCAAGGCCCTGCTGGCCCAGCCTGTCGACGGTTCAGCGTTCGCCCACGAGGACAAACGCAGGTGCGGCCGGAAATCCCGGCCGCCCCGGATTTTTGCTCATCCTGGGGCTTACTTCGCCGCCGGAGCTTCGAACTCGGAGCTCACGATGTTGCGGCTCTGCTGCATTTCCTTCATCAGGCGGGCGGTCTCTTCCTTCGGCGTGCCGGTGACCGCGAACTGCACCCGGTAGGTCCCGGCCCCTTTCGGACCATCGACGATCTTGGCGTCATGGGCGCGCAGGAACTTGGTCACGTCGTCGGCGGTCGCCTGCGGAACGAAGTTCACGTACAGGTCGATGCTGTCCACCTTCACGTCGGGAGCCGAGGCGGTGCCATAGCTCTGGTCGGTCTTGAGCAGCATGCTGCCGATCACGCCGGCCTGCAGCATGATCACCAGTGCGGCGGCAATGCCCGCGAACGCGACCGTGCGCGGCGCGAAACCCGCCAGGAACTCGGAAATCTTGGTGCGCAGATCGAACGAGAAGCTCGGCTTGCGGCTCGTTGCGCTCTCGGACTCGATCGCCGCGAAGAGCTTCTCCATCGCGCGGGCGGAAGGAGCGCCCAGGCTCTCGTTGAGGTGGATGGTCTCGGCGAGCTCCTCGCGCACCAGGCCGAAGCGGCGCGCAAGCTCGCCATCGCGGGCGAGCGCCTGCTCGACGCGCTCCGCGTCGCGGCGGCTCAGCGTCCCGGCCGCATGCCACGGCAGGAGATTCTCGATCTCCTCGCGGTCGTCCGGTTTCTCGCTCATCGCGTTCATGGCCAGCCTCTTTCAATCCCAGCTGCCTTGAGCAGCTCCGCCAGTTTCTTGCGCGCGTAGAACATGCGCGTCTTCACGGTGTTCTCGGGAATTTTCACGATCTCGGCCACTTCTTCGATCGACTTCTCGTGGTAGTAGACCAGATCGATGATTTCCCGATGTTCCGGCGACAGCTTGGAAAGGCACTGCCGCAACACCTTACCCTTGTCCTTCTTCGCCAGCGCGACCTCCGGATTGTCCGAGGTATCCTCGATCGTCTCCGCGGTCTCGTCGTCCAATTCCTGGTCCGGTTTCTTGCGCAACGCCGACAGCGCCTTGAACCGGGCGATGGCGAGCATCCAGGTCGACACTGCGCTGCGCCCCTCGAACCGATCAGCCTGGCGCCATACGTCCAGAAACACCTCGCTGATCAGATCCTCGGCCACCGAAGGGTTGCCGACGAGACGCAACACGAACCGGTACACTCGCACGTGATGCCGGGCGAACAGCACCTGCATCGCGAGCCGATCGCCTTTTGCGATCCTGCCGATCAGGACTTCGTCCGAGGTCGCCTGGTTCGCGCTCAACGGTCGGCTCACACTGTTAGTCGCAGGGGTCTGGGCGGAGGTTCAAATGGGGACGGGAGCGGGTGACGATTGTTGTATTACCATCATACCGCAGAGCCCCCTCCTCTGGCCTGCCGGTGCGGGCCGCGATATGGCTGCGTTCGGGAACCGGCTACCGGGCGGTAAAATGCCCCCCGAAGCCTTTGTTTGGCAAGGAATTCAAGCGTTGCGGCGCAGCTCATGGGCATTCACGGGCTCTTAACCATCTTACACGGTCGACCGGGTCATGGAATTGGCGTATCCGGATCCGCCGTCCCGCCGTCCACACCATCTTCTCGCCCGACCCGCAACGGCCGGCTCCCGCCGGGGCTGCCTTCGGGCCGAGGCCCGCGGGCGCGGGCACGATGCTCTGTCTGATGATGCGCACACAAGGTTCGACGGGGCGCGTCCTGCAGGACGGGAAAATTGGCCTGCTCCACGTCGCCATGCGAACGGGCCGGAAGCACAGCCGAGGACAGGATCATGGGTGAATACGGGGTTGGACAGTCGGTGCCGCGCGAGGAGGATCCCTATCTGCTGCGTGGGGCCGGTCGCTATGTCGATGACGTGGCGCAGCCCGGCCTGCTCCGCGCCCATGTGCTGCGCTCGCCTCACGCCAATGGCCGAATCCGCGCAATCGACACGCAGGCGGCCCGCCACATGCCGGGCGTCGTGCTGGTGCTCGCCGGCAATGATCCCGCCGTAGCCGCGCTCGGCACCCAGAAGCCGGCGGCGCCCCGCAAGCGCCGCGACGGCGCGCCCGCATTCGCCTCTCCCCAATTTGCGCTCGCGCGCGACGCCGTACGCTATGTCGGCGAGCCGGTCGCCTTCGTGGTGGCGGAGACGCTGCATCAGGCCAAGGACGCGGCCGAGGCGATCGCCGTCGAGTACGAGCCGCTCCGTGCAGTCTCGACGCTCGAAGAGGCGATCAAGCCGGGAGCCAGCGCGGTCTACGACGGATGCCCCGACAACATCGCCTTCGTGCACGAGGCCGGCAACAAGGAGGCCGCGCAGGCGGCGCTCGCCAAGGCCGCACATGTGATCAGGCATCGTATGGTGATCAGCCGTCTCACCACCAACGCCATGGAGCCGCGCGGCGCGCTCGCCGAATACGACGCGCGCGATCAGCGGATCACGCTGCGCGTCACCGCCCAGGGGCCGCATCAGTTCCGCCGTTTCCTCTCCGCCGACGTGTTCAAGATTCCGGAGAACCGGATCCGCGTCATCGCCGAGAACGTGGGCGGCGGCTTCGGCATGAAGGGCGGCCTCTACCCCGAATACATCCTGTGTTGCCTCGCCGCCCGGCTTTGCGGCGCGCCTGTCAAATGGGTCGGCGAACGCGGCGAGAGCCTGCTGTCCGACGAGCACGCCCGCGACAACATCACCGAGGCGGAGCTCGGGCTCGACGCCGACGGCAGGTTCCTCGCCCTTCGCGTCCGCACCTTTGCGAACATCGGCGCCTATTATCACGCCGATCGCAGCGCCGGCCCGCCCACCAACAATATCGGGGTGCTCGCCGGCACCTATCTGATTCCGGCCGAGCACGTCGAGGTCGACGGCGTGCTCACCAACACCGTGCTCACCGGACCCTATCGCGGCGCGGGCCGTCCGGAGGCCGCTTACGTGGTCGAGACGATGGTCGATCTTGCGGCGCGCGAGCTCGCGATCGATCCGGCCGAGCTGCGCCGGCGCAACATGATCCCGGCCGCCGCCATGCCGTACAAGACCGCGCTGGTCTACACCTATGACTGCGGCGACTTCGGCAAGAACCTCGAGGACTGCCTCGAGCTGGCGGACTACGCCGGCTTCGGCAAGCGCCGCGCCGAATCCGAACGGGACGGCAAGCTGCGCGGGCTCGGGATCGCGAGCACGGTCGAGGCGTCCAATGCCGGCCTGATCGAGCATGCCGAGATCCGCTTCGACCCGACCGGCACGTTGACCGTGCTCGTCGGCACCCATGACCACGGCCAGGGCCACCAGACGACGTTCCGCCAGATCATCGCTGAAAAATTCGGCGTCGACCCCGCGCGCATCGCGTTCAAGTTCGGCGACACCGACCAGATCATGATCGGCACCGGCACCTTCGGTTCCCGCTCGACCGCCTGTGCCGGCACGGCCATGCTGATGGCGGCCGACAAGATCATCGCCAAGGGCGCGAAGATCGCCGCACATATGCTGGAGGCGGGCGAGCACGACATCGAGTTCAGGGACGGCAAGTTCGCCGTCGCCGGCACCGACAAGGCCATCGACCTCGCGCAGGTCGCACGCACCGCTTTTGTGCCGGCGAAGCTGCCGCCGGGCGTCGAGCCCGGCTTCTATGAGACCGGCACCTTCGATGGCGGCCAGCGCACCTATCCGAACGGCTGCCATATCAGCGAGGTCGAGATCGACGCGGCCACCGGCGAGGTCGCGCTGGCGCGCTACACGGCCGTCGACGACGTCGGGCACATGATCAATCCGCGGCTGGTCGAGGGCCAGCTCCACGGCGGCGTCGCCATGGGCGTCGGCCAGGCGCTGATGGAGAACATGATCTACGACGCCTCCGGCCAGGTCCTGTCCGGCAGCTTCATGGATTACGCGATGCCCCGCGCCAAGGATTTCTGCGACTTCGCGCTGGGCGAGAACGAGGTCCCGACCAAGCTCAACCCGCTCGGCGTCAAGGGTGCGGGCGAATCGGGCACCGTCGGCGCCCTCGCCTCGGTGATGAACGCGGTCAATGACGCGCTGGCGCGGATCGGCGCCGACTACATGCAGATGCCGGCGACGCCGGAGAAGATCTGGAAGGCGATCGAGAAGGCGAGGAATGGAAAATCGTAGGGTGGGCAAAGGCGCGCCCGCAGGTCGGGCTTGCCCGACCTGCGCACTCACCAGATGCCGATCCGCGCAGGCCCGAGATCGGTGCGCGCCGTGCCCACGCGGGGCTTTGCGCGCGCCACGTGGGCACGCTTCGCTTTGCCCACCCTCATATGAGGGCTCTTGAGTCAAGCGGCCGTCAAGTCTGGGATGGTTGGTTGACCTTGTCGAGCGCGGCGGCGCGCGGAGCCATGCGTAGCGCAGTGCCGCCGCGCTCGACAAGCGCTAGGA
>DASTZX010000013.1:0-3328 GCA_035764045.1 Xanthobacteraceae bacterium | reverse complement strand
GTTGCCGGCCGGATCGAACACCAGCACCGGCGGCGCGGTCCGGCAGCACTCGGCGATCGGCGGGTTGAGCTCGGCGCCGATCTCGTTGTTGTGGAGCCGGCCCGTCCCGGCGCGATGAATGACCCACACATAGTCCTGCTCGTCGACCCAGACGCCGATCGTCCAGCCGAGCAGCCAGTTGTTGGGAAGCGGCTTGGGCCACAGCGGATCGACCACGAAGCGCGGCGCCTGCACGCTCGCGCCCTGCGCCTCCGCCTGGTGCTGCAGGACCGCCTGGCCGATGCCGAGCGCCGCGAAGCCCGCCACCAGGAGCGCGCCGGAAATGACTTTGCCCGTGAGCCTGACCATGCGTCGCCTCCCAAATGCGCGGAGGCGTCACGGATCACGCGCACCCCTCGCAATTGCGCCGATTATAGGCGACCGTAGCGGGCTTGTAAGGCCGGTCCGAGCGGCCGGCCGGCGGAGGGAAGCGCGTGGGGTGGCGTGAGTGGACGCAAGTTGGGTTGCGCTGGGCTGCGGCGGCGCTCGTTGTCTTGGCGCTTGCGATCGCGCCGGGCGCCCACGCCCACGACATTCCGGCCGACGTGCGGATCAATGCGTTCGTCAAGCCGGCCGGCAACACCCTCGAGCTCCTCGTCCGCGTGCCGATGGCGGCGCTGATCGAGGCCGAATTCCCGACCCACGGGCCGGGCTATCTCGATATCTCTCGCGCCGACGACGCCCTGCGCGGCGCCGCCAAGCTCTATCTCGCCGACACCATCACCATCACCGAGAACGACGTCGCCTTGCCGGCGCCGCGCATCGCCTATGCGCGGGTCTCGCTCGCGTCTGATCGCTCCTTCGCCTCCTACGAGACGGCGCGTGCGCAGGTGGCGGGGCCGCGCCTCGCCGACAAGCTCGATCTCGCCTGGGATCAGCAGCTGCTCGACGTGCTGCTCGAATACCCGATCCGCTCCGACCGCTCCCAATTCGCGATCCATCCGCGCGTCGATCGCTTCGGCCATCGGGTGACGACCGCGCTGGTGTTCATGCCGCCGGGCGCGCCTGCGCGCGCGTTCGAATTCGAGGGCGACCCAGGCACCGTGCATCTCGATCCGCGCTGGCATCAGGCGGCGCTGCGCTTCGTGGTGGCGGGCTTCTGGCACATCATCGAGGGCGGCGATCATCTCCTCTTTCTCGCCTGCCTGGTCATTCCGTTCCGCCGGCTGCGCCCGCTCGCGATCATCGTGACCGCGTTCACGGTCGGGCATTCGATCTCGCTCATCGCGTCCGCCTTCGGCTTCGTGCCCGACGGCTTATGGTTTCCGCCGCTGGTGGAAACGCTGATCGCGGTGACCATCGTGCTCATGGCGCTGGAGAACATCGTGCTCGCCGCCATGGACAAGGCCGGCGGCGACGTCGGCCGGCGCTGGATCATCGCCTTTGCGTTCGGCACAGTGCACGGGTTCGGCTTCTCGTTCGCGCTGCGCCAGACGCTGCAGTTCGCCGGCGACCATCTGCTCACCGCGCTGTTCGGCTTCAATCTCGGCGTCGAGATCGGCCAGCTCGCGGTGCTAGTCGTCCTGGTGCCGGCGCTGGCGCTGTTGTTTCGCGTCGCCGTTCCGGAACGGATCGGCGTCATCATCCTCTCCGCGCTGGTCGGCCATACGGCCTGGCACTGGATGCTGGAGCGCGGCGAGGTGCTCGCGCGCTTTCCCCCGCCGACGCTGGATGCCGCGTTCCTCGCCAGCCTCATGCGCGGCATGATGGCGGCGCTGGTCCTGGCGGCCGCTGTCTGGATCGCGAACGGCTGGCTCACGCGCCGGCTGCGCATATCGAATCTGAAAGCAAGCCCGGAAAGGCGCAACGAGCAGTCATGAGCAAGACCGAAGAGACGGCCATCGATCCGCAGGCCATCGTCGTCACCGAGCCGGTGAAGGGCTCTGCGATCCCCGTCCATCTGATGATGATCGAGATGATCGACGGCGTGTACGTGCCGATCGGCCTGCGCAAGCCGCCGGGGCGCGGCCCGTTCCCGCTGGTGCTGTTCGCGTCCGGCAACGGCGGGCGCGGCATGGCCTGGGTGCGCGACTACACCCAGAACCGGAGCTGGACCCAGGAGCAGTTTCTCGCCGCAGGCTACGCGGTGGCCTGGCTGCGTTACCGCGCCGAGGTCGACTACGCCTATGACAAGATCGGCAAGCTGATCGAGGACAAGCGCCAGGGTCGCCAGCTCCTCAACCGCGGCCCGCTCGAATACGAGGACGTCATTTCGATCGTCGAGCACATCAAGACGCTGCCCGACGTCGCGTCGGACCGAATCGGCTACATGGGCATGAGCCACGGCGGCGAGATGGCGCTCAAGATCGCGTCGGAATATCACGGCATCCGCGCCATGATCGCCTGCGAGCCCGCCGCCCACGAGTTCCTCCGGCTGCGGCCCGACGCCACCGCGCAGATCAATCCGCAGACCGGCCTGCTCAACGTCGAGAAGATGCTGATGCGCGAGGCGGACAAGGTCAGGCCGCGCATCACCGAGGACGTCGCGCGAGCCCGCCTGGCGCCGATCGACACGCCGATCCTGGTGCAGGGCCGCAACTCGGACGAGCTGCAGGGCATCTTCCGGGTCTGCTACGACCTGCTCGCCGAGATGGGCAAGGAGACCGCGTGGGCGACCTACGAGCACGACGTGCACGGCTTCGTCTACGTGGAGCGGAATGAAAAGGGCGTCTACGCGCCGGACGCCGTGCAGGTGAAGGCGGTGAAGGACTCGATCGCGTGGTTCGAGAAGTATTTGAATGCCTGACCGCCGTCATGCCCAGCCTCGTGCCGGGCATCCACGCCTTTGCCGCAGATCAAATCGTGGATGGCCGGGACAAGCCCGGCCATGACGAATGCATCACGCCTCATCCACGATGCGGCTGCGCAAGGTGCCGATGCCGGTGATCTCGACCTCGAGCACATCGCCCGCCTTCATCCACAGCGGCGGGCTGCGGCGGTGGCCGACGCCGGCCGGCGTGCCGGTCGCGATCACGTCGCCCGGCGCGAGCGGCGTGATGGCCGAGGCGTAGGAGACGATGCGCGCCACCGAATAGATCAGCATGTCGGTCCCGGAGCGCTGCACCTCCTGGCCGTTGAGCCGCGTGGTCAGCGTGAGCCGCGTGGGATCGGGGATCTCGTCGCTGGTCGTCATCCACGGACCGAACGGGCCGGTGCCGATGAAATTCTTGCCGGCTGCGACCGCATGCTTCTGGTAGTCGCGGACGCTGCCGTCGACGAAGCAGCTGTAGCCGGCGACGTGCGCGAGCGCATCGCTCTCGCCGATGTGGCGACCGCCCTTGCCGATGAT
>DASTZX010000012.1:0-22839 GCA_035764045.1 Xanthobacteraceae bacterium | reverse complement strand
GGGTGAGGGGCGCCGAGATTCAGCGGACGACTCCGACGCAACGACTCGCGGCGAGGCCCCCTCACCCGACGCGCTTCGCGCGTCGACCTCTCCCCGCACGCGGGGAGAGGTTACGATGCGGCGAGTCCCGCACTCTCTCTCACTGCATGCTTGCGGCCTGCGGCCACTGGCCGATCTCGATCTTCGCCGCCGCGATCACCGCCTGGGTGCGGCTCTCCACCCCGAGCTTCTGCAGGATCGCGGAGACGTGCGCCTTCACGGTCGCCTCCGACACGCCGAGCTCGTAGGCGATCTGCTTGTTGAGGAGCCCCTCGGAGAGCATCATCAGGACCCGTACCTGCTGCGGCGTGAGCGTCGCCAGGCGCGTCAGGAGCGCGGTCGTCTCGGCGTCGGCCGGGGTGTTGAGATCGATGTCGGGCGGGGTCCACACCCCGCCGCGCAGCACGGTCGCGATCGCCTCGCGCATCGCCTCGACGCCGAGCGTCTTCGGGATGAAGCCGGAGGCGCCGAAATCCATGCAGCGGCGGATCACCGCCGGCTCGTCATTGGCCGACACGATCACCACCGGCACGCTCGGATACTGGGCGCGCAGATACATGAGGCCGGAGAAGCCGCGCACGCCCGGCATGGCGAGATCGAGCAGGATGACGTCGACCTCGCTGGCGGTCTCGAGGAGCTTCGCCACGTCGTCGAAGGTGCCGGCCTCGGCGATGTCGGCCCGCGCGAACAGGCCGGCGACCGCCTCGCGGAGCGCGCCGCGAAACAACGGATGATCGTCGGCAATCAGCAGACGATAGTGTGTGGGCTCGCTCAAGGACGCGTCCAATTCTGCCCAATCGCAGTGCACCGGACCGTTCTGCCGACTCGCTCACCCTCCGGATACCGGCGCATTACCGCAAGGTTACCTGTTGTTAACCCTCGCGGTCCAGGCTTGTCACTCGACGACTCGCCGGGGCCGGCACCAGAGTGGCACGCCCCATGCAGAGCAGCGAGTCGCGAGCCGCCGCCGGGCGGCGACTTGGGGACTGCCGGCACGTGCGGGTACGCGGCCGGCCACGGGACAGGTCACGGCGGAGGGGAACCCGGATGATGCACAGAGCGTCCCATAGCACGGGCGTCGGCAGCGCCACGTTCGGCAACACGGTAATCGGCAACACGCTGATCGGCCATACTTGGGCGGCGATCGCCGTGCGACTCGAGCAGCGGCTGGGCGCGCGGCTCAAGCGCGCCATGGTCGCCATGCTGGCGGCCTGGCTCGGCTACTTCATCATCATCAGCATGTCGGCGCGCACGCTCAACAAGGTGACGGTGCCGCTGGTGAACATGCAGCTCGGATTGTTCCTGGTGGCCCAGGGCACGGCGATCATCTTCTTCGCCACCTTGATCCTGCTCGTTCCCCGCTTCCGCCACTGAAGGCCGGCGCGCGCCGGACTCTGATTGGCGCATGTCCTTATCGGCGAACCAATGGCCACTTCGCCGGGCATGCGCTAGCCGCGCGCCGGTGCGCGCCGGCTGCCGACGAACTGCAGGATCACCTCGCGGCGATGCGGCCGCGCCCGGTGCTCGACCACGTACACGCCCTGCCAGGTGCCGAGCGCAAGCGCGCCGCCGATGACCGGGATGTGGAGCGAAACCCCGGTCAGCATGGTCTTGACGTGCGCCGGCATGTCGTCCGGCCCCTCAACGTCGTGCACCCAGCCCGCGTCAGCGGGCGCGAGGCGGCGCAGCGCCGTCACGAGATCGGTGCGCACGTCCGGATCGGCGTTCTCCTGGATGGTCAGCGAGGCAGAGGTGTGCCGCATATAGAGAAAGAGGGCGCCCTCGCCGGCGCCGCTGTCGGTCACGAAGCGCGCCACGTCGGATGTGATCTCGACGAGACCCTCACCGGGGGTCTCGATCGCAAGCGTCGCGGTCGCGACGACGGGCGCTTCCGTCGCCCGGATGGAGGATCGCATCGCCATGATCTTAGAAACGGGCGCGATCTTAGAAACGGGCGCGCCGGCGGCGGTCAGTTGTTGCCCTTGAGGTCGCGCTGCAGGCCCTGCACCATATCGACCATGCGGCGCCACATCTTCCCCATCACCGCCATGGCGCGGTTGATGTCGGCATCGCTCGGCAGCTTGAGCACGCCGCCTCCCTCTGCCGTGGGGGGCGGCAGCGCGGTGACGCCGCCCGGCAGCGGCAGCCCGCCGTCGAGCAACGTCTTCTTCAGGTTGGCGTTCTCGCCCTGCAGACGCGCGATCTCGGCATCGAGCGCGGCACGGTCGTCCGGCACCGCGAGGCAGGACCAGCCGGATGACCGGCGGGCGCACAGCGACACCTCGCCGGTCTTGAGATCGAGCCGGAGATATCCGTCCGCGACCTGGTTGAACTGAAAGCGCCGCTCGTCGGTATCGGCCGGCTGGGCATGGACGGCCGCGAGAAGCGCGGCGCTCGCGATCGTCGCCGCCGCAAGGGTTCGGATCATCGGGGCCTCCATTCTGGGCGGCGGGCTTGCGGCCGCGCCGCATGCGGGCGCTCGCCCGCCGGCCGGACCACGAGAGCATATCCCGTTCCTGCGGAATCGGAACATGCTTTCGTGTCTTGGCGCATGTCCTTATCGGCGAACCGGTGGCCACTTCGCCGGGACATGCGCTCGTGTCTTTGATCGGCGCATGTCCTCATCGGCGAACCGGTGGCCACTTCGACGGGACATGCGCTTAGCACCGCGCGCACGAGGCGGAAACTGCGCCACGTCCGCTCCCTCCGGGCCGCTCCGAGCGGGCCGCACGGGCACGGGCGCCGGGCTCCTCGGCGGTACCGGATAGCCCCTCGTTTCGCAGCGCCTTCAAGGGGTTATCTTGAAACCGACGATTCTTGACTCACCACGCCCCTGTCAGTATGGTCCGCGCGGCCTTGAGGGGGCGGAGCTTCGAGCTTGCTTTTCGCACCGCGGACGTCGGCATCATGAGCGACGACACGGGCAGACAAAGCGATCCGGACCGCCGACCCTCCGACGAGGCTGACCTCTCCGCGAGGCTTCGGCGTCTCGGCGACCGGCTCGACCAAGTTCGGAAGAGCCAGCCCTCCGAACCACCCCCCGATGCCAGGCCTGTACCCGACGGTTCGGCGATGGCGCGGGCTTTGCGCCTTTCCTCCGAGTTGGTGGGGGGCGTGCTGGTCGGAGGAGCGATCGGATACGCGCTCGACTACTGGCTCGGTATCCGGCCGTGGGGGTTCATTGTGTTCGTGCTGCTCGGCTTCGTCGCAGGCATCGTCAATCTGATGCGTGGGGCCGGAGTCCTGGCAAGGCCCGAGGACCGGACGCGCTGAGGGCGCCGGTGTCGAAGCGAGGACGAAGGGACCTTTTCGGTCATGGCTGCTGCCGCCAATCCGATCGAGCAATTCGAGATCCACGAGATTTTCCCGGTCGTGAAAATCGCCGGGCAGCAGATCTCCCTGACCGACTCGGCGCTCTACATGATCCTCGCGGTCGTCCTCACCGCCGCATTGATGCTCGGCACCACGGCCGGCCGCCGGCTGGTGCCGACGCGCATGCAATCCGTCGCCGAGCTCATCTACGAGTTCGTCGCCAACATGATCCGCAGCACCGCCGGCGAGCACGGGCTCAAGTTCTTCCCGCTGGTGTTCTCCATCTTCATGTTCGTGCTGATCAGCAACCTCATCGGGCTCGTCCCCTTGTCCTTCTCGGTGACGAGCCAGATCGTCGTCACCGCCTCGCTCGCCCTCCTCGTATTCTTTACCGTCGTCATCCACGGCTTCTGGCAGCACGGGCTGCACTTTCTCAAGCTGTTCGCGCCGAGCGGCGTTCCGATCTATATCATGCCGATGATCGTCCTCATCGAGATCCTCTCGTTCTTCACCCGCCCGGTCTCGCACAGCTTGCGTCTGTTCGCCAACATCCTGGCAGGCCACGTCACGCTCAACCTTGTGGGTAGCTTCGCCATGATGATGATCGCCGGGTTCGGGATCGTCGGATGGCTCGGCGCGGTCCTACCGCTCGCCTTCGCCGTGGCGCTGTTCGCTCTCGAGCTGCTGGTCGCCCTACTGCAGGCTTACGTTTTCGCGATCCTCACCTGCATCTATCTCAACGACTCGCTTCACCCCGCGCATTGAAGGCGCGGTCCCGACTTCACCCGATCCGTCTCACGCAAAGGAGCTTCATCATGGATCCCGTGGCAGCGAAATTCATCGGCGCCGGACTGGCGTGCATCGGCATGGGGGCGACCGCGATCGGCGTCGCCAACGTGTTCGGCCAGTACTTGACCGGCGCGCTGCGCAATCCGTCGGCTGCGGGCGGCCAGTTCAACAATCTGATCCTCGGTTTCGCCCTCGCGGAAGCTTTCGGCATCTTCTCGCTGCTGGTGGCATTCCTCCTGCTGTTCGTTCTCTGAAACGTGGAGTCGGCAGAATGATCTCTGCCGCGCGTCGGGAGTGATCGATGGCCAACGAGAACACGACCGCGCATACCGAAGCCCCGGGCGCTCCGCACAAGGGGGCCTTCCCGCCGTTCGACAAGCAAACCTTCCCGTCGCAGCTGTTCTGGCTCGCGATCTGCTTCATCGCGCTCTATCTCATCACGGCGCGACTGGTGCAGCCACGCATCGGCGGCATCATCGAAGCCCGTCGCAACCGGATCGCCGAGGATCTCGCCGAGGCGAGCCGGCTCAAACAGGACTCGGAAGCCGCACTCGCCGCCTATGAGAAGGCGCTGGCCGATGCCCGCGCCCGCGCGCAGGCGATCGCCGGCGAAACCCGCGATCGGCTGCATGGCGAGGCCGACAGCAGCCGCAAGGTCCTGGAACAAGAGCTCAATGCCCGGCTGACCGAGGCGGAGCGGAGCATCGAGGGAACCAAGCGGACCGCGATGGCCAATGTGCGCGGTATCGCGATCGAAGCGGCGGGCGAGATCGTCAACCGGCTCGCCGGCGTCAAGCCCGCCGAGCCCGCCGTCGCGGCGGCCGTCGACGCCGTGCTCAAGCGCTGAGGCCGAGGAGCCCGCCATGCATGTCCTGTCGGAGCCGGAATTCTGGGTCGCCGTCGCCTTCGTGCTCTTCATCGGCGTGCTGGTGAAGGCCGGCGCGCCCCGCGTGATCGTCGGCGCGCTCGACGATCGCCGGGGCCGGATCAAAGCCGAGCTCGACGAGGCGCGGCGGGTGCGCGAGGAGGCCCAGGCGCTGCTCGCCGACTATCAGCGCAAGCGCCAGGAGGCCGACCGCGAGGCGGAGTCGATCATCGAGGCCGCCCGGTCGGAAGCCGAGCGCGCCGCCGCCGACGCGAAGACCAAGGCCGAGGAGTTCGTCACCCGCCGCACCAAGATGGCGGAGACCAAGATCGCGCAGGCGGAAGCCCAGGCGCTCGCCGAGGTGCGGGCGGCCGCCGCCGACGCCGCCGTCGCGGCGGCGGAGAGGATCCTGAGCGACAGCACCAAGGGCAAGGTCGGCGACGACCTGATCACCCGCGGCATCCAGCAGCTCAAGACCAAGCTGAACTAACTAATCGCGGCGGCCGGGCCGCTATTCCTGCTTGGGGATCCCGGCCGCCTGCACCAGCGCCTGATTGGCCGCGACATCCTCGCGGAAGAAGGTCTCGAACTCCGCCACGCTCATCGGCATCGGCTCCATGCCGATCTTGAGCAGCCGCTCCTGCACCGGCGGGACGGCGAGCGCCCGCGTCACCTCGTCGTGCAGCTTCTCGATCACCGGCCGCGGCGTCTTCGCCGGGACAAAGACCGGGCTGTAGAACGGGTAGATCGCGTCGGATGAAATGCCCGCCTCGATCAGGGTCGGCACCTCGGGCAGCAGCACGGAGCGCTGCTTCGCGCTGACCGCGAGCGCCACCACCTTGCGGTCGCGAATGAAGTTGATCAGCGTCGCCAAGGGCCCGACCGTGAAGTCCACCCGGCCGGCAATCACCTCGGTGAAATACTCCCCGCCCTTGAACGGAATGTGCTGCACCCGAAGCCCCGCGCTGGTGATCAGCCGCTCGGCCCCGAAGTGCGATGCGGAGCCGACCCCGGCGCTGCCGTAATTGAGCGCACCGGGTTTCGCCTTGGCCTGGGCGACGAGATCGCCGAGATCCTTGAAGCGGCCCGGCACCGCCACGACCGCGAGCGGCTGCTGGCCGAACGGCACCACCGGGGCGAAGTCGTTCAGGGTGTCGAACGGGAGCCTGGCATAGAGCGCCGTCGCGGAGGCCAGCGCACCGTAGACCAGCGCCGTATGACCGTCGGGCGGGGCTTTCGCCACCACATTGGCGCCGATGACGCCGCCGGCGCCGGGCCGGTTCTCGATCACAAAGGTCTGTCCGACGCGGCGTCCCACCTCCTCGAACACAACGCGGGCGGTGATGTCGCTGGCGACGCCCGGAGGCAACGGGATCACCACGCTCACATTGCGCGTCGGCCAGTCCTGCGCCCGCGCCGATGCCACGACGGCGAGGCCGAGCGAGACCGTCAGGATGATCTGTCGCGATATTGAGATCACGGCGCGCTCGGTGCTTCCGCCGTCCTACCGCGGCGCGGCCTTCGGCTTGGGCGCGGGCCTCGCCGGCTTGCGCCTGGACTCGGGCGGCGCCCCGTCGGGATCGAACCCGACATAGATCACGTACTGGTCGAGCTCGTTGCCGGGCGGCATCGGGAAGCTCAGGTCTTCCTCGACATGCGTGAAGGTGACGTTGGACTGACCGGGCGAGACCGTGACGGGCACGGGATAGAACTTGGTCCAGATCGTCTTCGGCTGGATGCCTTCGCGCACCAGCGCAAGCCGCACCGGCAGCGTGACGGTGCCGGGCTCGCCGGCGGGACCGAGGATGAGCCGGCCCTCGACGCCGACCTTCATGGAGACGTTGGGACCATGCAGCGCGCAGCTGCGCGCCGACCGCATGAAATTGGCCTGGTAGCGCACCGAGAGTGCGGCGGAGCCATTGTCCGGCCCCGACTGCGCGAAGGTCGACGCGCCCTGCCGGATCTCCACACCGGGACAATCGATGTCGGCCGGCGAGGGAGCGCCCTCCGCGGCGGCGGTCGTGGTCGCCGGAGCCGCCATGGTCGGCGTCCCGAGCAGCAGGCTGCTGAACTTGTCGCTGAGCGAGGACGATGAACCGGACGCGTTCGCCTGCGGGCCCGAGGAGCCCATGACGCTGCCGGCCGACGAGCAGCCCGACAGCAGGGCAAGCCCCAACAGAGCGCCCAGGGCCCCGCCTGCCCGCGCGTGTTTGTGGCCGAAAGGCTGCATTGTCCCCGTCCCTCCTTCAGGACCTTATATCAGCCGAACCGTGGCAGTCCCAAGGCCGGAGTTCCACCCTTCCCCAGGGCCGGACTCATTCCGGATCGTCCTTGAGGCGGGCGAACAGCAGATGGTCCTGCCAGATGCCGTTGATGCACAGATACTGGCGGGCATAGCCCTCGCGGGAAAAGCCGCAGCGCTCGAGCAGGCGGATCGACGGGATGTTGGTGGGGATGCAGGCCGCCTCGACGCGATGCAGCCGCAGGGTCCCGAAGGCGAAGGGCAGGACCGCGTTCACCGCCGCCGTCATGTAGCCGGAGCGCACGTAGGCCTCGCCCATCCAGTAGCCGATGCTGCCGGCCTGGGCGACGCCGCGCCGGATGCTCGCCAGGGTGAGACCGCCGACCAGCACGTCGTCCTGGCGGCGAAAGGCGAAGAACGCGTAGGACTGGTCAGTCCGCCAATCCTCGGCATAGCGCTTGAGGCGGCGGCGGAACGCGCCGCGGGTGAGATCGTCGGCCGGCCAGGACGGCTCCCAGGGCGTGAGGAAGGCGCGGCTTGCGGCGCGCAACTCCGCCCATTCCTCGAAGTCGGCCATCTGCGGCGGACGCAAGGTCACGCTGTGGCCATCGAGGCTCGGCGAGGTCTCGGCAAAGCCGACGGTGCGGAAGAACGCCATGCAGCCGTTCTCGGTCTCTGGATCAGCCTTCTTCTACATTATCATTGGAGCACGAGCAGTTGTTCCGAACGCCGTCGTCCCTTTTGCGATCGCGGCCAAGTGTCCCGATTCCGAAGTTCGCACCTCCTTGCCGCGACCGCTGATGCGAACCTCGGGTTTGCGGCACTAGGCGGCCGCCTTGCGCACCAACCTTTCGGCAATGGCCGCGGCGCTTTCAAGACCGGCGGGGCCGAGCGCGGCAACCGCCGGGCGGCCGCGGGCGATCAGGTCGCGACCGGCCGCGCGGGCGCTCTCGACCGTCACCGCGTCGATCTGGGCGACGATCTCCTCGATCGGCATCGGCCGGCCATAGATGTGCATGTGTCGCGCAAGCTGCTCGGCACGCGCACTCGAGCTCTCGAGCGCCATCAGCAGCCCGGCCTTCATCTGCGCCTTGACGCGCGCCACCTCCGCCTCGTCGAGGTTGTCGACCGCCGATGCGATCTCGCCGACCACGACGCGCATCAGCTCGGCGGCGTCGGCGACGTCGGTGCCGGCATAGAGCCCGAACATGCCGGTGTCGGCATAAGGCGCATGGAAGGCGTAGATCGAATAGCAGAGGCCGCGCAGCTCGCGCACCTCCTGGAACAGCCGCGATGACATGCCGCCGCCCAGCGCGTTGGCGAAGACCTGCAGGCTGTAGATCGTCGGATCGCGCTGCGCCACGCCTTCGAGCGCGAGCGCGATGTGGACCTGCTCGAGGTCGCGCGGCTCGACCCACATCCCGCCGCGGAACTTGGCCGGCGCCGACACCGGGCCGATCGGGCCGGTGAAGCCGGCGAACCGGCGCCCGGCCTCCTCGACGACGGCCTGATGATCGACTGCGCCGGCGGCGGCGACGACCATGGTGGGCGCCCGGTAATGGCGGGCGAGATACGAGCGCAGGCGCTTGCCGTCGAATGAGCGAACGGTGGCGCGGGTGCCGAGGATCGAGCGGCCGACCGGCTGGTCGGCGAAGGCAGTCGCCTGCAGATATTCGAACACCAGATCGTCGGGCGCGTCCTCGACTGCGCCGATCTCCTGGACGATGACGTTCTTCTCGCGCGTCATCTCGTCGGGATCGAAGGCCGGTTCGGTCAGGATGTCGGAGAGCACATCAAGGGCGAGCGGCACGTCGGCCTTCATGGTGCGGGCGTAATAGGCGGTCACCTCGACGCCGGTCGCGGCGTTGAGCTCGCCGCCGACCGCCTCGATCTCCTCGGCGATCTGCCGGGCCGAGCGCCGCTTGGTGCCCTTGAACGCCATGTGCTCGAGGAAATGCGAAATGCCGTGCTCCTCGGGCTGCTCGTCGCGACTGCCGCAGCCGACCCACACGCCGAGCGACGCGGTCTCGAGATGGGGCATCGCGTCGGTGACGACGACAAGGCCGGACGGAAGGCGGGCGACCTCGACACTCATGCGGCTGCTCCTTCGCGTGCTGCGCGGCTGACTTCGAGAACAAAACGTTCGACCGCCGCCTGGTCGGGCGGCAGCACGGTGACACGCTCGGCACGGCGACCGAGGTCGGCGAGCCGGTCCGGCAACGGCGGACGAACCCCGCAGGCCGCCTCGACGGCATCGGGAAACTTGGCCGGATGCGCAGTCGACAGCACCACCATCGGGACCGCGGGATCGCGGCTCTCCTTCTCGGCGACCGCGATCGCGACGCCGGTGTGCGGGTCGATCATCACGCCGGCCTCGTGCAGCGTGGTGCGGATCGCGGCGGCGGTCTCGGCCTCGCTGGCGTGCCCGGCCGTGAACAAGGCGCGCATCGCCGCGAGCGCCCCTGGGGCGACCGAGAAGCGGCGTGACTGGGCGAGCGAGGCCATGGCGGCGCGCACCGGCTTCGGATCGCGGCCATGCGCTTCGAACAGCAGGCGCTCGAAATTTGAGGAGACCTGGATGTCCATGGAGGGCGAGGCGGTCGCGACCACGTCGCGGACCTCGTAGCTTCCGGTCGCCAGCGTGCGCACCAGGATGTCGTTGACGTTGGTGGCGACGGTCAGCCGGTCGATCGGCAGGCCCATCTGCGCCGCCACGTAGCCGGCGAAGACGTCGCCGAAGTTCCCGGTCGGGACCGTGAAGGCGATCTTGCGATGAGGCGCCCCGAGCGCCACGCCGGCCACGAAATAGTAGACCACCTGGGCGGCGATGCGGGCGAAGTTGATCGAGTTGACGCCGGAGAGCGCGACGCGGTCGCGGAAGGCGTGGTGGTTGAACATCGCCTTCACCAGCGCCTGGCAATCGTCGAAGGTGCCGTCGATCGCAAGCGCGTGGACATTGGCGTCCTCGACCCCCGTCATCATCCGCCGCTGCACCTCGGAGATGCGGCCATTGGGGAAGAGCACCACGACATCGGCCTGCGTGCGGCCGCGGAAGGCTTCGACCGCGGCGCCTCCGGTATCGCCGGAGGTCGCGACCGCGATCGTGGTGCGCTCGCCGCGGCTCGCCAGCGCATGATCCATCAGCCGCGCGAGGACCTGCATCGCCAGATCCTTGAACGCGAGCGTCGGACCGTGAAAGAGCTCGAGGATGAAAGTGTTGGGGCCGATCTGCGTGAGCGGCGTCACGGCCGGATGACGAAAGCTGTCATAGGCCTCGCGCACCATGCGCGCGAGATCGGAATCAGTGACGGCACCGGCCGCGAACGGCCGCATCACCTCGAGCGCGACCTCCGCATAGGGCTTGCCCGCAAAGCGCGCGATCGTATCGCGATCGAGTCGCGGCCAGGCTTCGGGCATATAGAGCCCGCCGTCGCGCGCGAGTCCCGCGAGCGTGACGTCGATGAAGCCGAGCGGCGAGGCTTCGCCCCGAGTCGAGATGTAGCGCACCACGTTCACCCTGCAGCGCCATTCGGCACCCCGACGCCGAGAGCGATCCGCGTCGCCCCCGCGCATCGTTTAACTGTTTGGAATCGCAACCTTAACGCCGACGCAGGATCGCGTCGCGCGGTTCGGAAAAGACTAGTCGGAAGGGCCCGCCGGCACAAGAAAGGGATTAATGGGAACCCGCAATTTGGGTTACCGGGCGCGCCGCCGGCCGGCCACCCAGACCCCGAATATGACCGCCAGGACGGCGGCCAGCCCGTACCAGGTAATTGCATACCCCAGGTGGTTATTGGGGAATGAGGGCCGCAAGACCCCGACCTGAGGCAGGCCGCCGGGGGCGGGCGGGCCTTCCTGCTCAATATAGAAGGGCGCGACCGGGCCGACCCCTTTGGCGGCCGCCATTGCGGCCGGGTCGCGGGCGAACCATAAATTTTTGGCCGGATCGGCCGCGGGCGTGAACAGACCGGGCCGCTCGGGCCAGCGCAGCACCCCGACGATCTGGACCGGACCCGTCAGCTCGCCCGCGCGGCGGGTCGCCGGGTCCTGGCGGCCTTGCGGCACGAAGCCGCGGTTGACCATCACGGTCCCGCCCTCGAAGCGGGCGGGCGTGAAGACCCAGTAGCCCGGCCCCGAGTCGCCGGCCCGCATGGTCGAGCCGGTGGTGAAGACCAGCGCCTCCTTGTCGTTCAGGAAGCGGGCCGAGACGGCCACGCGGCGGAACTCGTCCTGCGCCTGATCGAGGCGGGCCCATTCTGTGGCGGACGGCAGCGGGGTGGGCGGGGCGGCAAAGCGCGCGGTGACCGTCGCGATCAGCGCTTCCTTCCACGCCAGGCGCTGGACCTGCCAGGTGCCGAGCCCGATCAGCAGCGCGAACGCACAGGCCGCAGCCACGGCGGGGATCATCAGCCGCCGTGCTGCGGCTTTCGCCGGCATCACGATTCCCCTCGGCGCTGCAGCCGGCCTTCCGCCGCCTTGTGGTGATATTGCAGGGCGAGCAACACGCCCTTGATCGGGCGCAGGGGCAGGACTGCGGTCACGATGACGAGCGGCACCCACAGCGCCGCATGCACCCACAGCGGCGGCGCATAGACCGTCTCGACCACGAGCGCGGCACCGACGACGATGAAGCCGGAGAGCAAGATCACGAACACCGCCGGTCCGTCCCCGGCATCGGCGAACGAATAATCGAGCCCGCAGGCCTTGCAGGCGGGCGCCAGCGTGAGGAAGCCGGAGAACATCGGGCCCTTGCCGCAGCGCGGGCAGCGGCCGGCAAGGCCGGCGAGGATCGGATTGGGTGGCGCGGGCCGAGCATCATCGGCCATGGGATGCTTCTCCTCAACTGTCGCGCAGATCGTCACCCCGGCCGCGAAACGCAAGGGGCGGCCCACGCGGCCGCCCCCTCGCCCATCGCTTCTATCGCGTGTCAGCCGGCATGCGCGCCGGCTCCCCAGACATAGATGCAGGAGAACAGGAACAGCCACACCACGTCGACGAAGTGCCAGTACCAGGCCGCGAACTCGAAGCCGAGGTGCTGCTTCGGCGTGAACTGGCCCGCCAGGGCGCGGATCAGGCACACGATCAGGAAGACCGAGCCGACGATGACATGGAAGCCGTGAAAGCCGGTCGCCATGAAGAAGGTGGCGCCGTAGATGTTGCCTTTGAAGGCGAATGTCGCGTGGCTGTATTCCCACGCCTGCACGCAGGTGAAGGTGAGGCCGAGCGCGATGGTGCAGATCAGCCCCCACTTGAGGCCCTGACGGTCGTTGTGCAGCAGCGCGTGGTGCGCCCAGGTCACCGTGGTGCCCGAGGTGAGCAGGATCAGCGTGTTGAGAAGCGGCAGGTGCCAGGGATCGAAGGTCTCGATCCCTTTCGGGGGCCAGACGCCGCCGACGAACGCGTGTCGCGCCACCTGGTGGACGTCGTTCGGAAACAGCGCCACGTCGAAATAGGCCCAGAACCAGGCGACGAAGAACATCACCTCCGAGGCGATGAACAGGATCATGCCGTAGCGGTGCGAGATCTGCACCACGCGGGTGTGATATCCGCCGCGTTCCGCCTCATGCACCACGTCGTTCCACCAGGAGAACATGGTGTAGAGGATGCCGGCGAAGCCCGCCGCCATCAGCCAGACCGCGCCCGGAAACATGTTGTGCATCCAGGAAATGGCGCCGACGGCGGTGACGAAGGCCGCGAACGATCCCACCGCCGGCCACGGGCTCGGGTCGACCAGGTGGTAGTCGTGCTTCTTGGCGTGGGCCTCGGCCATCTGCGTCGTCTCCGTCGTCGATTCGTCGTCAATGCGCACGAAGCGAAGCCATCTCGGCCGCAGCGGGCCGCAGGGATTCCTTCGTCGTGCCTTTCAAAGCGTCGGGTGTGGCGGCGTTGGGCGCCGGCTTCACGTCGCGAATGGGATAGAAGGTGTAGGACAGCGTGATGGTGTTGAGATCGTCCTGGTCGGAATCCTTGGCGAGCGCCGGATCGACGTAGAACACCACCGCCATCTCACGCTTCTCGCCCGGCGCGAGCCGCTGCTCGGTGAAGCAGAAGCAGTTGATCTTGGTGAAGTACGAGCCCACCGTGGTCGGCGCGACGTTGTAGGCCGCCTGCCCGGCGGTCGGACGCGCGGATTCGTTGGTGACCGTATAGTAGACGGTGGCGACCTCGCCGATCCTGAGATCGATCGACGTGACCTCGGGCGCGAAGTGCCACGGCAGGCCGGGGCCGACATTGGCGTCGAAGCGGACCGTGATCTTACGGTCGAGCATGCCGGCGGGCGCGACGCTGGAGATCTGCGGGATGCCGCCGAACCCGGTCGCGCGGCAGAACCAGCTGTAGAGCGGGACCGCCGCATAGGCGAGGCCCACCATCAGGGCGACGAAGACGCCGCAGGCGGCTGCGACGGCGACGTCGCGCCCGCGTCCCGCTCTCGGCTTTTTCACCGCGTCGCTCATCATCGACCCTTCTGCGTCACTCCCGGCTGGGCCGGCAATCCCAGATTGCCCGCCCCGAACTTGACGATGGTCAGCACGAAGAACAGCAGCATGAGCCCCGCGAGCACGAGCGCGATCGCAACCGAGCGCTTGCGCTGGCGGCGCTTCTGCTCCTCGGTGAGGACGATGCCGTTCTCGTCATCGTGGGCCACTGCCGTCATCCGCCGCTACACCGTCCGGCCGAGCAGATGGCTGAGCCGATCATCGGCCAGGAGCACTGCGAACAGAATGAAGAGATAGAGAATGGAGAAGGCGAACAGCCGCTTGGCGGCCACGAGCTCGCGCTCGCGCATGACCTGCAGCGCCAGCGCCACGATGACGGCGCCGGCGGCGACGGCGACCGCGCCGTAGAGCGCGCCCGCATAGCCGGCGAGCCACGGCGCGATGCCGAGCGGCGCGAGCATCAGCGAATAGATCAGGATCTGCCGCCGGGTCTCGGCGCGGCCGCAGACCACCGGCAGCATGGGCACGCCGGCGCGCGCGTAATCGTCGGCGCGCCACAGCGACAGCGCCCAGAAATGCGGCGGGGTCCAGAAGAAGATGATGAGGAACAGGAGAACCGACTCGAGGCCGATGCCGCCGGTCGCCGCCGCCCAGCCGATCATCGGCGGAAACGCTCCCGCAGCGCCGCCGATCACGATGTTCTGCGGCGTCGAGCGCTTGAGCCACATGGTGTAGATCGCGACGTAGAAGAAGATCGTGAAGGCGAGCAGGCCGGCCGCCAGCCAGTTGGTGGCGAGCCCGAGCACCGCGACCGACCCGACCGCGAGCGTCATCCCGAAGCCGAGCGCCTCGCCGCGCGTGACCCGGCCGGCCGGGATCGGCCGGCTCGCGGTGCGCGTCATCACGGCGTCGATGTCGGCGTCGTACCACATGTTGAGCGCCCCGGCGGCGCCGGCGCCGACCGCGATGCAGAGGAGCGCCACGAAGCCGAGCACCGGGTGCACATGTCCCGGCGCGACCATCAGCCCGACCAGGGCGGTGAAGACGACGAGCGACATCACCCGCGGCTTCAGCAGCGCGACGAAATCCCCCACCTCGGCGCGGCTCGGCTCGATGCGCGGTTCCGCGATGCCGTGCTGGGCGAGATCGGCGCCGTGGGTGACGAGGGACATGGGGTCTGGCCTGACAGTCGTCTCAACGCTGCGTGCGGCCGCGCGTCACTTGATGCGCGGCAGCACCTCGAACTGGTGGAACGGCGGCGGCGATGAGAGCGTCCACTCGAGCGTCGTCGCGCCCGGCCCCCACGGATTGGCCGCGGCCTTCTCCTTGCGCAGGAAGGCGCGCATCATCCCGAAGAAGAAGATCAGGATGCCGAATCCGGAGATGTAGGAGCCGACCGACGAGATGAAGTTCCAGTGGGCGAATGCATCCGGATAGTCGGCGATGCGCCGCGGCATCCCGGCGAGCCCGAGGAAGTGTTGCGGGAAGAAGACCAGGTTGACGCCGACGAACGTCACCCAGAAGTGCAGCTTGCCGATCCATTCCTCATACATGTAGCCGGTGATCTTCGGAAACCAGTAGTACCAGCCGGCGAAGATCGTGAAGACCGCGCCGAGCGAGAGCACGTAATGGAAGTGGGCCACCACGTAATAGGTGTCCTGCAGGATGCGGTCGACCGCCGCGTTGGCGAGCACGACGCCGGTGACGCCGCCGACCGTGAACAGGAAGATGAAGCCGACCGCCCACAGCATCGGCGTCTTGAACTCGATCGAGCCGCCCCACATGGTGGCGATCCACGAGAAGATCTTGATGCCGGTCGGCACCGCGATGACCATCGTGGCGGCGACGAAATAGGCCTGCGCGTGCGGCGACATGCCGACCGTGTACATGTGGTGCGCCCACACAACGAAGCCGATGAAGCCGATCGCCACCATCGCATAGGCCATGCCGAGATAGCCGAACACGGGCTTGCGCGAGAAGGTCGCGATGATCTGGCTGACCATGCCGAAGCCCGGCAGGATGAGGATGTAGACCTCCGGGTGGCCGAAGAACCAGAACAGATGCTGGAACAGCACCGGATCGCCGCCGCCGTCCGGACTGAAGAACGTGGTGCCGAAGTTGCGGTCGGTAAGCAGCATGGTGATCGCGCCGGCGAGCACCGGCAGGGCGAGGAGGAGCAGGAACACCGTCACCAGGATCGACCACACGAACAGCGGCATCTTGTGCAGCGTCATGCCGGGCGCGCGCATGTTGAAGATCGTGGTGATGAAGTTGATGGCGCCGAGGATCGAGGAGGCGCCGGCGAGGTGCAGCGACAGGATGGCGAAGTCGACCGCGGGGCCGGGATGGCCCGACGTCGAGAGCGGCGCGTAGATGGTCCATCCGGCGCCGACGCCCGGCGCGCCCGGCTCGCCCTCGACGAAAGCGGAGGTGAGGAGCAGCGCGAACGAAGCCGGCAGCAGCCAGAACGAGACGTTGTTCATGCGCGGGAACGCCATGTCGGGCGCGCCGATCATCAGCGGCACGATCCAGTTGCCGAACCCGCCGATCATCGCCGGCATCACCATGAAGAAGATCATGATCAGGCCGTGCGCGGTGGTGAACACGTTGAACTGATGGGTCTCGTGGAAGACCTGCAGCCCGGGAAACATCAGCTCGGCGCGGATCGCGATCGACATCCCGGCGCCGATCACCCCGGCCGCCATCGCGAACACGAGGTACATCGTGCCGATGTCCTTGTGGTTGGTCGAATAGACAAAGCGGCGCCAGCCGGTCGGATGGCCGTGGTCGCCGTGATCAACGTGCGCTGCTGCGTGCGTAGCCATTGTCTGGTCCTTCGAGTCCTTATCGCCGACGGTCGCCCTTAAGCTCCTCGGCCGGCGTTCACTTGTGCCCCAATTCGGCGAGCGTGTGCGGTCCGCCCTCGTCGGCCGTCACCCAGTCGGGGTGAGCCTTCTTGGTGTCCGCGAGCCACTGGTTGAAGGCCTGCTCGCTCACCACCCGCACGGAGATCGGCATGAAGGCGTGATCCTTGCCGCAGAGCTCGGAGCACTGGCCGTAGTAGACGCCTTCACGCTCGGCCTTGAACCAGGTCTCGTTCAGCCGGCCCGGAATGGCGTCGATCTTGATGCCGAACGACGGCACCGCGAACGAGTGGATCACGTCGGCGCCCGTGGTCAGGACGCGGACCACCTTGTTGACGGGCACCACCAGCTGATTGTCCACCGAGAGGAGCCGAGGAACGTCCGCGTTGCTGTCCTTGGCGAGGCGTGCCTGGCGATCCTGGTCGCTGAGCATCAGCGAGTCGAACTCCAGCTTGGCGTCCGGATAGGTGTAGGTCCAGAACCACTGCTTGCCGGTCGCCTTCACGGTGAGATCGGCCGGCGGCGTGTTGAGCTGGTAGAACAGAATCTTGAACGACGGAAGAGCGATCGAGAGCAGGATCAGGATCGGGACCGCGGTCCAGGCGATCTCGAGCCAGGTGTTGTGGGTGGTGCGCGACGGCGTCGGGTTGGCGCGGGCGTTGAAGCGCACGATCACGGTGACGAGAAGCACGAGCACGAACAGCGTGATGACCGTGATCACCCACAGCAGATAGGTGTGGAACCCGACGATGTCGTCCATCACCGGGGTGGCGGACTGCTGCGGACCGATCTGCCAATCGGTCGGACGCCCGAGCCCCGCCCACGCGGCGCCGCTGCCCAGCAGCGCCATCACGGCAATGACTGCCGCAGCATAAAATCGCGAGATGACCTGCATCGTCGTTCAGCTCCTTCGACGAAGGCGACCGTGACCGGCCTATGTGTTGGCGCATGCTCCGATCGGCGAGCTGATTCCCACTTCGCCGGGACATGCGCTGGTGCACCATTTGCGCGAGGCAGGGTGCGATATTGGCGGGCCGCCGCGACCCGAAGGTGCATTGGCGAGCTTCCGGTGCGCGGGGCAGCGCACCCGGACGAAACCCGCGCTTCTAAAACCACAATTCAGCCCGGCTCGCAATGCGGCTCATTGCATGACGCAAGGGAGCTGTGCGGAGACCGGCTGCGCCCATTTCGTCCGCCGGTTCAAGCGGATCGCCGCATCGGACGGCCCCGGCCCTCATTCTTGACACGATGGATCGCTCCTGTACCTCAAGGCGCCGACGCCGCGAAGAGCAGCGATTCGACCTGCACGAGGCTCGCCGGCCAGGGGGCATCCGGCCCACAGGGAAGCTGAAAGATGCGTCATTTCCGCCAGGGCGCAGTGCGAGCGGCCGCAATGGCTGCGGCCGGCGCGGCGGCATGCCTGCTCGCGTCCGTCGGGGCCGCCTCGGCCCAAGGGGCGATCCGCTCCGTGCACGGCGACTGGCAGATCCGCTGCGAGACGCCGCCAGGAGCGCAAAGCGAGCAGTGCGCCCTGTTCCAGAGCGTGGTGGCCGAGGATCGCGCCAGCGTCGGAATCACCGTGCTGGTGCTCAAGACCGCCGATCAGAAGACCCGCCTCATGCGGGTCCAGGCGCCGCTCGGCGTGCTGTTGCCCGCCGGGCTCGGCCTCAAGGTGGACAATGTGGACGTCGGCCGCGCCGGCTTCGTGCGCTGCCTGCAACGCGGTTGCTACGCCGAGGTCGTCATGGACGACGAGCTCGTCAAGAAACTGCGCAGCGGCCAGACCGCCACTTTCTTCATCTTCCAGACGCCCGAGGAAGGCATCGGCTTTCCGCTCAGCCTCAAGGGCTTCGGCGAAGGCTACGACCAGCTGCCGTGACGGCAGCGGCGCGGCGGTCAGTGGCCGAGCGCGCTCTCGGCGGTTGCGGGCGCGAGCGCGAGCAGCGCCTCATAGGCGTCGACCAGGCCCGCCCCATAGCCCGCGTCGTTCGCATCGCTGCCCCGGCCGTCCCGGATCCCTGATGCAAGATGCTTCGCGGTCCGCGTCAGGATCGCCTGCACGGCCTCGGGCGTGAGATCGGGGTTGCGATCGATCAGCAAGGCCGCGAGCCCGCTCACATGCGCGGTCGCGACCGAGGTGCCGGTGGTGAAGCCGTAGCGGCCCTCGGGCGCGGCGACGAAGATGTCGACGCCGGGCGCCGCGACCGACACATAGGCGCCGTGATTGGCGACCTTCAGCAGCCGGTCCTCGGCATCGGTCGCCGTGACGGCGATGACCTCCGGATAGGCGGCGGGATAGTCAGGCGCGGCCTGCGGACCGTCATTGCCGGCCGCGGCGACCAGCACCAGCCCCTTGCGCCGGGTGGCCGCGATCATCTCGTGCAGCTTTGCATCGGCCGGCCCGGTGAAGCTCATATTGACGACGCGGGCGCCCGAATCGGCTGCCCACTGCAGCCCGTCGAGCACGCGCGTGGTGGTGCTCTGCGCGCCAGCGCCGGCGCCATCGAAGGCGCGCACCGCGAGGAGGTGCGCGGCGGGGGCCACGCCGAGCAGCCGGCCGTGCGCCGCAATCGCGCTCGCCATCGCGGTGCCGTGCGCATGCGGCGAGACGCGGCCCTTGATGGCGTCGAAGCGCCCGGCGAGGACGCCTTGGAGCTCGGGATGTGAGTCGTCGATCGCCGAATCGATCAGCGCGACGAGCACATGGCCTCCGGTCGCGAGCGCATGCGCCTGGGCGAGATGCAGCTTGGCGACGACATATTGCGCAGGGTCGCCGGCAAGCGACTCCGGTGCAGCCTGCTGCGCGGCCTGCTGCAGCGTGTAGAGATAGTTCGGCTGCGCGGCGCCGATGCGGGCATCGCCGCGCAGGCTGCCGAGCACGGCCGGAACGGCACGCCGATCGGTGATGCGGAAGCGATAGAGCGCCGTATCGATAAGCGGCAGGCGATGCAGGCCGAGCAGAGCAAGGCGCTGACCCTGGGCAAAGCGCACGATCGCCTGCGGCGAGACATTGCTCGCAAAGCTCACGAGGACCTCGTCGGGAACGAAGCGGCGCTCGCCGGTGGCCGGAGCGACGATGGCGGACGCGCCACCCCCTCCCCGGCTCGCCGCGGGTGTGGCGACGGGCGCAGGCGGCGGGCCGACGATGCCGACAGGCGCTGCGGGCGACGGGAACTCGACGATGATCGGCCGGTGCGGCCGGTGCGGCCGGCCGGGCGGACGCGGCGGGTTCTCGCGAGGCGGCACGACCACGATACGCGGTCGCGGGTGGCGCGCGGCTGTCCCATCGGACCCGGTGCGGGTTCCGATGCGATTGCTCGCAGGCTGACCATGGTAGACAGAGTCGCGGGGTGGACCGTTCCAGCCGCCGGAGCCGTGCAATCCCATTGCGCCGGCGCTGCCGATCCCGGCCGAGAGCGCCGCGATGCCTGCGGCGAGCGAGAGCGCCAGCGCGGCCGCGATCCGTGCGGACCCTGCGCCCCGTCTCGGCCGCTGCGGAAGGCCTGCGCTTCCCTTCGGGCGCTGCTCGGTCGGCATGATGCACTCCTCCGGCTGAACCATCGGACCGTCCGCCCGCACCCAGCCGCGCGACGCTGACCACGCGATCCTGCACGCGCTCCTGACCACGCGATCCACGTCGCGCCCCAGCGGGGCGGGCGGCGGACACCTCAAGCCTTAGTGGCTGGCGGAGGCCCGCCGGTTCAAAGATGCTGCTGGAAATGCCGCTCGCGGATCGCGCCGGCATCACCTATCTAGGGTGCAATCAATATTGGAACCCTCCATGACCCTCCCGACTGCCTCGCTGATCGATCGTGCAGGCCTCGACCGCACGCGCATCGACAAGATCGTCGTCCGCGGCCTCGAAGGCGCCGATGACGGCGAGCTCTATCTCGAATACCGCCAATCCGAGGTCCTGGTGTTCGACAACGGCCGGCTCAAGCAGGCGACCTACGACACAGCGCAGGGTTTCGGCCTGCGTGCCGTCAAGGACGACGCGGTCGGCTATGCGCATGCGTCGGACGTCTCGGAAGCCGCGATCTTACGCGCCGCGGACGCGGTGCGCGCCGTCAAGGGCGGCTATTCGGGCAGCTTCGCGCAGGCTCCGGGCCGCACCAATCGCCGGCTCTATGGCGACGAGAATCCGCTCGGTGCGCCCTCCTTCGAGACCAAGGTCAAGCTCTTGGAGGAGATCGATGCCTATGCGCGCGGCAAGGACCCGCGCGTGCGCCAGGTGACGGCGAGCCTCGCCGCCTCATGGCAGGTGGTCGAGATCCTGCGTCCCGACGGCGAGACCTACCGCGACGTGCGGCCGTTGGTGCGGGTCAATGTCTCGGTCGTCGCCGGCGAAGGCGACCGCCAGGAATCCGGCTCGCACGGCTACGGCGGCCGGGAAGGCTATCAGCGCTTCATCGCGGCGGGCGAATGGCGCGGGGCGGTCGATGACGCGGTGCGCCAGGCGATGGTCAACCTGAGCGCCGTGCCGGCGCCGGCCGGCGAGATGGATGTGGTGCTGAGCAGCGGCTGGCCGGGCGTGATGCTGCACGAAGCGGTCGGGCACGGGCTCGAAGGCGACTTCAACCGCAAGAAGACCTCGGCCTTCGCCGGCCTGATGGGCCAGCAGGTGGCCGCCAGGGGCGTGACCGTGGTCGACGACGGCACGCTCGCGGCGCGCCGCGGCTCCCTGTCGATCGACGACGAAGGCACGCCGACCAACCGCACGGTGCTGATCGAGGACGGAATCCTGGTCGGCTACATGCAGGATCGCCAGAACGCGCGACTCATGAAGATGCGGCCCACCGGCAACGGCCGGCGCGAGAGCTACGGCCACGTGCCGATGCCACGCATGACCAATACCTACATGCTGGCCGGCGAGCGCGATCCGGCCGAGATCATGGCATCGGTGAAGAAGGGCATCTACGCGGTGAGCTTCGGTGGCGGACAGGTCGACATCACCTCGGGCAAATACGTGTTTCAGTGCACCGAGGCCTATCAGATCGAGGACGGCAAGATCGGCGCGCCGCTCAAAGGCGCGATGCTGATCGGCAACGGGCCGACCGACCTCCATCGCGTCAGCATGGTCGGCAACGATCTCGCGCTCGATACCGGCATCGGGACCTGCGGCAAGAACGGCCAAGGCGTGCCGGTCGGCGTCGGCCAGCCGACGCTGCGGATCGATCGCATCACGGTCGGCGGTACCGGCTGAAGACACCTGAGTCTTCGCGCTCTCACGCCATCGTTTGATGAAGCAGATCATGCCGCGCTCTGCGCGGCATGATTGTAATCAGCGTACATTTTTTCTCTAAGGCGCAGTATTAAATTCGCTTTATCGGGGAACTTTGGCCGGTTCCCGATTCGAATCCTTTGCCGTGCCGCAAAATTTCCCTCCTTTGATCAGGATATGGCAAAAATTGCCCGGCATTTCGCGCCCCACACCACATCGAAACCTTCGGACGGGGAACGGAATGAAAGCGAACGTCGTTATCTGCTGCGCCATTGCTGGAACTTTCCTTGCAACCACATCTGTCATTGCCTCAGCTTCCGAGAGACACTCACGTGGCGCTCACGCACATGTGCACGCCTCGCACGCCCACACCGCAGGACGTGGCGACACTGGTCAGTCTGGTTCGCACGCTGACACCTCCGCCCACGAGGCGTTCCAGGCCGGCATCGCCTCGGTCTACTCCGGTGAAAAGACTGCGAATGGGGAATACGCCAGCCCGGGCCGGCTCACCGCCGCGCACAAGACGCTGCCGTTCGGCACCATGGTCAAGGTCACGTCGAAGGAGACCGGCCGGTCGGTGGTCGTCCGCATCAATGATCGGGGCCCATATGTGAAGGGCCGTGTGATCGACCTCATGCCGGCCGCCGCGCATGCGCTTGGCTTCTCCGGGCTCGCCCACGTCACGCTGGCGGTCGTCGGCCGCCGCAGCTGAAGCACGGCCTCTGCTTTCCGGTCTTCACGATATCGCCTGAAGACGAGAGAGGACGGGCAAGGCCCGTCCTCTTCTTATTTGTGCGACAGCATCTGCTTATTTGTGCGACAGCATCTGCGCAGCATTATCGAGTATTCAATCGTCTATTGGATCGTCTGCTGTGCATTGTCTGATGCGGCCGCACGCTCAGCGCACCACCCCGGAGATGCAGCAGGGTTTGTGGTGCGGGGTCTTGACCTTGTCCTTGAGGAAGCAGCGCGCCGACGGGCCCCCATAGCCGGGACGCAGATAGGTCCAGGCGCGGCATCGATTGTCCGCCTCGCAGGCCGCCTTGCAGGACAGGCCGGTGGGATCGGGG
>DASTZX010000011.1:0-3845 GCA_035764045.1 Xanthobacteraceae bacterium | reverse complement strand
CATACTAATTGGCACCCCCATGCAAGCCCAAACCCACATCGACGGCGACCTTCTGATCCTTCTCTACGATGTCGGCCGCCACATGCGGACCTACTCGGACCACGTCGCCGCCAAGCACGGCATGACGCGCGCCCAATGGGTCATCCTGTCCCGGCTGGAGCGTCAGCCGAACATTTCGCAGCGCGAGCTCGCAACGCTTGCCGAGGTGAGCCCGATCACCGTCGCTCGGCTGATCGACCGGCTCGAGGCGCTCGGCCTCGTCGAGCGCTGCACCGATCCGGACGACCGGCGTGTCTGGCGCCTGCGCCTCACCCCGGCCGCCGCGCCGGTGCTGCGCGAGATCAAGGAATTCCGCAGCTGCCTGTCGCGGCTGATGACCGAGGGCATCGATCCCGCCGTCATCGACGCGATGGCGAGCGGCTTGCGGCAGATGAAGGACAACGTGACGCGGAAGCGGCGGACCGCCGCGGCCGCAGGAGAACTTGTCAATGCCTAACGTGAAGCAGCTTCAGCGGCCCGCGCCGGACGACGCAGCGAGGCCGAGCGTGAGCAACGACACGGGCGGCACCGAGCCGAGCACCCGCCGTGCCGAGCCGGCCGAGGATCGCCGCGCGAGCAGGCCCGTCGTTGTGGCAGCGCGTCCGCAACCGGCCGCGTCGCGGCGGCGCTGGCTGCGGGCAGTGCTGTTCGCGCTGCTGCCCCTCGTGCTCGTCGCCGGCGGTTACGAGTACGTCACGGGCGGGCAGATCATGTCGACCGACGACGCCTATGTGGACACCGAGAAGGTCGGCATCTCGACCGACGTGTCAGGCATCGTCAAAGAGGTCGACGTCACCGATAACCAGCACGTCGCGGCGGGCCAGGTGCTCTACCGGCTCGAGCCGCGCCAGTTCGAAATCGCGCTCGAAAGCGCCAAGGCCAACATGGCGCAGAGCGCGCTCATGGTCGACGCGATGAAGGCCGACTACAAGCGCATGCAGCAGGACATCGCGGCGCAGCAGGCGCAGGTCGGGCTCGACCAGACGACCTACGATCGCGACGCCGCCCTGCTGAAGAGCGCCACGGTCCCCAAGGCGACCTTCGATCAGGCGAGCGCCACACTCAAGGCCGACAACGCCAAGCTCGCCTCGCTCGAGCAGCAGGCGCAGGTCCAGCTGGCAAAGCTCGGCGGAAATCCGGACATCCCGACCGACCAGCACCCGCAGTATCTCCAGGCCAAGGCTCGGGTGGACGAGGCGCAGCGTCAACTCGACCACGCGACCGTGAAGGCGCCGTTCGCCGGGACCGTCACCGAGGTGCCGTCGATCGCGCCCGGCAAATATCTGCAGGCCTCCACGACCGCGTTCTACGTCGTCGATACCGACCACGTTTGGGTCGAGGCCAATCCGAAGGAGACCGAGCTCACCTATGTGCGGCCCGGCCAACCCGTCACCGTGACGGTCGACACCTATCCGGACGTGCAATGGCACGGCACGGTGCAGAGCGTGAGCCCCGCGGCCGCGCAGGAATTCGCGCTGCTGCCGGCGCAAAACACCAGCGGCAACTGGGTCAAGGTCGTGCAGCGCGTGCCGATGCGCGTGCGCGTCGACACCAGCGACCAGAACCTGCCGCCGTTGCGCGCCGGCATGAGCGTCGAAGCCTCGGTCGACACCGGGCACGCGCGCGGCCTGCCACACGTTCTCAAGGGGCTGTGATGATTCCCCTCCCCCCGCGAGCGAAGCGAGTGGCGGGGAGGGGCCAGGGGGCGGGAGGGTAGAGAGCGCGGCTCAATGCTCGAACTCGATAAGAACAATCCCATGCCCGACGACACATCTCTCACCAACCGCACCGCGATCACGGTCTGCGTCATCCTCGCGACCCTGATGCAGGCGCTCGACACTACGATCGCCAATGTGGCGTTGCCCTACATGCAGGGCAGCCTCTCGGCGAGCCAGGACCAGATCGCCTGGGTGCTCACCTCCTACATCGTGGCGGCCGCGATCATGACGCCGCCGACCGGCTATCTGGCGGCGCGGTTCGGCCTCAAGCGGCTCTTTCTCATCTCCATGGCCGGCTTCACGGTTGCGTCGATGCTGTGCGGTCTCGCACAGTCGCTGACGCAGATCGTGCTGTTCCGCGCGCTCCAGGGCGCATTTGGCGCGGCGCTGGTGCCGCTGTCCCAATCGGTGCTGTTCAGCATCTATCCGAAGGAGCGCCAGGGCTTCGCCATGGCGCTGTTCGGCGTCGGCGTGATGATCGGGCCGGTGCTCGGCCCGGTGCTCGGCGGCTGGCTGACCGAGAACTACAGCTGGCGCTGGGTCTTCTACATCAACTTGCCGATCGGGATCGCGGGTCTCATCGGCATGAGCGCCTTCCTGCCGGCCCAGCGACCGACGGCGGGCGCGCGACTCGACTGGTTCGGCTTCGGCACGTTGAGCGTCGCGATCGGCGCGCTGCAGATCATGCTCGACCGCGGCGAGCTGGTGGACTGGTTCGGCTCGGGCGAGATCATCCTCGAGGCGGTGATCGCGGCGTCGGCCTTCTACCTCTTCCTGGTGCACACGTTCACGGCGAAGCGTCCGTTCGTCAACCCCGCCATGTTCCGCGACCGCAACTTCGCGGCCGGCATGCTGTTCATCTTCATTCTCGGCCTCACCTACTACGCCTCGATGGCGCTGCAGCCGCCCTATCTGCAGAACCTCATGAACTATCCTGTGCTGACGGCCGGCCTCGTGATGGGCCCGCGCGGCATCGGCACCATGGCCTCGATGATCATCGTCGGCCGGCTCGTCTCGCGGGTCGACACCCGCATCCTGCTCGGCATCGGCCTCGGCATCACGGCCTGGTCGTTCTACCTGATGACCGGCTGGACGCCGGACGTGTCGCAACAGACGATCATCACGGTCGGCCTCGTTCAGGGCGCGGGTCTCGGCTTCCTGTTCGTGCCGCTGAGCGCCGCGACGCTGTCGACGCTGCCGGCCGAGAGCCGCACCGAGGGCGCGGGCCTCTACAGCCTGTCCCGCAACATCGGCTCGAGCGTCGGCATTTCGGTCGTCAACGCGCTGCTCACGCGGAATATACAGATCAACCACGCCGAGATTGCGCAGCACGTCACGGCCGTGAACCGCGCGTTCGACAACCCGGCGGTCGCCCATGTCCTGAGCCCGTTCACGGCGGCGGGCCGCGCAGCGCTCGACGCGGTGATCACCACGCAGGCGCAGATCATCGCCTATGTCAACGACTACAAGCTCTTGATGATCGCGACGCTCGTTGTCATCCCGCTGCTCATGGTGTTCAAGCGCGCCCCGCGCGGCTCCGCGAGCGAGCACGTCATGGTGGCGGAGTAGCGCGGCGGCCGCCGAGCCGCCCTGGCCAGCGTCAATTCGCCCGAATTGATTGTCGTCAACGCGCGCCCGCCTCTCCTGAAATCTAATCCAGCGCAGTGCAATGCTCGCAGGTTTGGAGATCGTCATCATGGCGAATGAGTCGCTTCAAGGACGCAAGGTCGCAATCCTGGTCACGGACGGTTTTGAGTATGTGGAACTGACCGAGCCCCGAAAGGCGCTCGACGACGCCGGGGCGGAGACCCGCGTCGTCTCGCCGAAGCCGGAGCGGGTCCGCGGCTGGAACCACACCGACTGGGGCAGCCACGTTGCGGTCGACGTGCCGCTCGCCAGCGCCAAGGCGGAGGACTTCGACGCGCTGCTGCTCCCCGGCGGCGTGATCAATCCCGACGCGCTGCGACTCCAGCCCAAGGCCATCGCCTTCGTGAAGGCCTTCTTCGACGCCAAGAAACCGGTGGCGGCGATCTGTCATGGGCCGTGGACCATCATCAACGCGGGCGCGGCGCGCGGACATCGCATGAC
>DASTZX010000010.1:0-43659 GCA_035764045.1 Xanthobacteraceae bacterium | reverse complement strand
GTTGGGTTAAGGGTCTGTCGCCTCCGCGGTCAGGCGGTCGCTGCAAGGAGCTTCGGTATTCGGATCAGATTGTAACCCGCCATCGTCAGTGTGAACTTGAACCCGAGTTTTCTGGCGCCGCGCAGCATCGGGCGGGCGAGGCCGCCGATCGTCTTGCCCCAGCCGAATGGCTCCTCAATGCGCTTTCGTTTTTGCTGGCTCACGGCGTAACCGGGATGGCGGGTAGTGCGGCCATCAATCGCCGAGCGCCGTCCGGTCAGGTTCTGCGCAATATGAGGCGTCACATTGAAGTCCCGCAGATCGGCCACAAAGGCGCGCGCGTCGTAGCCCTTGTCGGCCCCGAGCGTGAGGCGTTGCGCGCCCGGCGAATACCGGACGATCATCTCTTCGGCGGCTTGGCGCTCGGCCATGCCGTTCGCCTCCGTCACGGCGGTCTCGACCACGAGCCCGCTACGGTTCTCCATCAGCGCATGTCCCATGAAGCTGAGCTTGGCTTCCTTGCCGGCGCCTTTGCGGTGCAGCTTGGCCTCGGGGTCCGTGGTCGAGGCGTGCGTCGCATTGCTGCGCTTCTCGCCGCGGAAGTCCTGCTCGCCGTTGCGGCCCGGATCGGGAGGCTCGCTCGATCCATCCTTCGCGCGGAAACTCTTCATCGAAGCCCAGGCCTGGATCTGCGTTCCGTCCACCGAAAAATGCTCGTCGGAGAGGAGTTTGCGCACCTTTTTGTGATTGAGCAGCGCTACCAGGAACTTGCGCGCCACCTCCGCCTCAAGAAGTCGGTCGCGGTTCTTCGTGAATACCGTTGGAACCCATACCGGCTCGTCCACCCCGAGCCCCACGAACCAGCGATAGAGCAGGTTATAGTCGAGCTGCTCCATCAGCTGCCGCTCGGAGCGGATCGTGTAGAACGCCTGCAGAAGCAGCGCCCGCAGCAGCCGTTCCGGAGCAATCGACGGCCGGCCGCTATCGGCGTAGAGCTTCGCAAAATCGCCATCGAGCGCTGCAAGCACTTCGTTCACCAGCATGCGGATCGCCCGCAACGGATGCGTCGGGGGTATCCGCTCCTCGATATCGACGTACGAGAAAAGCTCCCCGTTCCGCTCATCCGAGCCCCGCATCGAACCCTCCGTGCCTCTCACCGCACGGAATCATATTCGCTACGTTTTGTCAGGAGGCCTTTTTCAGCAGCCTGCTAGGCACGCACGGACGGCTGCGCTTGACTTCACGGTCATGAACCCGCACTCAGAACGGGGCGCTGTTGAAGCGGCTCTGGGGTGGGGATTGGGCGCGTCAAAACAAAGTTGCCGATCCAATGTCGCAGGGCGACCGCGCGTTCGGGTCCACCGACCGCAGCCTCTGCGGCAACGCGGTCTTTCTCTCGCTTGCGGGCGCAATCATACGGCCGTTCGCGCAAGTCCTCCAGGAAATGTGACGGCATGAGGCGGCGCGATTTTCTCTCAGCCGCGGGCGCTGCCGCGGCATGGTCACTGACCGCCCAGGCTGAAGACCGGCGCGTTCCGACGATCGGCTACCTGTATGCGGGGAGCCTGGCCGAGGGGCAGGACAATCTCGAGGCCTTTTGCAAAGGTCTCTCCGAGACGGGTTACGTCGCAGGACAGAACGTCACGTTCGCCTTCCGCGAAGCGAAGGACAATCTCGCTCTCCTCCCGGAACTCGCGCGCGACCTGGCGCGCCATCGGGTTGATGTCATTCTGGCACCGGGCAACGGGGCGGCGGCCGCCGCCGCCAAGGCGGCGACGGCGACGATTCCCATCGTGTTCAGCAATGCGGGCAACCCGATCGGATCGGGTCTCGTCACGAGCCTCAGTCATCCGGGCGGCAATATCACCGGTGTTGCCGATTTCGGCATCGAGCTGTCGGCCAAGCGGCTGGAACTTCTCAAGCTGCTCGTTCCTGCGGTGTCCAAGGTTGCGTTTCTCGTCGCCCGCAAGCAGCCGCAGGCGGAACGGGAGATCGCGAATGCGCGGGGCAGCGCCGGGTCACTTGGAATCGACATAGTCGCCGAGTGGGTGAGCACGGTCGAGAACATCGACGCAGCGTTCGCCACGTTCGCGCAGGAGCGCGTGGACGCTGTCTGTCTGGTGACCCACGTGCTGTTCTTCGGCCACCGTGAGCGGGTTGTCGGGTTGGCGGCACGCTACCGCCTGCCGACGGTGTACCCCTTCATTCAGTACACGCAAAGCGGTGGGCTCATGAGCTATGGGTCGAGCGTCATGGAGCGGGCCTATCAGGCGGGCCTCTATGTTGGTCTGATCCTCAACGGCCAAAAGCCCGGCGATCTTCCTGTCCGTCGGCTTACGAAATTCGAGCTCGCGATCAACATGACGGCCGCGAAAGCTCTCGGCCTGACGGTGCCCGCGCGCTTTCTCGCCCTCGCCGACAAGGTGGTCGAATGATCTCGCGACCGGCTAGTCGGCGAGCAGCACGAAAGGGCTCGCCCCGTACCGATGCAGCAAGACGAGCGAAATGATCAGGCCGAGGAGCGAGAAATACGAGCACGCCTGAATGTCCGGATTGTCCCGTTCCGCCGCGTGGGCCCGTTCTGCGGCGATCGAGAGCCAATGGGCAACTGTGAGCATCGGCATGGTCCTCGGCGACGAGCTTGCATCGCTTCCGGGTTGATCGTGTGTGATGGGCTGACGCTTGGCTGAAGTCAGCGCCATCGCGACAGAATTCCCGCAGCCTCAGACGGCTTTGGGGCGGGCGCGGGAATTGCGACTGTGCCACGCCGGCCGAAGATCATGATCTCGGTCTGACCCTCGCTTTTCTTGACGGCGTAGTTGAAGCCGTCCAGCAGGCTGCCGATCACGCGGTCGATGGGCCCCGAATAGGCCGGCTTGGCGGGCGCGTCGAGATCGATCGCGCTCCGGTTCTGCAGTTTGAAGACAGCACCGAGCGCAGACAGCACATCACCGATCGAATTCCCGCTGGTGGTGATGCGGACCGCCGCCGGATCGCCTTCAATTTGCACCTCGCCATGCGCGGCAAGCGGCAGGGGCAGCGCGAGGGCCAGCGCAAGCCCGACGGCGCGACAGCAGGTCGGCGCGAGCTGGACGACAGGTCGGTTCACGATCGCGCCTCCGGGCGGCAGGACGGGCGCCGGTCGGTGCCTCGAGGATCGGTGGTCATTCGCGGCATCCGATCACCGAGGATTACCGACCGGCGACGCGGAGATCCTAAGGTTGATTTTGATCCTGACCCTGGCCCTGACCCTGGCCTTGGCCGCCAGAATCGTTGATCTTCATCAACACGCGTGAACGGTGGCACATTTCCGGGCTGACAGTGTCCACGAATACGCGCTTTTCGATCGCCGGCGCCAGGTGGGCAGCGGTCAGCGTCTTGCCGTCGATCGAAATGAGGCCGGTAACTGGCGCGATACCGAAACCCGGAGCCATGGTGACGGTCTGGCCCGCGCGCGGGCCGGTATTGATCATTTCGGTGAAGCTGCCGTCCACCATGGTGCTGGTCCAGCTGCCGTCGGCATTGACCACATAGGTGAAATTGAAGCTGAAATCGGCCGAGCTCACGTTCGGCGCGACGCCCTGATTGGTCGGGCGGCCGACCACCGAGACGGCCGTGCCTTTGACCTTTCCATTGCCCGCGCCATCGAAGGTACGAATGCCTTCGACGGAGAACGAACGCGTAAAGGAAGCGCCGCCATTGGGGCCGGCGATATCGTTCGGCCGGTTCGAACCGTCAAATCCATTCGGCGAGACGAGGCATGCAGCAGTGCCGGTAAACGCATAGGCTCCCACGAGTTGGGACGGGTCGGCACACGCTGCGGTCGCCCAACCCGCCCCGATCAGGGCTCCTGCAATTGCGAAAGCGCGGTTCATGTGAGTTCTCCTCCGGTGATGGCCTCCGGAGCACATGGTTACGGGGCGCCGAGCCGGCAGCGTTACCCCCAAACGGGGGCAGCCTTCGAGCGCACGGCATGAAAGTGTTCTCGGGACCCGCCTGGTCCTTCGGCACTTTCGGCGTTTGACTTTCGTATCGGATGCGTGCTGCGAATCCTGTCGCAACGTGTTGTTCGGAGTTGCCGCTTGTCCTCTATCGACGCCAGACGCAGCACTCTCCCCGGCGTGTTTGCCTCGGTGGAGCGCCAATCCTCCAGACCCGCTCTCCGCCTGACCGGCGAATCTATCGAATGACCCAGGCCGGGAAGGAGTTGGTGACCTCGTCTGCGACCCCTGGACAGACGCAGGGCCCGGCCGGGTTGGGCGGCTCAATCGATCGCGCGCTGAGAAGCCTCGGCTGGGAACAGTTCAGCGGCCCGTTCTTCCGCAAGTACGTGGCCCTTTTTCTCGCCGTGATTTGCGTCATTCTGCTCAGCAGTGCGCTACTCGACATCTGGTTTTCCTATTGGGAGCTCAGGGCGGCGCTCGTACGGGTGCAGCACGCCGAGGCCGTAACGGCTGCCCTGCGCATCGAGCAGTTCATTGATTCGATCGAACAGCAGCTTCACTGGTCCGTGCAGTTGCCGTGGTCGGCGGACGCGGTTGAGCAGCGCAAGTTCGACGGTCTTCGGATCATGCAGCAGACGCCCGCCGTCAGCGAGCTGGTGCAGATCGATCCGTCCGGTCACGAGCGCCTTCGGGTCTCGCGCAGGGCTCCCACAGTTGTCGACGGCGGCACGGACTTTTCCGCCGACGAGCAATTCGTCGAGGCCAGGCGGAAAAAGATCCACTACGGGCCGGTTCGCTTCCGCTATGACTCCGAGCCGTTCATGGCCATCGGCGTCGCCGGACCGCGCGCGGACAGCGGGGTGACGATCGCCGAAGTGGACCTGCAACGGATCTGGGACGTCGTCTCATCGATCAAGGTGGGGCAGCACGGTCAGGCCTACGTGGTCGACTCCGGCGGCCGTCTCGTTGCGCATCCGAACATCAGCCGGGTGCTCGAACATACGGACCTGTCCAGGCTTCCCCAGGTCCAGGCCGCTCGCAGCGGCGTCGGTGCAACATCGCAGAATATTTCCGACAGCATGGACCTGTCCGGCCAGCCGGTATTGACCGCCTATGCGCCTGTCGGCCGCGTCGGCTGGTTCGTGTTCGTCGAAACGCCGCGGGCTGAAGCCTTCTCGACGCTTTATGGTTCGCTCACGCGTTCGGGGGCCCTGCTGCTGGCAGGTCTGGTGATCGCATTCGTTTGCGGTCTCGTGCTTGCGCGCCGGATGATCGCGCCCATTCATGCGTTGCGAGCGAGCGCGGCGCGGATCGGCAGCGGCGATCTCGCTCACCGTATCTCGATCAGGACCGGAGACGAGCTCGAATCCCTGGGCGAGCAATTCAACGCAATGGCTGCGCGGCTGCAGGAATCCTATGCGACGCTCGAGCACAAGGTCGAGGAACGCACCCACCAGCTCGAGATCGCCAATCTGGCGAAATCGCGCTTCCTCGCCGCCGCAAGCCACGACCTGCGCCAGCCGCTGCACGCTCTCGGCCTGTGGGTCGCCCAGCTGCGCGATCCGCTCCCGCCCGGCCAGCGTCAGCGGCTGATCGAGCGGATCGCCGCGGCCATCAGTGAAATGAATGATCTGTTCAACGGCCTGCTCGACGTCTCCAAGCTCGATGCCGGCATCTTGTCCGCCGATGTCAGCGACTTCGAGATCGCGGACCTTCTCGCAAAGATTGACCGGACTTTCAGGCAGACGGCGCGGGACAAAGGATTGTCGTTGCGGGTCTTCCGGACACGCGCCTGGGTGCGCAGCGACAAAATCCTGCTCGAACGGATCCTCCTCAACCTGGTCTCGAACGCGGTGCGCTATACCTCGCGCGGCGGCGTTCTGGTGGGTTGCCGACGACGCGGCAAACGGCTGCGCATCGAGGTGTGGGACACCGGACCGGGCATTCCGGAAAGCCAACAGCAGTATATTTTCGACGAGTTCTACCAGATCCCCGATCCTGATCGCGACAGGCGGGGCGGTCTTGGCCTCGGACTTGCAATCGTCGACCGATTCCGCCGCCTCCTCGATCATCCGATCGCACTGAAGTCGCGCCCGGGCAAAGGCTCCTGTTTCGGCATCGAGGTTCCATTTGCTGAGCCGCCGACGGCGGGCCGCGCACCTCCCGAAGCTGTCCAGGCGCCGCATGAGACGGCCGCGGCAGGCCTCGTCCTGGTGGTTGATGACGACCCCATGGTGCTGGATGCCATGCGAGGGCTTCTCGAAAGCTGGGGATATCGGACGATCACCGGCAGCTCGCACGAGGCCGTCGCGGCACTGGTTGCGGACGCTCCACGGCCTGACCTTATCGTCGCCGACTTTCACCTGTCGGGCGGCATGACCGGGATTGAAACGATTGAGCTCATCCGCACGGCGTTCGGCGCGGACATTCCGGCATTTCTCATCAGCGGCGACACCAGCCCGGAGCGGCTGCAAAGGGCGCGCGCACAAGGCTACACGCTGCTGCACAAGCCGGTCAGCCCGATGGCGCTTCGCTCGCTGCTGATCAAGCTCTGCGGCAAGACGGCGTGATGGCGGAAGCGCCCGATCGCATCACTGCGTCAGGCGCAGCTCCCGATCGAGTTTGCCAACCGCGATGACCGCCTCGGTCCGGCTCGTCACCTGCAAGGCTTTGAAGATCGCCGTCAGGTGATTCTTGATCGTGTGCTCGGCAAGGCAGAGCGCGCGGGAAATCGCTTTGTTGCTCTTGCCTTCCATCACGAGCGCAAGGACGTCCATCTGTCGTTCCGTCAGCCCGAGCGCGCCGGACAAGCGGCGGGCAACATTGTCCGGCAACGCTTGTCTTGCCTCGGCGAGGCGGCTCGGCTCTGCCCCGTCGAGCGCCTCGACCGGAATATAGATTCCCCCGGCCAGCACCAATCGAAGAGCGCTGAGCACGACCTCGCGCTCGGTGTTCTTTGGGATGAAGCCGAGCGCGCCGAGACCGAGCGCCCGGCGGACGGTCTCCCGGTCCTGCGAGGCCGACAGCACGACGATGGAGATTTCCGGACGGCGCTCGCGGAGGTTGCTGAGCATCGTGAACCCGTCCTGATCCGGCAAATGCAGGTCCAGCAGGAGGAGGTCGAGTTGCGGATTGTCCTCGATGAGTTCCGTTGCGCACCGGCCATCGCGAGCTTCGATCACGCACGCATCGGGCGCGAGTTCCTTGAGCACGCCCCGCATCGCTTCACGGATGAGGGCATGATCATCACACACCAGAATTTTCATCAGGTTCTCTCGTGGGCCGGCCGGCCGGAGGGCCGACCATATACTGGTCCTAGGACCAAAGCACCAGGACAACTGCTTCCGCCGCATCCCTGCAAACCCCGGATTTTCGTGCATTTCGTGCGGATCGGGCGGCTTGGCGCCTCCCCCGCAGCGGGACTTCTGGCTGATTTACCTGCAGGCCCGGAAGCAGCAGTTTACCTCAGGTCTTCGGGGGGATTCGACAAGCTGTGCCACACAAAAGCGATAGCCGGGCCACGCCGCTCGCCCGGGACGACAACCGGACGGCGGCTCTCTGCGACATTCTCGAGCTGTTGGGCGCCGCCGCCATCTTGCTCGATCGGGAAGGGCAGGCTGTAGGCCTCAACCATGCGGCTCAAGAATGTATCGGCCCCGAGTTCTACGTCCGGAACCGGCGTCTCGTTGCCGCTCACCCGACCTCCAATCGCGCCTTGGGGGAGCTGATCAAGAAGACGCTGGATGGCGAATCCCGGTGCGGGGAGCAGGTCGTCATCACGCGCCATACCACTCGACCTTTGATTCTGCGGATCGTTCGTCTCTGTGATCGCACCGTCTCGCTCTTTGATCCGGCGCGCGCGATTGTCATGGCGCTGAATGCGAGCCGCGCGATCCTCCCGACCGAGTCGCAGGTCAAGAGCGCGTTCGGACTGTCATCCGGCGAGTCGCGCCTGGTCGTTTGTCTGGCAGGCGGGCAGACCCTTCAAGATGCGGCCAGGGCCTGCGGAATTTCCTACGAGACCGCTCGGAAGCGCATCAAGGTCGTGTTCGAAAAGACCGATACACGCCGCCAGTCGGAGTTGATCGCCCTGGTCATCCGGATCGGCATGTTGGCCGGCGCGCCGGCCGTCGCGGCCGGGCAAGCGACACACGCCGGACCAGTGCGCTCGCTGCTTCGTCATTATCCGGATGTGTCATTCGTGAACACGCCAAGCGAATCCACACCGCGTGATGAGGGGCTCCGACTGTGACTAGACGGCGGCCATCGAGAAGTATGGGCGCCTGGTGAAGGAGCTCCACATAACTGGGGTAAGCGCGCGGCCCACGTTTATTGGTTTGGTCTGACGCGAGCCGCCATGATCTCGACGATCTCGTTGGCATTCGCCAAGGCGTCGAGCTTGGCTGCAAGCGATTTCAGACGCTCGGCTGCGCTCGCGCCCACGAGCTCGCTGACATTGCCGCTGAATTTTTCCTCGACCTCCTGCCGGCTCACGGGATTCTCCGGGCTCCCGCGACGATGCCAGACCTCGCGCGTGAGAGTTCGGCCGTCGGTGGTCAGCACGGAGATGCGGGCGGCGTGACGATAAGGGGGCCCTTTGCCTTCGATCCCCGGATCGACGGCGATTCTGATCCGCGGCATGAAGGCGAGAATGCCCGGGTCTGCAATCGCCGCGTCGGAATAGTCCTTGGCCGAAACGTTTCCACACTGCGCCATCACGGCGAGGCCATAGAACGTGTTCATCTGTGCGGCCGTCGTCCCGGCCGGCCGGTAGTCCCACGCCGTATGCACGAAAGTCATGTGGCCGCAACCGACGCGGATTTTGTCGATCTGCGCGGCGCCCAGTCGATCTTCGACGAGAATCGATCGCAGCCCGTCGAGCGCGGCGTGGATGCTGGTCACGTTCGGATACATCTTGAACCCGACCTTGCCGGCCTCCCAATCCTCGCCAAGCCCCGCCATCAGCCGCGCGACATTGGGCGTGCGCGACAGCGCGCTCAGGAATCCGCCGTAGCCCGCTTCGATCACGTCGGAGATTCCGGTGAAACCCCGTTTGGCCAGCAGAGCCGCCAGCATGCCGCTTTGCGCCGCGCGTCCCGCGTGCAACCGCTTCACATGGCGCCTTCCTGTGCCGCCATGAGGCCGGCGCCCATCGATCCCGCAATGCCGATCGCGTGCTGCATCTGCGAGGCGTCGAGCCGCATGAGCCGGCCTGCCGTCACCGCGGCGACGAAAGCCCCTGTGGTGCCTTGCGGATGAAAGCCGTTGAGGAACAGCGACGTGGTGGCGGCGTTGCCGATCCGCAAGCCGACTTCATAGCCGAGCGTCAATGCCGTGGCGATCTGCCGACCGCTCGACGCCGGGTCCGCCTCGGCCAGCGCCAGGGCGACCGGCACCGCGAGCGAGTTGGGATGAACGATCGACTCCTTGTGGATGTCGTCCATCTCGAACGCATGTCCGGCGGTGCTGTTGACCAGGACCGCATTCGTCAACGACGTGCGCTCGCCAGTTCCCCAAAGGGAAGCGATCGCATTGCCGCCCTCGGCCTGCACGAGCTCGCGCACCGTCCTGGTCCAGGGAAGCGTCGAACCGTGCAGACACACGCCGAGCCCATCGAGAAAGCTGAGCTTGACGCGTTCCAGCACCTCACGCGGTATGTCGCGATCCGATGTCTCGGCCGCGAAGCGCGCAAGATCGCGGGTCGCATCGGGCAGAAGCGGAGCTTGTGAGCTGCTCACTGGTTTGGCGCATCAACGATGGTGACCGGCAGCCATTTGCGGAACGCTGCCGCGCAGGCCGCGCTCACTCCGCCTTGATATTGGCGGCGCGAATGACCTTGCCCCACTTCTCGGTTTCGTCGGCGACGAACTTGCCGAAATCGGCGGGCGAGCCCGCAAGGGCGGTGGCGCCCCACTCGGCGAGACGCGCCGTCACATTGGGATCCTTGAGGACCGCATTGACCGACCGGTTGAGCTTGTCGACGATCTCGGCCGGCGTGCCCTTCGGTGCCGCGATGCCGGTCCAGAAGCTCGCCTCGAAGCCGGGCACGAATTCTGCGACCGTCGGGACGTCGGGCAAGGCCTGCTGACGGGTTTTCGTGGCGACCCCGATCGCACGCAGCTTGCCGGCCCGGACATGTTGGAGCGATGCGGACATTGTGTTGAACATGACCTGCACCTGTCCGCCCATGAGATCGACCATGGCGGGACCGGCGCCGCGATAGGGCACATGCACGAGGTCGATGCCGGTCATCATCTTGAACATCTCGGCGGTGAGCTGGTTGCCGGAGCCGACCCCGCCCGATCCATAGTTGACCTGGCCCGGATGGGCCTTGGCGTAGGCGATGAGCTCCGGGATCGTCTTCACCGGCAACGAGGGCGTCACCTGCAGCACGAAGGGGTCGAGCGCAATGCCTGCCACCGGAATCGTGTCGCGGATGAAGTTGAACTTGAGATCGGTGTAGAGCGTCGCATTGCCGGCGTTGGCAAGGCTGGCCGCCAGCAGCGTGTAGCCATCGGGCGTCGCGTTGATGACGGCCTCGGTGGCGATATTGGTCCCGGCGCCTGGCCGGTTCTCGATCACGATCGGCTGGCCGAGTCGCTCCGCCACCCCGGGTTGGACCAGGCGCGTCATGACGTCGGTACCGCCGCCGGGTGCGAATCCGACCAGGAGGCGCACCGGACGCGACGGGTACGCTTGTGCGCCCGCGACGCGCGGCATGGCCGAGAGCGCCACGACGCCACCCGCCAGACCAAGAAATTGCCGCCGATGAAACCCTGTCATGCCGTTTCTCTCGCAACGCGGTCGCACGCGTACAGTTTTCGATGAAGGCGTCAAACGCCTATGCTCTCACCGGGCGAGTGATAACGCAGACGCACCCCGGTGGGAAGGTCGTTGCCGGGCCTGAATGACCTCTGCTGGCCGCCAGCCCGTGAACCGCAGCAATGCGCGCCAGGCCCGGACCGGGCCTTAACAGGCCATGACGTACGATGTTAGGTTTTCGTGCGCTCAGCCTGAGACGCGTTATGCTGTTCAATTCTGCATCTACGGGAGGGCATCGATGAAACGCATTGCACTGCCGTTACTGGCGACCTCATTTGTCCTCGCATTGATGGCCGGTGCGGCCGCGCAGTCCGGTCCGAAGCCGGAGGCTTCAGGCGCCAGGCTGATCACGCTTGGCACGCGCGGCGGGCCTCTCCCGACCAAGGACCGCGCGCAATCCTCCAATCTCCTGGTGGTCAACGGCACCCTCTATCTCATCGATGCCGGCGACGGCGTCACGCGCCGGATCGTCCAATCGGGGCACGATTTCCGGAAGGTCGGCAAGATCTTCATCACTCACCCGCACAGCGACCACACCGCGGGCCTTGCGACGCTGCTCGTGAGCCAGTGGGAGTACCAACGGGCCGAGCCGACGGACATCTATGGCGGCGGCGTCGAGGCGCTGGTGAAGGGCGCGCTCGCATACCTCACACCCAACGCCGAAATCCGCTGGGCCGAGGGCAAGCAGCGGTCGATGGAAGCCACGTTCCACGGTCATGATGTTTCGGCGGGTGCGATCTACAAAGATGCCAATGTCGTGGTGACCGCCGCCGAGAACACGCATTTCAACTTCCAGCCCGGGACGCCGCCGTACGGCAAGTACAAGTCGTTTTCCTATCGCATCGAGACGCCGCAACGCACGTTCCTATTTACCGGCGACACCGGGCCATCCGACGCGGTCACCGCGCTTGCCAAGGGAGCCGACGTGCTGGTGACGGAGACGACCTCGGTCGAGGACGTGATCGAAGTCTTCAAGCGTACCGGCGCCTGGCAGGCGAAGACCGAGGACGAGCAGAAGGGCTGGATCCGGCACATGCAGGAGGAGCACGTGTCGCCGAAGGACATCGGCGAAATGGCGACGAAGGCGGGCGTCAAGACGATCGTCATGACGCACCTCGGACCGTCGGTTCGCCCCAACGACGACTATCAGCGCTATGCCGACGAGGCGAAGAAGTACTTCTCAGGCCAGATCATCATCGCCAAGGATTTGATGGAGTTCTGACCTGGCGCAGCGCGCTTTTGCCCTGGATCGCTTCTCCGGACAGAATCTCCGAAGCTACTTCGTCTTCGCGACGATCTCCCCGAACGTGTGCAGGTCATCCTTGATGACCTGACGGAACTCCTCGGCGCTGTTGCCGACCGGACTCGATCCGGCGTCGACAATGCGCTTGCGCACGTCGGGCGCATGCATCGCGCGGATGGCGTCCTTGCGGATTTTCTCCAGCAGGTCGGACGGCATTTTCGACGACGCCATCAGCGCAAACCAGGTGTTGCTCTCGAAGCCGGGAAGGCCGGACTCCGCGATGGTCGGAACATCGGGCATGTTCGGGTCGCGCTTCGGCCCGGCAACCCCGATCGTGCGGACCTTTCCGGCGAGCTCCATCGATAGCGACGTCGAGGGCGAGCTGAACATCGCCTGCACGTCGCCGGTCATCAGCGATTGCAGCGCGGGCAGCGAGCCGGAGAACGGCACGTGCACCATGTCGCGAATGCCGGCCGCCATCATGAACCGCTGCATGCCGAGGAACGGGGCGCTGCCCGGGCCGGCGGAGGCGAAGGTGAGACCCTTGGGCGTCGATTTCGCGAGCGCGATGAACTCCTGGACGGTCTTCACCGGCAGCGCCAGCGACACCATCAGATGGTGATATTCCTGCCCCACGATGGTGATCGGCTCGAAGTCCTTGATCGGATCGTAGGGCAGCGTCTTCATGTGCGGCGTGATGGTGAGCGCGTTGGTGCTCATCAGAAGCGTGTAACCGTCCGCCGGCGCCTGATGGACGGCTTCCGTCGCGATGATGCCGTCGGCGCCCGGCCGATTCTCGACCACCACCGCAACGTTCCAGTATTCCCGCAGCTTGTCGGCGATGATGCGGGCGAGAATGTCGGTCGTGCCGCCGGGTACGAACCCGACCACGACGCGCACGGAGCGCGTCGGGAAATCGGTGGCCGCGCGGGCAGCGGAGGCCACGATGGCCGCGCCGAGCGAGGCCACCATCGATCGACGGGTGAGGGAAGTCATCATGCGCCTCCGCGTGCTTGCCGGGTTGAGAAAGCCAGTCAGTCTAGCCGATCCCGCGGCGGGCCGCCGAGCTGTCTCGCGCCCCCGGCGCCGCAACCCCTGCGCGCGCGATGAGGTCGAAAACACGCGGCGGCGACAGCGGCAGCGCGCGGACTTGCGCGCCGCATGACGTCAGGGCCGCGCTCACCGCATTGCCGACCGCAGCGGCGACGGCGACGATGCCGCCTTCGCCCGCGCCCTTCGCACCGAGCGGATTGCCTTGCGCATGTGCGGCCTCGACGCAAATGCCGCGGATGTTCGGGAAATCGCCGGCGGCGGGGAGCAGGTAATCGGCGAGGCTGGCGGTCAGCAACTGTCCGCTGTCGTCATAGGCAAGGTGCTCGAGAAACGCGCCGCCCAGGCCCTGGACGATCGCGCCGGTCGCCTGGCCGTGGACGACGAGCGGGTTGATCACCCGGCCGATATCCTCGACGGCGACGAAATCGACGATCCGCACCTCGCCGCTCGCCGGATCGACGGCCACGTGCGCCGCATTGGTCCCATAGCTGAACGGCTTGCGTCCGACATGCTCGAAGGTCGCGGCGACATCGATGCGTTCGTTGCGGCCGGCGAGAAACCGGGCGAGCGCCTCCAGGGTGACGTCGGATTGCGCGTCGGCGCGGGAAAACCTGCCATCGGCCCAGGCGATCTCGGCATTGGGGCGTCCGAAGTAGTCCGTCGCGACGGTGCGGGCCCGCTCGAGGAAGGATTTCGCCGCCTTGAGCACGGCGTTGCCGGCCATGACGGCCGTGCGGCTGTGCCAGGTGCCGAAACCCTCGTCCAGCTCGTCGGTCGAGGCGCACACGATCCGGATCTGATCGAGAGGGATGCCGAGCGCGTCCGCGCAGATCTGCCCGAGCACCGTCTCGTGGCCTTGGCCGGAGCTCGCCGATCCCACGTAGACGTCGAGCGTGCCGTCCGGCGCGAGGCATATTCTGGCATTCTCCTTGAGACCGCCGGCGCCGCTCTCGACGAAGCACGCCAGTCCGATGCCGTGGTACCAGCCGTCGATGTTTTGGCCCTGGATCGACGTCTTGTCGTGCCAGCCGATCTCCTTCAGGGCCCGCTCGAACAGGGCGCAGAAATCGCCTGAATCGTATTGCGCCGGCCCTTCGTAGCTCACCAGGCGGCCGATGTCGTATGGCATCTCGCCGGCGGTCACCAGGTTGCGCCGGCGGAATTCGGCGGGATCGATCGCGAGATCGGACGACGCCATGTCCATGAGCCGTTCGCGAAAGAAATTGGCCTCGACGCGCCCCGGCCCTCGATAGGTGCCGGCCGGCGTCTTGTTGCTGACATGGGCGTTCACGTTGCAGGCGAAGTTCGCGATCCGGTACGGGCCGGGAAGAAACTGCGCGCAGCGGGTCGGCGTGGTCCCTCCGGTGCCGCGCGCGTAAGCGCCGATGTCGACGATCACGTCGGCGGCGAGACCCAGGATCTTCCCATCGCGGCTGCACGCGATCGCGAGCTCGCAGGTGACCTCGCGCGAATGGTTCGTCGCGACCATGTGCTCGCGGCGATCCTCGATCCATTTCACCGGCCGGTCGAGCGTCCGGGCGATGAACGGGATCAAGAAATCCTCGGGATAGAATTCGCCGCGCACGCCGAACCCGCCGCCCACGTCGACGACCTTGAGGTCGACCGACTCCTCGGGGAGATCGAGCATCGAGGCGAGCAGGCTGCGATTGAAGAACGGAATCTTGGTCGCTCCGACCAGCGTCATGTGACGGCGCGCCTTGTTCCACTTCGCCAGCAGTCCGCGCGTCTCCAACGGGACCGCCGAGTGGCGTTGCACCTGGAACCGCTCGCGTCGGACATACGGCGCCGCCTTGAAGGCCTGGTCGGCATCGCCGCGGCCGACCGTGATGCGGGCAACGTTCGTGCCAGCCTGCGCGTGCACCAGCGTCGTGGCGCCCGACGCGCTTTCCCAGGTCAGCACGGCGGGAAGCTCGTCGATCTCCGCGGAGATGAGTGCGAGCGCGTCTTCGGCGATGTAGCGGGTTTCGGCGACGACCACCGCGATCGGCTCTCCCACATACCGGACCACGTCGGTCGTGATCGGGAGCTGGAGAAAGTTCTCGAAGCCCGGCAGCGCACCGATCCGCGGCCGGATCGGCTTCAAGGCGCCCGCGAGATCGGCGCCCGAGAACACGCCGACGACGCCGGGAAGAGCCGCGGCCCGGCTGGTATCGATGCCGCGAATGCGGCCGTGCGGTCGCGGGCTGCGGAAGACGGCGGCGTGCAGCGCGCCGTCGCATGGGATGTCGTCGATAAAGCGTCCGCGGCCGCGCAGCAGTCGCGCATCTTCGCGGCGGACAAGCGGGCGGCCGACCAAGGGGGCCTTGGCATGTTCGGACATGACGCCCCACACCACCTGGCTGCTCAGTATTGCCCGCGCGGCTCGAGACCCAGCGCCATCTGTCCGTACATGGCGCCGACGCTGTCCCAGTTCAGCGAAACATGCCGGCCGACCGCGTTGGCGTCACGCCACGCGCGCTGAATGGGATTGGAGAGCGCAAGCCCGTTGCCGCCGGTTGCGGCGTTCAGGATGTCCGTCGCTCTCACGGCGAGATTGACCGCAAAGGCCTGGCCTCGCCGATTGGTCACGCGGCGCTCGACCGAGGCTTCACCTTGCTCCCGGACCTCGCGCGCGATCGCCTCGAAATCGCGCAACAGGATGAAACGAGCGGCATCGATCAATGCGGCCGCCTCCGCGACCTTGATCTGGATGGTCGGGAACTCGGCCATGCGGTTGTTTCCGCCGGTGACCGAGCCCCGCGTCAGCCGCCCGCTCGTCGCCGCGGTGAAATCGGACAGGGCCCCCATCGCGGCACCCACGGCGGCTGCGGCGAGGCACGGCGAGAGCTGGCAATAGATCGGAATGGCGAACAGGCGATTGTCGTAGATGCGGCTGCCCGGATTTCGTCCCGCGGCAGCATCGGAGAACAGCAGCAGCCGATGTGCGGGGACGAACACGTCCTCGAGGACGAGCGTCTTGCTGCCGGTGCCGGCCAGACCGATCGTGTCCCAGGTGTCGTCGATCGTGTAGTCCGTGCAGGGCACCAGCAGGAAGGCCGGCTCGCTGGCATCATGCTCCGTCTTTGCTGGCAGCCGCGCAGCGCAGAACGCCCATTGCGAATTGTCGCAGCCGCTCGCGAACGACCATCGGCCGCTGATCCGATAGCCGCCGCCGTCCGCCCTGGCCGCACACGCCGGCGCGTAGGAGCCGCACAGCAGCGCATCGGGGTTCTGCGCCCATACGTCGCTCTGCGCCTCGCTGGCGAACAGGCCGAGCATCCATTGATGCGCGGCCAGCAGGCCGCACACCCACGCCGTCGAGGCGCACGCCTGCGCGATTTCCATGATGAGATCGGCGAGCACGACGAAGTCATGCTCGTCGCCGCCGAACGCGGCTGGCTGAACGAGCCTGAAGAACCCGATCTCGCGCAGCGCGTCCACATGCGCGTCGGGAACGCGGCGGGCGCGTTCCGTTTCGCCGGCGACGGCCTTGATGGCCGGCAGGAGGCGCCGCACCTCCGATCTGACCTTGTCCGGAGAGGCGCGAATGCGGGCGATCGGCGCGGCAGTCTCGACGGTCTTCTGCATGAAAGCGGGGTCTTTCGATCGCCTCGATTGTGAGCGGCGACTCTCCCGAATTCAAGCCAATCTTGCTCAGCTTCAGGTTGGCATCACGCGCGCATGGAGAGCGGATGGAGAGCGCGGCCGGCGTCGTTTTGCTTTTCTGGCGGCCGCTCCCCGTCAGGCCGCCTTTCTTTCCTGGACCGCGCTCTTCGAAAGAAGTCGTCGAACGACATGGCCTTTCCACATCCAAAGTCCCGTAAGGACCATGACGGGAAGGAAGACGAAGCGCGTGAGGGGCGCGTAATTCGGTATCTGATCGAAAGGACTGTAGACGTAGCCGACGATCGGAATGCTGCAGACGATGTGAATCCAGCGAAAAAGCTTGGGTTTGCTCGCATCTTTCATGAGTACGCATGCTCCATCTGTCGGCCGTCGTGGGGCCGCTTGCTTGCTCGGGACTTGGGGCTCATCTAGCTTCGAATCGATCGGCAGACGTTACTCCGCCCGCGCCAGGACCTGTTCCAGGCTGGCAAAGAACCGCGGCCACCCGACTTGGGCGCCCTGGTAGGCCTGCTGCTGATCCGGCCGGAAGCCCGATTGCTCCATGCGCAGCCGGGTGCCCTTGCTCGTCGGGGTGAGAGTCCAGGTCACCACGCTCTCGAGACCATAGGCCGACCACGTATACGACAGCGTTTTTTGCGGCTCGACCGCCAGGACTTCGCAGTCGACAGCGCCCCAGTCTGCGCGGAAATCGAAACGGTGACCGACGACGGGCCTGAAGTCATTCTTCATGAGCCACTCCTGGATCAGGTGCGGCTGCGTGAGCGCGCGCCAGATCTTTTCTGGCGGATAAGACAGGTCACGTTCAACGACAACGGAGCGCGTTTCAGTCGACGTTTCATTCATTGGTCCATCCTTTTGAGCAGATCTTCGAGATCGTCGAAGCGGCTTTCCCAGAAGCCGGCCATCTGCCTTGTCCAGTCGATCAGCGGGGCCAAGGCGCCGAGCTGTGCGCTGTAGAGTGTCTGGCGACCTTGGTGACGGTCATGCACCAGTCCGGCCTGCTTCAGGACTCCAAGATGCTTCGAGACCGCCGGTTGCGAGACCCCGGCGCGAGCCGTCAGGGCTCCCACCGTCTTCTCTCCTTCACGGCACAGCCGCTCGAAAATAGCCCGACGGGTCGGATCGGCGAGCGTCCGGAAGAGAATGTCGTGCGCGTTCGGCATCGGGATCAATAACCGGCGGGTTATTGATCGAACGTTTAACCATCGAGATATGGGTGAGTCAAGCAGGAACGGGCAGCGGAACAAAGATCGTCGTCGTGACCATGGCGGTGCGTCACGATGGTGCCGAAATGTGGTCGCGATGGCGCCCGGGCGTCCGAACCGTAACGGGCGCCGGCCGTCAAAAACGCGCGCGTCGTCGGACGAGGGAACCCTGGGCTATCTGGCGGCTACGACACCGCCCGGATGCGTGCGGCGGCGCGCGACCAGCACGCGGCCCGGCCATGCGAGCTGAACCGCTTTTCGAGTCGATGGACGCTGAGATAATCTGGCATGGCTTGTCAGGACGAAGACGGCTGCGTGCCCCGGAACGAGAAGCTGTCCCAACACTGTCATAGATGACCTCGCACACCCAAGGGGGCCTCATTGCCGATCGACGTCCATGCACATTACGTGCCGCCGCAGCTGATCGCCGCCGTAACGGCGCGAGGCGGAGAGCTCGGGGTGCGGCTTGCGCCGTCGCCCGGGAATGCGCCGCCGGCATTGCATTTCGATTACGGCTTCAAGGTGCGGCCATTCTTCCCCCGCCTCGTCGAGCCGGTGGCCCAGCGCATCGCCTGGCTCGATGAGCAGGGCATCGACCTGCAGGTCGTCGGCACCTGGCCGGATATTTTCGGCTACGGCCTTGCGCCGGATGCCTGCGCCGCATGGCATCGCATGTTGAACGAGACGCTGGCGGAATGGTGCGACGACAATGCCGGGCGCTTCGCCTGGATCGGGTCTGTTCCGCTCACACAGGCCGACGCTGCGGCGCAGGAGCTCGACCGCATCGCCACGACGGGCGGCTGCGGTGTCATCATCTCGTCGAACATCGAGAACGTGAACATCGGCGAGCTGCCGCTCGACCCGTTCTGGCGCAAGGCCGAGGCGCTCGGCCTCCCTGTCCTGATCCACCCGGTGCTGGTCGGCCCGGCGCCGCGCGCCGCAAAATTCGGCCTCGCTCAGGTCGCGCAATACACGTTCGACACCACGCTCGGTGTCGGCTCGCTCCTGCTGTCGGGCGTGCTGGACCGTTTTCCCGGGCTCAAGCTCGTGCTGTCGCATGGCGGCGGCGCCTACCCGTATCTCGCCGGCCGGTTCGACATCATGCACCGCCGCATGGACCGGCGGGCTCAGGGCGACATGGCGCTCAAGGCGCCGTCCGCCTACGCGTCGCAAATGGCCTATGACAGCATCGTACATGCGCCGAAGGCGCTGCGCTTTCTCGTCGCCGTGGCCGGGCTCGACAACGTGGTGCTCGGGACCGACTATTCGTTTCCTCCGGCCGACATGGAGCCGCTGGCCTTGCTGCGTGCCGCCGGCTTGCCGCCGGCCGATGTGTCGGCGATCGCGGACGGCAATCCGCGGCGCATTTTCGCGCGCTTGAAGGATCGATGATGACGGGCGGCCCGAGCGCATGAGCGGACACCTGCGAGACGGCGGCAGCGCCGCCTGGGTCGGCCGCTCGATCCGGCGTGTTGAGGATCCGACGCTCGTGACAGGGCAGGGCCGCTTCGCGGCCGATCTGCCGGCGGCGCTCAGCGTGCGCTTCGTCCGCAGCGCGATCGCCTCCGGCCGCATCACCCGGATTGCGGCGCCGCCCGGCAGCACGGTCGTGACCGCGGCCGATCTCGCCGCCGTGAAGCCGATCCAGCCGCTGTTGCACAAATTCAATTACGTGCCGATCAGCCAGCCGGTGATGGCGAGCGGGGTCGTGCGTTTCGTCGGCGAGCCGATCGCCGCCGCAGTCGCGTCGAGCGCGCAGGAGGCCGAGGATCTCGCCGATCTCGTCGAGGTCGAGATCGCCACGATGCCCGCCGTCGTCGACGCGCCGGCAGCGCTCGCGTCGGACGCTCCCCTGGTCCATTCCGAGGCCGCCGGAAACGTGGTCGTCGAGGGCCGCGTGACGACGCCGGGCTGCGACGCGGCCTTCGCCGGCGCGCATCGCCGCATCAAGGTCGAGATCCGCTCGCGCCGGCAGAATGCGTCGCCCTTGGAAGCGCGCGCCGCGCACGCGGCCTGGGACGCGGCGAGCGGCCGCGTGACGCTCACCTGCACGACCCAGATGCCGCACATGATGCGGACCATCATTGCCGATCTGATCGGCATGCCGGAATCGGATCTGCGCGTGGTAGCGCCGGACGTCGGCGGCGGCTTTGGCCAGAAGATGTCGTTGGCCCCTGAATTCGTGGTCGTGACATGGCTCGCCCGCAAACTGAAGACATCGGTTGCCTGGGTCGAGGACCGCCGCGAGAACCTCGTCGCCTGTTTCCACAGCCGCGACCAGCACGTCTCGCTCGAAGGCGCGTTCGACGCCGACGCGCGCCTGATCGCGCTGTCGGCCGACATCGTCGCCAATGTCGGCGCGTACTCGTGCTATCCCACGACCTGCGGCGTCGAGCCGTTGATGGCGATGGCCGAGATGCCGGGCCCCTACACGGTGCGCGACTATGCCTGCCTCTCGCGCGGCGTCGTGACCAACACCTGCCCGATGGCGCCCTATCGCGGCGTCTCCCGCCCGGTGATCACCCTCACCATCGAGCGGCTGATGGACAAGGCGGCCGCCGCATTCGGTCTCGACCCGATCGAGATCCGTCGTCGCAACCTGGTCAAGACGTTTCCCCACACGTCGCCCACCGGCCTCGTGTTCGACGACGCCACCTATGTGCAGACTCTTGACGCGGCGGTTGAGGCGGCCGACGTCCCGGCGTTTCGCGCCTGGCAGGCAGAAGCGCGCCGGGAGGGGCGCTACCTCGGTCTCGGCCTCGCGACGTTCTCGGAGCGCACCGGTTACGGCACGCCGGCCTTCGCGGCGCGCGGGATGGAAGTCACCCCCGGCTGGGAGAGGGTCGAGCTCACGATGGACCCGTCTGCCTTCATCGAGGCGCGCATCGGCGCGTCTCCGCACGGGCAGGGGCTGCGCACCACGCTCGCCCAGATCATCGCCGACGAGATCGGGACCTCGCCGGATCGCGTCAAGATCGTGCACGGCGACACCGACCGCACACCCTACGGCTGGGGGACATTCGCGAGCCGCTCCCTCGTGATCGCGGGCGGTGCGAGCCTGCTGGCGGCCCGCAAGGTGCGCGCCAAGCTCGTCAAGATGGCGGGCATCCTGCTCGAGGCCTCGGCCGAGGACATCGTGCTCGAAGGCGATGTCGCTCGCGTCGCCGGGACCGACCGCGTGATCGCGTTGGAGACGCTCGCGCGCGCAGCCTATCATCAGACCCACCGTTTCAAGGGCGAGATCACGCCCGGGATCGCCGAGAGCGCGACCTATGACCCACCCGGCACATTCTCCAATGCCTGCCATCTCGCGGTGGTCGAGGTCGATGTCGAGACCGGGCGCGTCGCGGTCAGGCAGTTCGTGGTTGCGGAAGATGCCGGGCGGCTCATCAATCCGATGATCGTGGACGGGCAGATTCATGGCGGCGTCGCGCAAGGCGTCGCCAACGCGCTGCTCGAGGAGATCGTCTACGACGACACCGGCAATATCCTGACCGCGACCTTCGCGGATTTCCTGCCCCCGACCGTGGCGGAGATCCCGCCGATCGAAATCCGTCATTTCGAGACCTTGACGGACGCTTCGGTCACCAAGGCCAAGGGGCTGGGCGAGGGAGGCGCAATCGGCGCCCCGGCGGCCGTCCTCAACGCGATCAACGACGCGCTCTCGCCCTTCGGCGTGTCGATCGACGAAGTTCCGGCGACGCCGCAGCGCATCCGTGCCGCGCTGCGCCATGCGCAACGGCGCGCCTGACATGGGCATCGTCGGCCGCTCCGTCCCGCGCCTCGAGGATGCGCCCCTGGTCACAGGGCGTGGACGGTTCGCGGCCGACATCGCGTTTCCCCACATGCTGCACATGCGGGTCGTGCGCTCGAGCCATGCGCACGGCCGCATCGTCAAGATCGATGCCGAAGCGGCGCGATCGGCGCCCGGCGTCGTGGCCGTGTGGACCTTCGCCGACGTCGCCGGGATCCCGCCGATCGACTTCCGGCTCACCCGGATCGAGGGTCTGACGGCCTACCGGCAGACGATCCTGGCATCGGAGCGGGTGCGTTACGTCGGCGATCCGGTTGCGGTGGTGTTTGCGACCGATCCCTATCTGGCCGAGGACGCCGCCGATCTGGTCGATGTCGCCGTCGAGGATCTAGCGGTGGTGCTCGATGCCGCCGCGGCGACCGGCGAGTTCGAGGCCGGCCGCTCCAGCGAGGCCGCGATCGTCGAGAAATCCTACGGCGACCTCGCCGCTGCGTTCGATGCCGCCCACGCGGTCGTCGAGCTCGATCTCGCGATCGGGCGTCATTCCGCCGTTCCGCTCGAAACCCGCGGCGCCATCGCGCGCTACGATGCCGGCCGGGATATGCTCGAGCTTCACGGCGTCGCCAAGGTCCCGCACTGGAACCGGGACAACATCGCGCGCATGCTGGGACGCGCGCCGTCGACCGTTCACCTCTTCGAAGGCCATGTCGGCGGCGGCTTCGGCGTGCGCGGCGAGCTTTATCCCGAGGACGTGCTGGTCTGCATCGCGGCGATGCGACTGGGGCAGCCGGTCAAATGGATCGAGGACCGCCGCGAGCACCTGGTCGCAGCCAATCATTCGCGCCAGCAACGTCATAAGGTGCGCGCCGCCGTCGCGGCGGATGGCGCCCTTCTTGCGATCGACGACGAGTTCTTTCACGACCAGGGCGGCTATGTCCGCACCCACGCGGCGACTGTGCCGGATCTCGCCGCCGCGATGCTGCCTGGTCCGTATCGCCTGCCGGCCTACCGGGCGGCCGGGCACCTGCGCCTCACCAACAAGACGCCGGGCGGGACTTATCGCGCGCCGGGCCGCTACGAAAGCACGTTCGTGCGTGAGCGGTTGATGGACGCGGTCGCCGCCCGGCTCGGCCTCGACCCGATCGAGGTCCGGCGCCGCAATCTGATCGGCAAGGAGGAGATGCCCTACCGGCGGCCGTTGTCCACGCTCGGGACCGAGATCGTGCTCGATTCCGGCGACTACGCCGGCCTGCTCGACAAGACCATGCACGCCTTGTCATGGACCAAGCTTCAGGCCGGCCTGCAACGGCGCCGCGCCGCCGGCGAATGCGTCGGCGCTGGTCTTGCCATCTTCGTGGAGAAGAGCGGGCTCGGACCGTTCGATGGCGTGCGCGTCTCGGTCGATGCCTCCGGGGCCGTCGAGGTGGTGACGGGCGCGGCCTCGGTCGGCCAAGGCGTCGAGACCGTGATCGCGCAGATCTGCGCCGACGCGCTGGGGACGGATTACCAGCGGGTGCGCGTCGTGCACGGCCGCACCGATCGCATCGCCTTCGGATTGGGTGCGTTCGCATCGCGCGTCACCGTGATGACCGGGGAGGCAACCCGGCTCGCCGCCGTCGACGTCCGCGCCAAGGCGATCCGCGTTGCGGCGGAATTGCTCCAGCAGCCCGCCGATGCGCTCGATATCGTCGACGGCGCCGTCGTCCGGGCCGGCGCCGCGACGGGGCCTTCGATGACCCTGGGCGAGATCGCCAAGGCGCTCGAGCCGACCTCGCGTGTGCGCGGCACCCATGCACCGGGTCTTGCGGCCGACGGCTGGTTCTACAGCGATCACATGAACTATCCCTATGGGGTGCATGCGGCCGTCGCGCGCATCGACGGCGAGACCGGAGGCGTGACGATCGAGCGCTACCTCGTCGCGTACGACATCGGCCGGGCGGTGAACCCGATGCTGGTCGAGGGCCAGATCGCCGGCGGCGTGGCGCAGGGATTGGGCGGCGCGCTCTCCGAGGAATTCCTCTACGACGAGCGCGGCGAGCCGCTGGCGGTCAACTTCGCCGATTACGTGATGCCGACGGCGCGCGAGGTGCCGGCGCTCGACATCGTGATTGCCGAGGACGCGCCGAGCCCGCTCAACCCGCTCGGCCTGAAGGGAGCCGGGGAGGGCGGCGTCAACGCGGTCGGCGCCGCGGTTGCCGCTGCCATCGACGCCGCGATCGGCATGCCCGGCGCGATCACGCGCCTGCCGGTGACCCCGCAACGGTTGCGCGCGATCTTGCGGCGGAACGGGCGGTGAGCGCTTCGGCTCTTGCGTCCTCTCCCCCGCTTGCGGGGGAGAGACAGAGAGGGGGAAGCCGCGAGCACGGAGCAAGCGTTCCCCTCCCGGCCTCCCCCGCAAGCGGGGGAGGGGCGGGGAGTCATGAGCAAGGGCCCTCACACCGTGAGAAACTCGCGCTGGATGGCGGTATTGCCGGCGAGCTCGGCCATGCTGCCCTGCCAACGGATCTGCCCTTTCTCCAGCACATACACCCGGTCGGCCACCGTCTTGGCAAAGTTGACATTCTGCTCCGACAGCAGGACTGAAAGCCCCTCCTGCTTCAGCGCCATGATCGTCTCGGCCATCCGCTCGACGATGATGGGCGCCACGCCTTCGGACGGCTCGTCGAGCAGCAGCAGCACCGGATTGCCCATGAGCGTGCGGGCGACTGTGAGCATCTGCTGCTCTCCGCCGCTCATGCGGCCGCCCGGCCGGTTCGGCATGGCGGCGAGATTGGGAAACAGCGCAAACAGCTTGTCCGGCGTCCAGGTCGGGACCGCTGTGCCGTCGGCGAGCGTCCGCGGCGGCTGGCGGCCGACGTCGAGATTTTCCAGCACCGTGAGGTCGGAGAAGATGCGCCGATCCTCGGGCGTGAAGCCGAGGCCGAGGCGCGCGATCTCGAACGGCTTGAGGCGGGAGATGTCGTGCGTATCGAACCGCACGCTGCCGGCGCGCCGCGCCATCATGCCCATGATCGCCTTCATGGTGGTCGTCTTGCCGGCGCCGTTGCGGCCCATGAAAGCGACCACCTCGCCGCGGCGCACCTCGAAGCTCAGGTCGTAGAGGATCTGGGCCGCGCCATACCAGGCGCGCAGGTTTTCGACGGTGAGCATCACCTTGGGAGTGGTAGCCATCGGCGTCACCGCGCAGGCTCCGCCGCCCGGTCGACCATGCTGCCGCTCCCGAAATAGACCTCCTGGACCTGCGGGTCGTCGCGAATGGCGGCCGCGTTGCCGTTGGCGATCAGGCGTCCGCGTGCGAGCACGATGATCCGGTCCGCGAAGGCGAAGACCACGTCCAGCGAATGCTCGGTGAACAGCACGGAAATCCCGCGCTCCACGACGAGGCGCTTCACCAAGGCGATCATGTCCCGGCGCTCGCGCGGCGCCATCCCGGCGGTCGGCTCGTCCATGAGGAGCAGGCGGGGCTCGTTCGCGAGCGCCATCGCGAGCTCGACGCGCTTGACGTCGCCATAGGCAAGCTCGCGGCTCGGCTGGTCGGCGGCCGCCTGCATCCCGACCTGCTCCAGGAGCTCGAGCGCGCGCGCCCGATGCCGGGACGCGGCCGGCCGCCATAGCCCGTAGGTCTCGCCGGCATGCGAGATCAGCGCCATCTGCACGTTCTCGACGACAGTCATCGAGCCGAACGTCGCCGCCACCTGGAACGTGCGGGCGACGCCCAGCCGCCAGATCTGGCGCGGCTTGAGGCCGGCGAGATTTTTCCCCTCGAACCAGATCTCGCCGGAATCGGGCGCAAGCTGGCCGTTGATGGTGTTGAAGCACGTGGTCTTGCCGGCGCCGTTCGGGCCGATCATCGCCAGGAACTCGCCGCGCGCCACGTCGAAGCTGACGCGGTCGACGGCGGTGACGCCGCCGAACGCCTTGGACAGCGAACGGACCGACAGCTCGCTCATGACATTCGCTGCCGCCGTCCGACGAGACGCGAGATCGTCCCGACGATGCCGCCCGGGAAGACGAGGACGAGCAGCAGGATGATGCCGCCGAGAAGCGCACGCCAGTATTCGGTCTGCCGCATCACCGTGTCCTCGAGCACGGCGAAGACCGAAGCGCCGACGATCGGACCGCTCAAAGTCTGGATGCCGCCGAGCAGCACCATCACCAGCCCATCGATCGACCGGCCGACATGAATGGTCTCCGGGGAGATCGAGCCCTTGGCGAAAGCAAAGACGCCGCCCGCGATCCCGCAGATGCCGCCGGCGACCGCGAAGGCCAGCCAGTGCACCCGCTTCACGTCGATGCCGATCGCCTCCGCGCGCAAGGGCGAATCGCGGCCGGCCCGCATGGCGTAGCCGAACGGCGCGAACAGGAACCGGCGCAGCAGCAGGATGCCCCCGACCGCGAGCGCCAGGGCGAGCAGGAAATAGCCCGAGCGGGTGTCGAATGGCGCCGTCGGCCACACGCCCACCACGCCGTTCGAGCCGCCGGTGAGCCCTTCCCATTGGAACACCGCGGCCCACACGATCTGGGCGAACGCCAGGGTCAGCATGGCGAGATAGACGCCCGACAGGCGCACCGCGAACCAGCCGAACAGCAGCGCGCCGAGAAAGGCCGCGACCGGCGCGGCGGCGAGCGCCGGCAGCATGGGGAGAGCGAGCCATTTGACCAGCAGCGCCGTCCCGTAGGCTCCGAGGCCGAAATAGGCGGCATGGCCGAATGAATGCATGCCGCCCGGTCCCATGATGAAGTGCAGGCTGGTCGCGAACAGGACCGCGATCAGAACGTCGGTTCCGAGCACCAGCAGGTAGGGCGAGCTCGTCGCGATCAGCGGCAGGCAGATGAGCGCGGCCAGAACCGCGGCGCCGAGCATCTTGACCGTCGGGCTGGCTGGCCGCAGCGGGTCCTCCTGCTCGGCAAGGCCGCGGACAACGCCCTGATCGCGGCCGAGCAGCCCATAGGGCCGCGCGATCAGCACCACCGCCATCACCAGGAACTCCGCCACCAGCGTGAGCTTGGAGAAATTCAGCGTGAACATGCCGAAATCGACGACGCCAATGCCGATGCACAGCGCTTTCACCTCGGCGATGATCACCGCCGCCAGGTAGGCGCCGGTGATGGAGCCCATTCCGCCGACCACGACCACCACGAAGGCGTCGCTGAGAACGTTGAGGTCCATCGCCAGGTTCGCGGGCTCGCGCGCGATCTGCAGCGCACCGCCGAGACCGGCGAGGAACGAGCCGAGCACGAACACGCTGGTGAACAGCAGGGCCTGGTTGACGCCGAGCGCTCCCACCATCTCGCGGTCCTGCGATGCCGCGCGCACCAGCCGGCCGAAGCGCGTGCGTGCGAGCACGACATGAAGCAGCCCCAGGACGAGCGGCGCGAGCACCATCAGGAACAGGTCGTAGCTGGGCAGCCGGCGCCCCAGGATCTCGATCGCGCCGCGCAGCCCCGGCGCGCGCGGCCCGAGCAGATCCTCCGGTCCCCACAGCCACAGGGTGGCGTCGTTGATGACCAGGACCAGAGCGAATGTCGCAAGCAGCTGGAACAGTTCGGGCGTGCGGTAGATCGGCCGCAAGAGCGCGACCTCGATGATCGCCCCCACGACGGCGACGGCCATCGCGGCCGCGACGATGCCCCCCCAGAATCCAAGCCCGCCCCCGAGCGATGTGGCGAACGTGTACGCCATGTAGGTCCCGAGCATGTAGAGGGACCCGTGCGCGATGTTGACGATCCGCGTCACCCCGAAGATGAGCGACAATCCGGCGGCGACGAAGAACAGACCGGATGCGGAAGAGAGCCCGTTGAGCGCCTGGAAGAGGAGGGCGTCGATGTTCATCGCAAGAGCCTTAATCCCTCCTCTCGCGGGAGGGCGACGCAGCGCGCGACAGCGAGCCCGGACTTCTCGATCCTATTACGTCATTGCCCGCGCAAGCGGGCAATCCAGCATTTACACGCGGTGAAATGGGACATCGGCAGTGTCACATCGATTCGCACCAGAGTACTGGATCGCCCGCTTTTCGCGGGCGATGACGGCGACCCGAGATAGGGGCACTGCCGCAGCTCAGTCCGACGCCGGCCGCAGCTTCTTCACCTCGGCATCGGACGGGAGCACCGAGGCGCCATCCACATACTTGAAGTTGGCCATGGTTCCGGTGCCCTTTTCGAGCGCGATGGTGCCGACGAAGGCGCCCATGGTGGCCTGATGATCGCTGGCCCGGTAGACGAACGGCCCGAACGGGCTGTCCACCTTGAGGCCCTTGAACGCCGCGATCAGCTTGTCGGTGTCGGTCGAACCGGCCTTCGTAATGCCGGCGGAGAGCGACTTCATGGTGACATACCCCACCACCGACCCCAGCCGCGGATAGTCGTTGTATTTCTTCTCATAGGCGTCGACGAACGCCTTGTGCGCCGGAGTATTGATCTTGTTCCACGGATAGCCGGTCACGATCCATCCGACCGGCGCATCGTCCTTGAGCGGGTCGAGATATTCCGGCTCGCCGGACAGCAGGCTGACGACGGTGCGGTTCTTGAACGTACCGCGCGTGTTGCCCTCGCGCACCAGCTTGGCGAGATCGGCGCCGAACTCGACGTTGAAGATCGCGTCCGGCTTGGCATCGTCCACAGCCTGCGCGACCGCGCCGGCATCGAGCCGGCCGAGCGGCGTGGCCTGCTCGGTGACGAACTCCACGTCCGGCTGCTGCTTCTTGAGCAGCGCCTTGAAATTCTCGATCGCCGATTGCCCGTACTCGAAGTTCGGATAGATGAGCGCCCAGCGCTTCTTCTTGGCGGCCACTGCGGCCGGCATGAGCATGGCGACCTGCATGTAGGTCGTTGCGCGCAGACGGAACGTATATTTGTTGCCGTTCTGCCAAGTGATCTTGTCGGTCAGCGGCTCGGCGCCGAGAAAGAACACCTGCTTCTTGCCGGCGAACTCCGTCACCGCAAGGCCGATGTTCGACAGGAACGTGCCGGCCAGGATGTTCACGCCTTCGCGCGTCACCAGCTCGTCGGCGACCCGAACGGCCTCGCCCGGATTGGCGCCGTCGTCACGCGAAACGACCTCGAGCTTCTTGCCCAGCACACCGCCCTTGGCGTTGATCTCTTCGATCGCGAGCTCCCATCCCTTCTTGTAGGGATCGAGGAAGGCCGGCTGCGATTTGTAGCTGTTGAGCTCGCCGATCTTGATCGTGCCCTGCGCGTGGGCCGAAACGCCCAGGACCGCGACCGCCGAGGCGGCCGCGGCGAGCCTCAGAAGATGAAACCTGGTGATCATGTCAGTGCTCCGGATTGCCCGATCGGGACCAGAAAGGAAGTGTGCGCGAGGGCGCCAGTGTCCCGATTCCGAAGTTCGCACATCCTTGCGGCGATCTCTGATGCGAACTTCGGAATCTCAGGGACACTAGCAAATCTATGATCCTAGTGCCGCTTTTGAACCCGAAGTTCGCAGCCACACTTGCAGCAGTGGATGTGCGAACTTCTGGTTCGCGGCACTAGTACAGCAGCGACGAGCCATGGGAGCCCGGCTCCGTGACCAACCGTTTGCGCGAAAATAGTCCGTTCAGCCTCCAACCTTGTCAAGGTCGCGTGCGGCCGGCGCGCGCTTGAGCGGGCTGCCGTCGTTGCCGCAGGCCGCGGCAACCCGGACTTGTACGCGCCCGCGAGGGCGCCATGCGCCGCTCGCCAATTGACAGGATCCGTCGCCTGCGCCGTCAACGGTCGCGCAGCCGGTCCATCAGCGCTTTTTCCTGGCCGCCGTCGATCTCGATCATGGTCCCGTTGACCATGTGCATCAGGGGCGATGCCAGCATGGCGACCAGGTTCGCGCACTCGTCCACCTCGGCAATGCGGCCCATCGGAATCGAGGCCGGCGCCAGCTTGTCCGCCTCCTCGTAGGGAAGCTTCATGTCGCGCGACATGGCCGCCACCAGTCCGGCCCAGCGCTCGGTGCGCACGGGGCCGGGATTGACGGCACAGAAGCTGATCTTGTGCCGGCCGTACTGCGCCGCCAGGGCCTTGGTGAGGTTGTGGCCGGCGGCATTGGCGGCGCCCGGCACGATTTCCCAATAGGAGGGTTTGACCCCGTCATTGCCAATCAGGTTGACCACCCGTCCGCCGCCCTGCTTGACCATGATCGGCAGCACGTAGCGGAGGCAGCGCACATAGCCCATGAACTTGAGCTGCAGGCCCTTCTCCCAGTCCTCTTCGGACAGGTGCTCGATGATGCCCCCGGGCGCCGACCCGGCATTGTTGACCATGATGTCGACGCGCCCGAGGCTCTTGTGACCCTTTTCGATGAATGCCTTCGCGTCGGCGTCCTTGGTGAGATCGGCCGTGATGGCGATGATCTTGCGGCCGGTCTCCTTGGCGATCTCGGCGGCGGCGGCCTCGAGCGGCTCCTTGCGTCGGGCGCAGATCGCGACGTCGACGCCTTCCCGGGCGAGCGCGCGGGCGATGCCCTTGCCGATTCCTTCGCTGCCGCCGGTCACCAGCGCGGTCTTGCCTTTGAGCTGAAGGTCCATGTCGGTCTCCCGTGTGGGTCTGGGGCGAGGAATTAACTCGGTGTTCTCGGTGAAGTATGGCCTCAGGCCGCCTTGTGGACGAGCCAGCGGCCGGCCTCGGCGGCGGCAAAGAGCTCGGCCAGTGCCGCATTGAAGGCGGCGGGCTCCTCGCTGTTGATCGTGTGGCCGGCGCGCGGCAGGACCAGGAGCCCTGCCGTGGGCGCGGTGCGCTTGATGAAAAGGCTTCCGTCGAGGCACAGGTCGTCCTCGTCGCCGACGATCACCAGGAGCGGCACCGAGAACGACTTCAGCTCCTTCTCCATCTCCCACAGCGTCGGCCGCTTGAGCTGGAGGTTGAGCATGGTGTGCGCATGGCCTTCCGCCGAATGCTCGGCCAGCATCCGAGCGAATTCGGCCCAGCCACGCGGATCCTTGTTCTTGAAGGCCTGGCGCATCGGGGCATCGGCGTATTTCGCGGCGGCCGAAGCGATGCCTTCATCGGCGAACATCTTTCCGGTGTCCGCCGCGAGAGCCTTCATGGCATCGCGCTTCGCCGGATCGGGCGCCGAGCCCCAGCCGCATCCCGCCGCGGTGACGGACAGGCAGCGGTGCGGATAGTGGATGCCGACATGCAGCGCCGTGTAGGCGCCCATCGAGTGGCCGACGACGTGCGCGCGATCGATGCCGAGCGCGTCCATGACGACGACGGCGTCGTCGCGGGCGATATCCTGGGAATAGCGCGCCGGATCGGAAGGCACGTCGGACGGCGGATAGCCGCGCTGGCTGTAGGTCACGCAGCGGTGCTGGCGGCAGAAATGGCGCAGCTGAGGCTCCCAGCTGCGGTAGTCGCCGGCGTACTCGTGGATGAAGACGACCGGCGTCCCGGTGCCGGTCTCCTCGACATGAAGCCTCGTGCCGTCCGGCGTCGCGATCCTCGGCATACTCTCTAAAACCCCGCCGCCAGCGCGCGTTTTCTGGGTGTCCGAACGTTAGTCAAGCCGTCCCGACGGCGCAAGCGGGCGCGGTGCCGTGCCGAACCCCGGCCACGCCGCGGGATGCCCACGTCTCAACCGCCGAAGATCGCCTTCGCGGCATTGCCGACCGCCTCGACGTTCTCGCCGACGTCGAGGAACGCGACGATACGGCACGGACAGCCTTCGAGGCCCTCGTAGCGCCAGGGAAACGCGCCGATGAGGCAGCGCTTGTTGAGCATGAGCTCGATGTCGCCGCCGAGGTTCTCGGCATGCAGCAGGCCTTCCTGGAACGCCCAGCTGTGAAACGGAAACACGTCGGCGGCGACCTTGCGCCCGGATTTCTTGTGCACGTAGTTGAACGTGCCGAAGAACTCGGCCGGCGTCTTGCCGTGCAGCTTGGTGAATTGCGCCGCGAGATCGGGCCGCATGGTGCGGATCGAGGTGTTCATGGCGTGGTCGCAGGATCCGGTGTCCATGCCCCACCACCTGATCTTCTTCTTCAGCATCCAATGCAGGGTGTCGAGGTTGGGCCCAGGGTGGTAGCAGAAGTACTTCACCAGGTCCTGCTGGGGCTGCCCCTCGTAGTGACGGTGCCAGCCCGTGTGCAGGATCAGGATGTCGCCCTCGCGGATATCGGCGCCCGCGCCCTCGATGATCTCGGGCGTGATGACCGACCAGTCCGAGACCTTGTCCGAGATGTCGACGACGACGCCGCGGTTCACCAGATAATCGAGGGGCAGCGACGCCATGTCCCCCTTGCGGTTGTCGGTCGCATGCATGGCGCCATCGAAATGGGTGCCGACGTGAAGCGCCGTCTCGATGCGCTGGGCGACGATCGTCTGCGTCTGCAGGTTCTGCGCGTAGTACATCTTGTTGCCGGCATAGCCGACCCAGCCGGGTGTGTGGACGTTCATCACATGGCTCATGTCGACGATCTTCATCGGATGTCCTTCCCGGCAGTTGGGTCTCGCGTCGCGCGCCGAAGAGTGATGGCCAAAGCAGATGCTCGTCAAGGCGCCGGGGCCGCTCCTGCTCCTGCCGAATGGGGGCATGCGCCAGCCGCATCGATGTGCACGGGCCGCTATTTCGGCGAGCCGGACCAGCTTTCCGGGACTCCGTCACGCTTGCGGAGGGGCAGGCCGGCGAATAGGGTTCGCGCTCTCTCCTGATGGTTCGCAACGGTTCATCGATGAACGTCACGCCGGGATCGCTGATCGGGCAGCCGGTCGATCGCGCAGAGGATCCGCGCTTCCTCTCCGGGACCGGACAGTTCATCGGCGATGTGCAGCGCGACGGAATGTTGCACGCCGCGGTTCTTCGCAGCGGGGTTGCGCACGGACGCATTCGCGGCATCGATGCGGCCGCCGCCCGCGGGATCGAGGGCGTGCGTGCGGTGCTGACCGCGGCGGATATCGGCGCCACGATTCCGGTCATTCCGCTGCGGCTTGCCAATCTGCCGGAATTCCAGGGCTACCTTCAGCCGGTGATCGCGCGCGACAAGGTGCGCTATGTCGGCGAGCCGATCGCGGTGGTCGTCGCCGACGCGCGCTCGATCGCCGAGGATGCGCTCGAGGCGATCGACGTCGACATCGAGAGCCTCCCGCCCGTGGCCGATCGACATGCGGCGGAGGCAGGCGGATCGCTCCTGTTCGAGGAGACCGGCACCAACCGGGCGGTCCAATACGCGGTGCGGTTCGGCGACGCCGATGCGGCCTTCGCCAAGGCCGACTACACGCGGCGCGAGAGCTTCCGGTGCCACCGCATCACCGCCCTGCCGATCGAGACGCGGGGCCTGCTCGCCGAGTGGAACGCGGACAAGGGCAGGCTGGTCGTTCACGGCGCCTCGAAAGTCCTGTTCTTCAACCGCCGCATTCTCGCGCCCATGCTCGGCCTCGGCGAGGACGCGATCGACATGATCGAGGTGGATGTCGGCGGCGGCTTCGGGGTGCGCGGCGAATTCTATCCGGAAGACTTCCTCATCCCGTTCGCGGCGATGCGCCTCGGCCGCCCGGTCAAATGGATCGAAGACCGCCGCGAGCACCTGCTCGCCACCAACCATTCGCGCGAGGTCGACTGCGACATCGAGATCGCGTGCACGCGCGACGGTGTCATCCTCGGCCTGCGCGGTCACGTCTACGGCGACATGGGCGCCTATATCCGCACCAACGGCGGCGTGGTGCCCGCGAAGGCGGCACAATTCCTTCCCGGTCCCTACCGCATTCGTGACGTCGCGATCACGGTCGAGGCGCTGATGACCAGCAAGACGCCGGTCGGCACCATGCGGGCGCCCGGCCGGTTCGAGGCGAACTTCTTCCGCGAGCGGATGCTCGACATCGTGGCCGCCGACCTCGGCCTCGATCCGATGGATTTCCGCCGCCAGAACCTCATCGCCGAGAGCGAGCTGCCCTTCGCCACCGGCAAGCTCGTGCCCTACGAGGGCGAGACCGAGTTCGATACCGGCGACTACCACGCGACGTTCGAGCGGGCGCTGCAGGAGATCGGCTGGGAGGAGAAGAAGTCGCTGCAGGGCCGCATGGTCGACGGGCGCTATCACGGCCTTGCCGCCGTGCCGTTCGTCGAGAGCAGCGGCTCGGGCAAGGAGAATTCGCGCGTCGCCATCGAGAAGGACGGGTCGGTCACGGTCTATGTCGGGTCGTCCGTGCTCGGGCAGGGGCTGGAGACCACGCTCGCCCAGGTCGCCGCCGACACCCTGCGGCTGCCGATGGATCGCATCCGCATCCTGCATGGATCGACGACCTACCTGCGCGAGGGATTCGGCACCTTCGCGTCACGCTCGATGGTGGTCGGCGGCTCGGCTGTTCTCAACGGCTGCACCAACCTGCTCGCCGCGATTCGGGCGGCGGCGACCGAACGCCTCGGCTTTCCCAACGAGGAGATCACGATCGCCGACGGCGTCGTCAGCGCCGGCGCCAAACGGGCGGAGCTGAGCGCGTTCGCCGGGCTCGAGGCGGAAGGCACCTTTGCGACGACGATCCGGACCTACAGCTATGGCGCCCACGCGTGCCACGTGGCCGTCGACCCGCGCACCGGCGACGTGGAGATCCTCGACTATGTGGCCATCGAGGACGTCGGCCGGGCGATCAATCCGCATGTGGTGCATGGCCAGGCCGTCGGCGCCCTGGTCCAGGGTCTCGGCGGCGTCTTTCTCGAGCACCTCGTCTACGATCGGGATGCGCAGATCCTCAATGCATCGCTGGCCGACTACATGATTCCGCTCGCATGCGATTTCCCCAACGTGCGCGCGATCACCATGGAGCTGCGCCGGTCGCGAACCAACCCGCTCGGAGCCAAGGGCGCGGGGGAGGGCGGCATGGTCGCGGTGGCGGCGACGGCCGCGAACGCGGTTGCGGCCGCCCTCAAGCCGCTTGGCGCGGAGCTGCGGGAGCTGCCGCTCTCGCCCGCGCTGATCTGGCGCGCGATGAAGGATGGCAGAAGCCGCTGAGAGGGATGCGCCTATGCTTGTGCGCGACGGGCGCATATGGGAGCATTTTGCCGTCTCATCGCAAGCGCTGCGCTCAGACCGGACGATGCAAAGCCTCCGACGAACGGGTGCCGCCGCCGCGAGCCGGTGCGGCGTTTGGACGATCCTCGCCGGCGCTGCCGCGCCGGCATTTCTGTCAGCCGTTCTCTCGCTCGCCGGCGCGCGCGCTGATTTCGTCGCCGAGCACGGCCGCGCCTGCCCCAAATGCGAGCTCGCCGGCGCCAACTTCAAGCGTCAGGATCTTGCCGGTATCGACCTTGCCGGCGCCGACCTGCGCGGGGCGAATTTCCACGACGCGCAGCTTGCCGGCGCCAAGCTTGCCGGCGCCGACCTGACCGGCGCGAACCTCAACAAGGCGAACCTCGCGGGGGCCGATCTGTCCGGCGCGACGCTGCGCGGCGCGATGCTCTATGCCGCGAACCTCGACCGCGCGAGCCTTGCCGGCGCCGACCTCACCGGCGCGCTGATGGGCACGGCGCGGCTGACGCGCACCGATCTCGCCAAGGCGACGCTGCGCGACGCCGATCTGCGCAAGGCCCGCCTGGTCGAGACCGTGCTGAGCGGCGCCGACCTCACCGGCGCGGCGCTCGATCGCGCGTTCGTCCGCGGCGCGCGCCTCGATCATGCGGTGCTGGCGCAAACGCGGCTGATGGAGGCGCAGGTCATCGAGACGAGTCTCGCGGGCGCCGATCTGACCGCCGCCGATCTGCGCGGCGCCGAGTTGCGCGGCGTCGACCTCGCCGGCGCCAATCTCACGCGCGCGACGCTGCTGCGCGGCACGCTGCAGGCGACGCCGCTCGAGGGCGCGGTGCTGAGCGATACGGTGATGTCCGACGGCACCAGACGGCCGTGAGATTTCCTCTCATGGCGGCCCGTCGAGGCGAAACATCTCCAGCCGCGCCGAGCTTTCGAACTGTCCCTGGGTGAGCTGCGACGGCAGCTGCGGATTGACGCCGCTCTGGCCGGGCTTGCGGAAGTAGTTCACCGCGACCGTGATGCGGCGCGCATTCTTCGTATCGACGAGGGCGCAGCGCTGCTTGACGAAGACGTCGCCGATCGCCGACTCGCCCTCGGCCGGCGCCTCGGCCTTGCAATCCCGCGCCGGCTCGATGCCGAAGCGCGCCGCCATGAACTGCCCGAACACGTGCGCGGCGGTGCGCTTGCGCAGATCGGCATCGGTGACGTCGTTGCGGAAATCGGGCCGCGGATCGGTGACCAGCCGGATGCCGCTCAGCACGCCGCGGTCGTCGAACAGCGCCGATGCGACGACCGGAAAGCCGCCCTCGGTCGTGCCCGCCCAGCGCGCGATCTCGCGCGGCAGATCGCGGGCGCGGGCGATGTATTCGTACTCGTCGTCGTACTCGAAATAGACCTCGTGCAGACCGTCCGCTTCAGTCCGGCAGCGCATGAAATCGTTCCAGCCCGCGAGGCGCTGGCGCGGCGGGCCGCCGTTCGAGCCGCACGCGAAGGCGCGAAACTGCTCCGACCCCGGCTGCGCCGCGACCGGCTGGCCGAGGCGCAGGTCCCACACCGTCGCGCGGCGCAGATCCTGCGCCGTACCCGTGCCGAGGCCGGCGATCCAAAGGGTCAATGCGGCCGTCGCGGCGATGAGCCTGCCTGCGGTCCCGGTCACTATCGGCGTCTCGGCACAGGAGTCTGTTTTACGGTTGTTTTTGCCTATGGACTGGCATCGTATCCGGCGGCACGATCGGCGCCAAGCGCGGCTGGCGCAAGCATGACGGCGGGGACATCAGGTGATCGGTCAGCACGAAACGTCTTGGCGAAATCCCGCGTGCGGCGGCTGGATCGCCGTCGTGGTGGCATTCACGTTCGCCACCTCGGCGCGCGCCCAGACCCCCGATCCGGCCGACATCGCGGACGGCATGCGCATCTTCCAGCAGAAGGGCAATTGCCAGGCCTGTCACGGCTGGGCCGGCGACGGCCGCAAGATGGACAGCCAGATGCCGGATGCCGCCAACCTGCGCGAGAGCAAGCTCGATCGCGCGACGTTGATCACCACCGTCAAATGCGGTTTGCCCGGGACCGGCATGCCGCCGTTCGACAAGTTCGCCTACAGCGACGGGCGCTGCTTCGGCATGAAGCAGGCAGACCTCAAGGCGCGCGGCGTCACGATGTCCGACCCGCCCGCGACCTTGCAGCCGCGCGAGATCGAGCTGCTCGCCGACTTCCTGTTCGCCAAGGTGATCGGCAAGGGTCCGATGGATCGGGCCAAGTGCGTCGAGTTCTGGGGCCGCGAGGTCGATGCCTGCAACGACCTTCCGAAGTAGAGCGCGGCGGCTCCCCACCCGCCGCCGTCATGGTCCGCGCAAGCGGACGATCCAGTACTCCGGGGAAGTACACGAAATTCCGTTTCGAAGTCCCGGGCGTACTTGACTGCCCGCTTGCGCGGGCGATGACGAGGTACGGGTGAGGGACAGGTGCGCTGCTCCTAGTTCAGCGCAAAGACGAACAGGTAGCTCGACGCTTCCAGCTTGTCGTACTTCACCGGATGGACGTGGCGCCCGCTCGCCTGCACGGCGACGAACTGCTTCGAGCCGACCGAAAACGTCACCGGCGCACCCTTGAGGGGGGTTCCGAGGTTGATGCGCCACAGCTCCTCGAGCTTCTCGTCGTCATAGGCGACGAGCGCGCCATCCTGCAGCGCCGTGAACAGCACCCCGCCGGCCGTGACGGTCGCGCCCGAGCGAACCTCGATATCGGTGACGGCCTTGGCGATCACCTTGTGGTTGACCGTATCGAAGGCCGTCACGGCGCCGTAATAGAGGTCGCTCGTGAAGGTTCGTTTGTCGCTCTTCTTCTGATCGATGCCGCCCTCGGGCGAGAGGTACGCGACCTTGGCGCCGTTCTGCGAGAAGCAGCCCTCGGTACCGACCCCGTAGGCGATGTGCTTGACCGGATTGTACGCGACCGGCTGGTGCGCGACGCCGCCGTGCCAGGTCGGGCAGGCGCGCTTCATCCCGTCGCCGCGCAGCGCGCGCGCCTCCGGGACATAGGTCTGCAAGTCGAGCTTGGGATCGTATTCGAGCGGTTTGCCGGTCTTGGGATCGAGCCCCTTGGTCCAGTTGACGTCGTTCACGTACTGGCCGCTCTTGATGAAGCTGCCGTTCGCGCGGTCGAGCGTATAGAAGAAGCCGTTGCGGCCGAAGTGGCTGACCACCCGGCGCGGCTGGCCGTCGATCACGGTGTCGTACAGCATGTGAATGCCGACCTCGTCGTAGTCCCACGAGTCGTTCGGCGTGTATTGGAAATGCCAGACCAGCTTGCCGCTGTCGATGTCGAGCGCGACGACCGAGTCCGTGTAGAGATTGTCCCCCGGCCGGGCCTGGGGGTCGTAGAGCGGATACGGGTTGCCGGTCCCCCAGTAGGTGAGGCGCGTGGCCGGGTCGTATGATCCGGTCTGCCACAGGCCGCCGCCGCCGGTCTTCCAGGCGTTGGTCTGGTCCTTCCAGGTCTCGCTGCCCTTTTCGCCGGGCTTGGGCACCGCGTACCAGCGCCACAGCTCATTGCCGGTCTTGGCGTCGAGCGCCGCGATCCAGCCGCGGGTCGCGCCGTCACCGGCGCCGTTCGCGACCAGCACCTTGCCGTCGGCGACGAGCGGCGCGGCGTAGAAGCGCTCCTTGTTGCCGAACTCGTTCGCGACCGCGACCTTCTTGTCCCAGACGATTTCACCGGTGTCGCGATCGATCGCGATCACGCGCCCGTCCGGCAGGTTGGCGATCACCTTGTCTTCCCACAGGGCGATGCCGCGGGTGCGCGAAACATTGCCCTCGTGGCGCACGCCCGGATCGCAGACCCACACGAACTCGCCCTTGTTCGGGTTGTGCGCGTCGATCTTGTAGACCGTGCCCCAGCCGTCCGTGGTGTACATGAAGCCGTTGTCGATCAGCGGATTGACCTCTTCCTCCGGACCGTTCTGGCCGACGTCCTGCATCCCGCCCAGCGCGAGCGCCCATACGAGGCGCAGGTTCTTGACGTTGTCGCGATTGATCTGGGTGAGCTTGGAGTAGCGCGTCGAGCCGTAGTCGCCGTTCATCATCAGCCAGTTCTGCGGCTCGTTCTGGGCATTGATCAGCCGCTCCCGGCTCACCGTCATCTTGTACTCGGCGGCCGGCGCGGCACCCGCGAGCACGAGCAGCGAGACGGCGAGCGCCGTACCGCCCAGCCGACAGAAATCCGGGGTAAGCTTGGTCATCGGGGCCCTCCCTGCAGGCGCTTTTCTTCTGGCTGCCGCGACCCGCGGTACCGCAAGCGCACGTCCGCAACTCTAGCCACGCGGTTGTGCGGGAGCAATGCGGCCTCGGCCGGGCAGGCCCCCGCCAGCGGCGCGCCACGCGCGATGCTTGCGCGGGGCCACGGTGCGTGGGAGCATTTCCGCATGCGTCAGGCGTTCAGCAAGGCGTTGGCGGCCGGCCTGCTCCTGTGTGCCGCCGGCTCCGCCGGCGCGGGCGAACGCGAGAGCTTTCTCTCCGGCGAGACCAGAAGCTGTCTCGCCTGCGACCTGGCGGGCCTCGATCTCGTCGGGCGCGACTTCAAGCGGGCAAAGCTCGATGGGGCCAACTTTCGCGGCGCAACGCTCACCGACGTCACCCTGTTTCGCGCTGTGCTCCTGCGCGCCAATCTCTCGGCCGCGAAGCTCGCCGGCGCCAATCTCAACGCGGCGGATGCCAAATGGGCTGATTTCTCCGCCGCTGATCTCAAGAATGCGCTGCTTTACGAGACCGATCTGTCCGGCGCCAATCTCACTGGCGCCGATCTGCAGGGAGCGCGCCTCGGCCGCGCCCGCCTCACCGAGGCCGACCTGCAGCATGCCAATCTCACCGGGGCCGATCTCACCGGGGCGCGCCTCGCCGGCGTCAAGCTCGCCGGCGCGATGCTGCGTGCCGTCAGGCTCAACGGACAGAACCTCCGCGACATGGACTTGCGCCGCATCGATTTCGCCGCCGCCGACATGGTCGAGGCCGACCTCACCGGTGCCGATCTGCGCGGCGCCAATCTCTCCGGGGCCGACCTGTTCGGCGCCAACCTGCATGGCGCCGATCTGCGGGGTGCCAAGCTCGACGGCGCCCGGCTGACCAACGCGATTCTGAGCGACACCCGGCGCGACGGCGCGACGTTCGAGGACGCGATCATGCCGCCGGGTTGGGAGAAGGAGTAGCCGGTGAAAGGCCGGCTGACCTCTCAGAACGTTCCGCCCGCCGTCGGCTCATTGGCGATGATGTGGCGGGGTATGAGCAGCCGTTCGGCGAGCTCGACCACCAGATAGAGCGCGACGCCCAGGACCGTGAGACAGACGATGCCGGCGAACAGGAGCTGCGTGTCCATGCTTCCGTTCGCGACCATCAGCAGGTAGCCGAGCCCGGCATCGCCGCCGACGAACTCTCCGACCACCGCGCCGACCACGGCGAGCGTGATCGAGATCTTCAGCCCGGCGAAGATCGCCGGCAACGCATCGGGCAGGCGGATCTTGAGAAAGGTGTCCAGCGCGCCCAGTCCCATGGAGCGGGCGAGATGGATTTTTTCCGGCTCGATCGCCGCGAGCCCGACCGCGGTGTTGATGACGACCGGGAAGAACGCGATCAGGAAGGCGATCAGCACCTTCGGCACGAGGCCGAAGCCGAACCACACCAGCAGCAACGGGGCGACGGCGACCTTCGGCATGGCCTGCGAGGAGATCAGCAGCGGCAGCACGGCGCGCGCGAAAGGCGGCCACAGGAAGATCATCAGCGCAAGCGGAATGCCGACCGCGATCGAGAGCGCGAAGCCGAGCAGGATCTCGAGCGTCGTCACCCCGGTCGCGAAGGCGAGCAGCGGCGCGTGCTTCGTCATGGCGCCGACGATGGCGCTCGGCGGCGGCAGCAGAAAGACGGGCACTCCGAAGGCGCGCGTGCCGGCTTCCCACAGCACGAGCAGCGCAATCACCACGCCGGTCGGCGCCAGCACCGCCGAGAGGCGCGTCCGGGTCGCCCGGGCGGCGCGACGGCGCTCGACGCTCGCCTCGACATCCTCGATGTGCGGCGGGGTTGCGGCGACCGGCTCGCTCTCGCTCATGGTCGGACTCAATGCTCGCGCAGCACGCCGCGGGCGAGGAAGAGATCGCGTATTTCGCGGCAGTAGTGGGCGAACTGCGGCGTGTCGCGCATCGCGAGCGTACGCGGGCGGGGCAGCTCGATGTCGAGCACGCGATCGATCCGCCCCGGGCGCGGCGTCATCACGATCACCCGGTCGGAGAGAAAAACCGCTTCCGGAACGCTGTGCGTGATGAACAGCACGCCCATCCGCCGCTCGTGGCAGATGCGCTGCAGGTCGAGCACGAGCTGGTCGCGGGTCAGTGCATCGAGCGCGCCGAACGGCTCGTCCATCAGGAGCTGGGGCGGATCATGGATGAGCGCGCGGCAGATCGAAACGCGCTGGCGCATGCCGCCGGAGAGCTCGTGCGGATATTTGTCCTCGAAGCCGGCGAGCCCGACTGCGGCGAGCAGCTCGCGCGCCCGCCGCTCGGCCGAACGTTTGTCGAGCCGCTTCGCCTCCGCTTGCAGCATCACATTTCCCAGCGCGGTACGCCATTCGAGCAGCACCGGGCTCTGAAAGACGATGCCGATGTCGGTCCGCGGCGCAGTGATACGCTTGCCGTCGATCGAGATGACCCCGCTCGACGGCGACATCAGGCCGGCGGCGATCATCATGAGCGTGCTCTTGCCGCAGCCGCTCGGGCCGACGATGGAGATGAAGGCGCCGAGGTCACCGCTGAGCGAGACCTGGTCGAGCGCGCGCACCGCACCATCGCGGCTCGCATAGACCTTGGTCAGCCCGTGCAGGTGCAGAGAGGATCCGGGGGCGGGGGTGGTGGCGATGGTCATGGACGAAGTACAGCGTCATGCGCGGGCCTGTCCCGCGCATCCATGTCTTTGCAGCCGGACAGGGAGACGTGGATGGCCGGGACAAGCCCAGCCATGACGACATCGTGGGTCCCGCTCACAATGACATCGCCATCACGTCTTCTTCGCTTCCGCGGGCGGCGGCAGGAACTCGTTGCCGGTCGGGACGAAATCGTTGGTGTAGAGCTGGCTCGCCTCGAGCGGCGTGGTGACGCCGCCATAGGCTTTGAGCACCTCGACGGTCTGCGCCCAATCCTTGTCCGACATCCAGCCGAGCGGCTTGCCGACGGTGTTGGGGGTGACCCAGTTCTGCCACGACAGCTCCGCCTCGCGCAGGACGATCGCCGGCTCCACGGTGGGGGAGAACGTCTTGACGGCCGCGACCATCTCGTCGGGATGCGCCCGGCCATAGAGGAAGCCCTTGACGCTCGCGGTGACGAAGCTGCGGATCAGCTCCGGCTCTTCCTTGAGGAAATCGTTGTGCACCACGATGCCGTTGCTCACCGCAGTGACGCCGCAGTCGGCGTACCAGAACAGGCGCACCTTCTTGCCTCCGCGGATTTCCACTGTCGGGACCTGGCCCTGCGCGAAGCCGGCCATTGCCTGAACCTGGCCGGTGATCAGCGCCGGCGGCGTGCCGGCCGGATCGACGCTGACCACCCGGACCTTGTCGAGGTCGATGTGGCAGCCCTTCGCAAAGGCGGGCCACTGCTGGAACTGGGCCGAACCGGGGGTGATCGCGATGCTTTTCCCTTCCAGGTCCTTCGGCGCCTTGATGTCGGAATCCGCAAGCACGGTCACGGCGGTCGGATTGCGCCGGTAGATGCCGGCGACGGTGCGAATGCTCATTCCCTTCGCCACGCTGTTGCCGATCACGAACCCGTCGGAGAAGCCGAACTGGGTCGCCTTGCTGGCGACCAGCTGGGCGGTGCTGCCCGAGCCCTTGCCGGGGCCGATGTCTACGTTCAGCCCCACGTCTTTGTAGAAGCCCTTCTGGTGCGCCACCATGAATCCGGCATTCGGCCCCTGAAATACCCAGTCGAGCCGGAATGTCACGTCGCGCAATTTGGTCTGCGCGACAGCCGGGCGGGCGAGGGGAGCGGCGGCGAACGCCGCGGCGGCGCCGCCGAGGAATTGGCGGCGGGAGGATGATGGCCGGTCGGGCATGAGCTTGGTCCTTGCGCCTGATGAATGAACCTCAACCGCGAAGCAAGGACGATGCCATGCCGTCGGTGGTCCTGCGATGTCCGAGATGCTTCGGGCGGGACGTCGCTTGAGCCGCAAAGCGGCGGATTTCCAGACACATGTCACCGGTCCTTGCGGCAAGGCTTTCATAGAAGGCGGGGTCGGTCAACGTCGCGCTGCGTCGCGCCAGATCACGCTGCGGTTGTTCGCGACAATTGCTGCCTTCGATCAGAGGCATTGCATGAGCGATGCGGCCGCCGCAAACTCACCGGGCTCCTCCGCTCGTCACCTCTCCGTGGAGGCGCAGAATAAGGAGACACGACCTGTCCCAATCCGACATCATCCATCTCGCCGCGGATATTTCCTTCCTGCACACCGACTATCTGTGGCGCATGCCCGGCTCGTGGGTCGGCTATCCGTATTACGGCACGTCCGAGTTCTATGAGGACATCGCGCGCATGGCCGAGCGCGGTGTCATGGACATGCTGTTCTTCGGCGATACCGGGGGCACGCCGGAGGATTTCGGCGGCAGCCACGAGGCGGTGGTGAAGTACGGCGCCAAATGGCCGCGCCACGATATGACGCCGATGATCCCGCTGATGGCGAAAGCGGCGCCGGGCGTCGGCTTCGCCCTCACCATGTCGACCACCTACCATCATCCGTTCCACTGCGCGCGCGTGTTCAATGCGCTCGATCACGTGACGCGCGGGCGCATCGCCTGGAACGCGGTGACCTCGGCCTACAAGAACGAAGCGGCGAACTACGGCTTCGACGAGATGATGGAGCATGACGAGCGCTACGAGCGCGCGCAGGAATTCTTGGCCGTCGCTTGCGCATTGTGGGACAGCGTCGAGCCCGACGCGCTGATCCTCGATCGCGAGAAGGGGATCTATGCGGATCCCGCCAAGGTGCGCCGCATCGATCATCGCGGCCGCTGGTTCAACGTCCGCGGCCCGCTCCCTGCGCTGCCATCGCCGCAG
>DASTZX010000009.1:0-28516 GCA_035764045.1 Xanthobacteraceae bacterium | reverse complement strand
ATGCCGTCGACGGCGATGATCTGGCGGCCGTTGCGGTCGATCACCGTGCGCAGGTTCTTCTCCGTCAGGCCGGCCGAGGCATGCTTCTGGAAGAAGCATTGTCACTTGGTGCCCTCGGGGCAGCGCACCAGCGCCAGCGGTCGTCCCGCCACCTGCGGCGCCATCCACTCCCACACGTCGCGATAATAATCGGCGAGATCCTGCTTGGTGATGCCCACGTCGGTCCAGTAGACGCGGTCCGGATGGGTGAAGCGGACATCGGTGTCGTCCCATGGCTTGGCCGGGGGACGTGCGGCGCGCCGCGGCGCAGATTTGGCAGTGGCGCGTTTCGCCACCGGCCGCGAGCGCTTGGTGGTGGCGCGCGCCGCGTGGGCGGCGGCGGCTTTCGGCGCCTTCGACTTTGCAGCCGATGATCGCGAGGAAGAGTTCGATGGCGCGCGGCCTGGCATGGGGAGCTCCCGGACGACTTCGGCGGCAGGCTTGTCTTCCCGCACGCCCTTGAATGCAGCCTGACGGACGAGACCGTCGCCCGTCCAGCCGCGGAAATGCGATTCGATCACCAATTCCGGCCGCACCCATCGGATGTCACGGCGCCGCGTGATCGCGGGCAGGCGATCGAACGCAGGCGTGGCGACCTCGAGCGGATGGAGACGATTCCAGAGATCGCGCGCCTGCTCGTGGGTGTAGCCGGTGCCCATGCGGCCGGCATAGACGAGCCGGCCGTGGTCATAATAGCCGAGCGCGAGCGCTCCGATGGCGCGCGGCAGCGCCGTCGAAGGCGTGTAGCCGCCGACTACGAATTCCTGCGCGTTGGCGCATTTCGCCTTGATGAAGCTGTCGCTGCGGCCGCTGCGATATGGCGCGTCGCCGCGCTTGGAGACGATTCCTTCCAGGCCCATGTCGCAGGCGCGCTGCAAGACCACCGACCCGGAAGTGTCGAAATGCTCACTGTAGCGCACCGCATCCTCGGACTTCACGCGGTCCAGCAGCGCCCTCAGCGCGGACTTGCGCGCGATCAGCGGCTGGCCAGTGAGATCGCGGCCATCGAGATGCAGGAGATCGAACAAGTAGTAGACGAAACGCTCGTGATCGCCGTTCTTCAGCGCCTCCTGCAGCGCCGAGAAGCTCGAGACGCCGTTCTCGTCCTCGACAACGATTTCGCCGTCGAGAACCGCGGTCGCCGGCCAGCGCGCAAGCGCGTCCGTTACATTGGGGAATTTTTCGGTCCAGTCGAGGCCCTTGCGGGTCAGCAGGCGCACGTCGCCCTCATCGACCTGCGCCTGAATCCGATAACCGTCGAACTTGATCTCGTGCACCCATCCGGATCCCTCGGGAGCACGGTCGCGCAGGGTCGCGAGCGATGGCGGAATGAAGTCCGGCAATGGCGAGGCTCCGGCCTTGCGCTTCTTCGCCTTGCCGGTCTTCGCCTTCTTCACGCCGCGCGCTTTGGCCGGCTGACGCGGCCGCGCACTGCGGGCGGATTGCGGCTTGCGCGCGGACGTGTTGCGCGCCTTGGCAGCCGCCGCGACGGTCTTCGGCTTCGCGTCGCCGCGGTTCGACTGCCACACGCGTCCCTTGACGTTGGCGATCTCGTCGATCGAGCGGCCGCTGACCACCGAGTTGGGCGCCTCTTCCAGGATGTCAGGCTCGCGCTCGCCGCGCGCCGCATCATCGCGCGCCTTGATCAGCAGCCAGTTGTCGCGTTTCTCGCCCGGCCGCGCGCGCATGCGCACGAGATGCCAGGCGCCGTGCAGCTTTTTTCCGTCGAGCGTGAAATCGAGGTGCCCCTTCTCGAGTCCCCTCCCCGGATCGCCCTCGGGATGCCAGGTGCCACGGTCCCAGATCATGACGGTCCCGCCGCCGTATTGGCCCTGTGGGATCGTGCCCTCGAAGGTGTTGTACTCGACCGGATGGTCCTCGACCTGCACGGCGAGCCGCTTTTCGCCCGGCACCAGGCTCGGTCCGCGCGTCACCGCCCAGCTCTTCATCACCCCATCGTGCTCGAGCCGCAAGTCATAGTGCAGCCGGCTGGCGGCGTGCTTCTGGATGACGAATCGGCTGCCCTTGGCTCGCGCGCGCTTGCCGCGCGGCTCCGGCGTTGCATCGAATTTCCGTTTGGCATGATAGGGTTGCAGGCTCATGCGGACGCTCCGATCTCACGCATGACCAACAGCCGGGCGAGCGTCGGGTTCCCGTTTTGGCGGGCCTGCTCTGCCGCCCGGCTGCCTTGACGGCGATATCGCCCGGCGCGAGATTTGCCGGATTCAATGAAAGACAACAAAAGGGCGGGGCCGCTGCAACGCCCACGGGAGGAGCCCATGTCGAAGCGACATCCATCCGTCGACGCGAGCCGCCGCAATTTTCTCAAGGGCGCAACCTTGGCCGGCGCCGCCACCTTGACCGCGCCGGCGGCGACGCAGGCGCAGGTCGCCGCCCCCCGCGCCCAACTCAAGGCGCTGCCGCCGGGCCCACGGCAGATCGCGGTCGAGACCACGCCGCCGAGCAAGGACCCGGTCAACCAGAGCAGCAGCGGCGGCGACTTCATGGTCGACGTGATGAAGACGCTCGACATCGAATATCTGGCGATGAACTGCGCGTCGAGCTTCCGCGGCCTGCACGAGGCGGTGCTCAACCACGGCAACAACGTCAAGCCCGAGATCATCACGTGCCCGCATGAAGAGATCGCGGTGCACATGGGGCAAGGCTACGCCAAGATGAGCGAGGGCAAGCCGCTCGCCATGATCTGCCACGGCGTGGTCGGCCTCCAGCACGCCACCATGGCGATGTACAACGCCTGGTGCGACCGCGTGCCGGTCATCTGCATGGGCGGCAACATCATGGAGGCGAACAAGCGTGCGCCCGGCGCCGAATGGGTGCACTCGGGCGTCGACATCAACGCCATCACCCGTGACTTCACCAAGTGGGACGACCAGCCGACCTCGCTGCAGCATTTCGCCGAGTCGATGGTGCGCGCCTACAAGATCGCCACCACGCCGCCGATGGGGCCGGTGATGATGGCGCTCGACGCCGAGCTGCAGGAGAACCCGATCTCCGACGGCGAGACCCTGCGCATCCCGAAGCTCGCCAAGGTGGTCCCGCCGCAGGGCGATGCGGGCGCGCTCGCCGAGGCGGCCAAACTGCTCGTCGCGGCGGAGAATCCGGTGATCGTCTGCGACCGCGTGGCGCGCACCCATGCCGGCATGGGCCGCCTGGTCGAGCTTGCCGAGGCGCTGCAATGCCCGGTGATCGACGTGTGGGGGCGGATGAACTTCCCGTCGCGCCACCCGCTCAATCAGACGTTCCGGCGCGGCCCGCTGCTCGGCCAGGCCGACGTGATCCTGGCGATCGAGGTGAACGATCTGTGGGGCGTGCTCAACAATTTCAGCGACCGCATCGTGCGGACGTCCCACCCGGCCATCAAGCCTGGCGCCAAGACCATCACGCTCGGCGTGCGCGACCTCTACCTGAAGGGCAATTATCAGGACTTCGGCCGCTACCAGGACGCCGACCTCGCGATCGCAGGCGATGGCGAGGCGTCGCTGCCGGCGCTGACCGAAGCGGTGAAGCGGCTTGTCGATGATGGCCGCAAGTCCGCCTTCGAGCAGCGCGGCAAGAAGCTCGCCGCCGCGCATCTCGCAGCGATCGACCGGGCGAAATCGGACGCCACGCTGGGCTGGGATTCGAGCCCGATCACCACGGCGCGCATGTGCGCGGAGGTCTATGCGCAGATCAAGGACGAGGACTGGTCCCTGGTCGGCAACACGATCCGCAACTCATGGCCGCACCGCCTTTGGAAGTTCGACAAGCCGTACAGCTGGAACGGCGTCTCGGGCGGCGCCGGCGTCGGCTACAACGCGCCCTCCTCGCTCGGCGCGGCGCTCGCCAACAAGAAGCACGGCCGGCTCACCGTCACGTTCAACGGCGACGGCGACCTGATGTTCGTGCCGAGCACCCTGTGGACGGCGGCGCACCACCGCATCCCGATCCTCTACATCGTGCAGAACAACCGCGCCTATCACCAGGAATACATGTACCTGCAGGCGATGGCGGCGCGGCACGGCCGCGGCATCGACAACACCGCGATCGGGACCACGATCACGGATCCGAACGTGGATTACGCCACGGTCGCGCGCGGCTTCGGCGTGCACGGCGAGGGGCCGATCTCCGATCCGAAGGATCTCGGCCCGGCGCTCAAACGCGCAATCGCGGCGGTGAAGAGCGGCCAGCCGGCGCTGGTCGATGTCGTCAGCGAGCAGCGCTGAGGAGGCACCGATGAGCCGCGTTCTTTCGTTCCTCGCGGGCGCCGTCCTCGGATGCGGCGCTCTCGCCCTCCCGGCCGCCGCGCAGGATGCGCCGAAGGGCGACGCCGCCAATGGCAAGAAGATCTATCTCGCGGACGGCTGCTTCATGTGTCACGGCCGCGTCGGCCAGGGCGGCGCCTACAACGGCCCTGCCCCGGTGCTCGCCAAGACCGAGATGCCGTTCGAAGGCTTCAAGGGACAGCTGCGCCAGCCGGTGCAGGACATGCCGGCCTATTCGGAGGCGGTGATGTCCGATCAGCAGATCGCCGACATCTACGCCTTCGTGCAGTCGCTGCCGGGCCGGACCGACCCGAAAGCCATTCAGTTGCTGAATAACTGACGCGCTCTTGTCATTCCGGGACGCGCCACCGATTTCGGTGGCGCGGGCCCGGAATCCATATTCCAGAGCGCTGCGAGCGATGGATTCCGGGTTCGCGGGCTTCGCCCGCGCCCCGGAATGACCACTTCATGCCGCCTGGCTCACCAGCGCGAACGACGCGTGCTGCGGATCGAGGCCCTGCACGATCCAACTGCCGCCCGGAACCTGCATGGGTCCGTTGAGAATCTGTCCGCCGGCGCGCTTGACGCGCTCGACTGCAGCTTTGACGCTGTCCACATTGAAGTAATAATTCCAGCATGGCGCCGGCACTTCCGCGGGCTTGTTCATCATGCCGCCGATCGTCTCGCCGGCATGCGCGAAGAGCTGATAGGTGCCCATCGGGCCCATGTCCATTGCATCCGCCTTGGTCCAGCCGAACAGCTTCGAATAGAACGCAAAGGCTTCGTCGAGATTGCCGGCGAAAAGCTCGCGCCAGCCCGTGTAGCCCGGCGTTCCCGGCGCGGCGCCGCCGTTGCCCATCGGCGTCGCCCATTTCAGCAGCACGAAGGTCGCGCCATGCGGATCGGTAGCGACGGCGAAACGTCCGACGTTCGGGATGTCATCCGGCCCGTGCTTGATCTCGCCGCCGAGCTCCTTGATTTTCGCCGCCGTCTTGTCGACGTCGTCGACATAGATGTCGCCGAGCCAGATGGGGTGCGCGCCGCTGCTGCTTGACGGGAACGCCATCAGTCCGGCGACCGGCCTCTCGCCGGCTTTGAGGAGGATGTACTCCATCTGCGTCGAGGGCGCGCGCTCGGCGCCCCAGCCCACCACGTCGCGGTAGAATTTCTCGCCGCCCTTGGCGTCAGTCGTCATCAGCTCATACCAGGTGAAGCTGCCATGCTTATCGGCCATCGGGGGTCCTCCAGTTGAACATGAACTACTGAAGCGAGCCTGGCACGCGCACGTGTCCAGACCTTGACGAGATGAGTTGATATCAACATAACTATGGCATGTCGAAGGCAAGGGTCCCGTTCGAGGCGACGTTGCAGGTGCGCGACACCTGCTTGTGCCTGCATGTCCAGCGCGCCGCCCGCGCGCTGGCGCGGCGCTTCGATACGGCGCTGCGGCCACTCGATCTTACCAACGGCCAGTTCTCGCTGATGATGTCGCTCAACCGGCCGGAGCCGCCGACGATCGCGGCCGTGGCGCCCCTGCTCGCGATCGATCGCACGACGCTCACCGCCGCGCTCAAGCCGCTCACCCGCCGGGGTCTCGTCGAGGTGCTGCCCGACCCGAACGATCGCCGCAGCCGCCGCCTCTCGCTGACGCCGCGCGGACATGCCCTGTTGGCCGCGGCACTGCCGATCTGGAGCCGCACGCATGCGGAGATCGGCAAGACTCTGCCGCATTGCGACCCGGAGCGGCTGCGTGAAGACCTGCGGGCCGTCGCCGGAATGCCGTAGGGGGTTTTCCTAGCCCTACTCGCCCAGATGCATCGCCTTGACGGCGGGCACCCACTGGCCAACCTGGTCCTGCATGAACCGGGTGAACTCGGCCGGCGTCATGGCCTTGGTCTCGACCGCCTCGCCGGCGAGCTGCTGCTGCACTTTCGGCAGCTCCATCGCCTTGTTCACCACCGCATTGATGCGCGTGACGATCTCGGGCGGCAGCCCGGCCGGGCCGGACAGCCCATACCAGGTGCGCACCACCAGCTCCGGATAGCCGAGCTCGACCAGGGTCGGCACGTCGGGCAGCTCAGGCACCCGCGCCGCGGAGGAGATCGCAAGCGCCCGCAGCGTGCCGGCCTTGATGTGCTGGCTCATGGTCGAGAGCGTCATGCTTCCCATCTTCACGTGTCCGGCCACGAGATCGAAGATGGCGCTGCCGCCGCCCCGATAAGCGACATGGGTCAGCTTCACGTGTTCCTTGGCGGCGACGTATTCGGCCACCATGTTGCCGACCGAGCCGACGCTCGGCGAGACATACTCCACCCCGCCGGGCTGCTTGCGCATGAGATCGAGCAGCTCGTGGAAGTTCTTGGCTGGCGATGAGTTGTGCACCGCGAACACATTGGGCGGCCCACCCAGATAGGCGATGTGGGTGAAGCCGCGCACCGGATCGAAGCCGGCATTCTTGTTCATGGCGGGCGCCAGCACATGCGACGGCATGCCGGAGACGATCAGGGTGTAGCCGTCGGGCTGGGAGCGGGCGACGTATTCGGTGCCCACGAGGCCGCCGCCGCCGGTGCGGTTCTCGACCAGGAAGGGCTGGCCGAGCGCCTGGGTCAGCTGCTCGGCAAAGACCCGGCCGAGGAGATCGTTGGCACCACCCGCCGCATAGGCCACGATCACATGCACCGGCTTGGTCGGCCAGTCGGCGGCGTTGGCCGTGCCGATCAGCCAAAGCGCCGCGCCGATCGCGACCGCCCATCGCACCAGTCCACCCCGCATTTCATCTCCTCCCGGTCCGTTTATGCGCGCAGTGTAATCCGCCGTTGCCGGCCCTGCCTACTCCCGGCTGTGTTCGCACTCTGGTATGACAGCCCTGCATAGGACGTTGCGGCGAAAAGCGTTTACGGTGCCGAGGCGCCACGCGAGGGGACAGCACCGATGGCCGAGGGCAGCAATCTCCAGGCCCATATCGATTACGACGACCTGCGCGAATGGCTCGACCGGGCCGAGCGGATGGGCGAAGTGCGCCACGTCAAGGGCGCCACCTGGCAGGAGGACATCGGGCTCGCCGCCGAAGCGATCCTGCGCGCCGAGAACGGCCCCTGCGTGGTGTTCGACGACATCCCGGGCAGCCCAAAGGGCTTCCGTCTGCTGCTCAACGTCTTTGCCGGTACGCGCCGCAACATGACCTTCGGGTTTCCGGATCATCTGTCCAAATGGGAACTGAGCGAGGCCTATCGCGACGCTTATCTCAAGGAGATGAAGCTCGTCCCTCACGTCATCGTCGAGGATGGGCCGGTGCTCGAGAACGTCATGATGGGCGACGACGTCGACGTGCTCAAATTCCCCTCCCCCGTCTGGCACGAGAAGGACGGCGGCCGCTACATCGGCACCGGGACCTATTCCATCACGCGTGACCCGGAGGAAAACTGGCTCAATGCCGGCGCCTACCGGGCGCAAGTGCATGACAAGACATCGGTCGGCATCCTCATGGCGACCGGCCATCACGGCTATCAGCACCGGGAGAAATACTGGAAGAAGGGTGAGCCGCTTCCGATCGTGATGGTGCTGGGGGGCGATCCGCTCGCCTTCTTCTACGGCGGCACCGAGGCGCCCTACGGCGTGTTCGAGCTCGACATCATCGGCGGCCTGCGCGGCCGGCCGGTCAAGATGGTGACCGGCAAGGTCACCGGCCTCCCCTTCCCGGCCAATGCCGAGATCGTGCTCGAAGGCTTCGTGTCGCCGGACAAGCGCGCGACCGAAGGCCCGTTCGGCGAGTGGACGGGCCACTATGCGGGCGGCGCAGCGCCGCGTCCGGTGCTCGACATCAAGGCCATCTACCACCGCAATGATCCGATCCTGCTCGGCGTGCCGCCGATGGGCGCCGGCCCGGACGAGATGGCGCGTTACCGGGCGGTGCTGCGCTCCGCCATGGTCAAGCAGAACATGACCGCCGCCGGAGTTCCCGAGGTGCAGCAGGTCTGGTGCCACGAGATCGGCGGCTCGCGCCTGCTGCACGGCGTGGCGATCAAGCAGAAGTATCCCGGCCACGCCACCCAAGCGGGCTTCATCGCGGCGCAGTGCGGCGCGGCCGCCTATGCGTCGAAATACGTGATCGTCACCGACGAGGATGTCGACGTCACCAATCTCGATCATCTCTTGTGGGCGATGCTGACCCGCACGGAACCCAAGGAGTCGATCCAGTTCATCGCCGGCTCCTGGGACTCGCCCGCCGACGCACGGCTTTCGCCCGAGCGTCGCGCGGTCGGCGACCTGACTCATTCGGTCGCCGTGGTGAACGCATGCAAGCCCTGGTACTGGCGCGACAAGTTTCCGCCGAGCAACACGCCGAGCCCGGAGGTGACGCGCAAGGCGAAGGAGAAGTTCGGGTGGCTGCTGGATGGGAAGAAGCCGGGATGACTAAGGACTGTCATTCCGGGGCGCGCCGAAAGGCGCGAACCCGGAATCCAGACACAAGGCACAGACCGTGCCGCTAGATTCCGGGTTCGCCGCTGCGCGGCGCCCCGGAATGACGACATATGTAAGTGACTGCCATGCCCACTATGAAAACCTACGACTACATCATCGTCGGCGCGGGTTCGGCCGGCTGCGTGCTGGCGAACCGCCTCACCGAGGAGAAGGACGTCAAGGTCCTGCTGCTCGAGGCGGGCGGCTGGGACCGCGACCCGTGGATCCATATCCCGCTGGGCTGGCCGCGCCTCCTGCTCAACCGCCGCCACGACTGGATGTATTTCTGCGAGCCCGAGGATTCGATGGGCGGGCGGGGCATCGAATGCGCGCGCGGCAAGGTGGTCGGCGGCTCTTCCTCGATCAACGCCATGGCCTATGTGCGCGGACACCGCGGCGACTATGACCGCTGGGCCGCCGCGGGGCTTCCCGAATGGTCCTACGCCCACGTGCTCCCCTACTTTCGCCGCCAGGAGAGCTGGGAAGGCGGCGCGAGCTATTTCCGCGGCGGCTCGGGCCCGCTCACCGTCCGGACCACGCGCTTCACCGATCCGCTGGTCGATGCTTTCGTTGCGGCCGGCACATCCGCCGGCTATCCCACCACCGCGGACTACAACGGCGCGCGCCAGGAGGGCATCGGCCGCTGGCAGATGACGGTGCGCGACGGCCATCGCTGCAGCGCCGCGGTCGCTTATCTCAAGCCGGCGCTGGGGCGGCGCAACCTCACCGTCGTGGTCGACGCGCTGGCCACTCGCGTCGTCATGGACGCGAGCCGCGCGGTCGGCATCGAATACGTCCGCAAGGGGCGCCGCCGCGAGGCGCGCGCCTCGCGCGAGGTGATCCTGGCGGGTGGCGTGATCAACTCACCGCAGCTCCTGATGTTGTCGGGGATCGGCGACCCGGCGGCGCTCGAGCCCCACGGCGTTGCGGTCGCCGCGTCGCTGCCCGGCGTCGGAAAGAACCTGCAGGATCATATTTCGGCTGGCCCCGCCTGGCTGCGGCAGGGCCGCGGCACATTCCATCCGTACATGCGGCTCGACCGCATCTTGCGGGCGGTTGCGCGCGCCTACTGGCGGGGTGAAGGGATCGCCTCCGACCTGCCCGGCGGCATCATGGCGTTCCTCAAGAGCCGAGAGGCCGGCGAGCTGCCCGACATCCAGTTCCTGTTCAATTCGGCGCCGATGACGGCACATCCCTATTTCGGCCCGCTGCGCCGCGCCTATGCGGACGGCTTCGCCTGCCGCGCGGTGCTGCTGCGCCCGGAAAGCCGGGGCGAGATCACGCTCGTCTCCTCCGATCCGGCCGTGGCGCCGCGCATCCGGCAGAACTTCCTTTCGACCGAGAAGGACCGCAGGACACTGCGCGAGGGCGTTCGCATGGTGCGCGTGATCGCGGCCGAGCCCGCGATGCGGCCGTTCATCGCCCGCGAGATCGCGCCCGGCTCGGACACGGACGAAGCCATCGATGCACTCATCCGCTCGACCGGCATCACGGTGCATCACCCGATCGGCACCTGCCGGATGGGTCCGCCGTCCGATCCGACGGCGGTCGTCGATTCCGCGCTGCGCGTGAACGGCGTCGATAATCTGCGCGTGGTCGACGCGTCGGTGATGCCCGACCTCGTCGGCGGCAATATCAACGCGCCGGTGATCATGATTGCCGAGAAGGCGGCGGACCTGATCCGGGGCCGTTCTCCGCTGGCCCCGGTGACCGCCGGAGCCGCGGCGAGCCAGCGCATCGCCGGATGACGAGGGCGCGGGGGGACATGGACGACCAGACGAATATCCGCTGGCCCGACGCGATCTACGACCATTTCAAGCGGGTCGGGATTCGCCAGGTTGGCTATGTGCCAGATGCCGGCCACAGCCGGCTGATCGCCCTCATCGGCAAGGATCCGGACATCGCCGACGTGGCGCTCACCACCGAGGAGGAAGGGGTCGGCCTCGTCGCCGGCGCCCATCTCGGCGGCCAGCGCGCCGCACTGCTCATGCAGAGCAGCGGCGTCGGCAACTGCATCAACATGTTCTCGCTGATCCGCAACTGCGGCTTTCCCTGCCTCGTGCTGGTGACCATGCGGGGCGAGTTCGCCGAGTTCAATCAATGGCAGGTGCCGATGGGCACGATCACCCAGCCGGTGCTCGAGCTCGCAGGCTTCCTCACCTATCGGATCGAGGAGCCCGGCCAGGTTGACGAGGTGGTCGCGGCGGGCTGCGACATGGCGTTCGACGGCGACCTGGCGGTCGCGATCCTCTTGTCGCAGCGCCTGATCGGCCGCAAGCGATGGACGAAGTGAAGCACGGCGTTTCACGTCGTCATTCCGGGGCCCTTGCGAAGCGAGGGAACCCGGAATCCAGCCCTGCGGCGTGGCTGCAAATGGATTCCGGGTTCGCGGGCTGTGCCCGCGCCCCGGAATGACGAGGGAAGGTGCGGTGATGCTCGAACGGCGCAAGCTGGTGAAGGATCTGCTCGCCGACCGCGGCAACCTCCTGGTGGTCTGCGGACTGGGCTCGTCGACCTACGACGTGGCCGCGGCGGGCGACCACCCGCTCAATCTGTATCTCTGGGGCGCGATGGGCGGCGCCGCCATGATCGGGCTCGGCCTGGCGCTGGCGAAGCCCGAACGCCGCGTCGCGGTGATCACCGGCGACGGCGAGGCGCTGATGGGCCTCGGTGCGCTCGCCACCATCGGGGTAAAGCGGCCGAAGAATCTCGCCGTCGTCGTGCTCGACAACGGCCACTATGGCGAGACCGGCATGCAGCCGAGCCACACCAACGGGGGCGTCAATCTTCCCGCGGTCGCAAAGGGCTGCGGATTCACCGACGCGCTCATGCTGACCGAAGAGGCCGGGGTCGGGCGCGTGCGCGAGCTTCTGCACGAGGGCCAGGGCCCGATCCTGGTGAACGCCCGCGTGTCCAGTGCCGAGACTCCGCGCGTGCTGCCGATCCGCGACGGCCACGCGATCAAGTTGCGATTCATGCAGGCGGTGAACGGGTAAACCCGCCATGCCCGCGCTTGTCGCGGGCATCCACGTCTTACCGGCGACGTGGCAAAGCCGTAGGGTGCGCAAAGCGTAGCGTGCGCACCGCCGCGTGGGCACGGCGCGCACCGCTCTCGGGCCCGCCCGAGATCGGCATCTATAAATGCGCAGGTCGGGCAAGCCCGACCTGCGTGCGCGCCTTTGCCCACCCTACAAGGCCCTACCCTCGTTCTCCCGGATCGCGCGCAGCACCGCCTCGGCGGTGAGCGGCAAGGTGGTGATGCGCACGCCCACCGCATCGTGGATCGCGTTGGCGATCGCCGGCGAGACGCCGAAAGTGCCGGATTCGCCGAGCCCCTTGGCGCCGAACGGACCGCTGGCCTGGCTCGCATCGACCAGCAGATTGTCCATGACCGGCACGTCGCGGATGGCGGGGATCTTGTAGTCGGCGAGCGAGGCGTTGATCACCTGCCCGCCGTCGAGAACCATCTCCTCGAACATCGTGAAGCCGAGCTGCATCAGGGCGGCGCCCGAGAGCTGGGCCTGCGCGATCGCCGGATTGATCGGCGTGCCGGCGTCGGCGGCGTTCACCAGCCGGAGCACCCGCACCCGGCCGGTTTCGGTATCGACCTCGACCTCCGCGCCGGCGCCCCCGATCATCCAGAATGGCGTGGCGTTGTCGGATTGGCCGGTGGCCGGATCGGGCGATGCATAGGCCGGCATGTAGCTCCCGCTGCCGATCACGGTCCCGGCCTGCATGCCGAAGCGCTTCCTGAAGATCTCCGCGATCGGCACGTTGCTGCCGGGCGGCAGCCCCGCCTCCTCGGCGAGCGCTGCGAGCTTGGCACGGGCCTCTTCGGCGGCGAGCCGCACCGCATGCCCCATGTGAAAGGTCGAGCGGGAGCCGAGGGTGCCCATGTCGTAGGGCGTCACGTCGGTGTCGGGATGGACGATCCGCACCGTGCCGGCATCGAGCGCGAGCACGTCGGCGACGATCTGCGCCATTGCGGTGTCCGACCCCTGTCCCATGTCGACCGTGCTCATGGCGAGGGACGTGCTGCCGTCGGCACTCACCGTCACGATCGCGACCGAGGTGGTGGGGGAGATCGAGGCCTTGAAGCCGATCGCGACCCCGCGCCCGCGCCTGAGCGCGCCGCTGCCGCGATCGAACGGCGCCGACCAGTCGAGCCGGGCGGCGATCGCCTCGAGCACCGCGCCGACCGCCGCATCCTTCATGGCCGTGCCGGTTGCCTGCGGCCGCCCCTCGCGCAGGATGTTCCGGCGACGGAATTCGACCGGATCGATGCCGAGCGCGTGGGCGATCAGATCGGTATGGCTCTCATAGGCCCAGACGAGCTGCGGGATGCCGAAGCCGCGCAGCGCGCCGGCTGGGGGCCGGTTGGTATAGATCTCGTAGGAATCGATCTTGACGTTGTCGATGTCGTAGGGCCCGGGGGCGGTGAAGCCCGACTTCTGCGTCACGCGCGGGCCGATATCCGCATAGGCGCCGCCGTTCCAGAACACCTCGCATTGCCGCGCCAGCAGCCTGCCATCCTTGCAGACCCCGCTCTTGATGCGGAAGGTGGTCGGATGCTTGGTGATGACCGAGAACTGCTCGTCCATGCCGAGCGCGATCTTGACCGGCCGGCGCACGAGAAGCGCGAGCGCGGCGGCCAGGGCCTCGAGCTTGATGTAGACCTTTGCGCCGAACCCGCCGCCGAGATGCGGCACCCGCACCCGGACGCGGTTCTCGGGCCAGCCGAGCAGGCGCGCGATCTCGATCCGCACGAAGGAGGGCATCTGCGAGGCAGTGTGGAGGACGAGCCCTTCCCCCGCGGGCTCCGCCACCGTCACGAACGGCTCGAGCGGCACGTGCACCGCCTGCTGGGTGCGGAAGGTGTGCTCGAACACGCAATCGGCCTGGGCGAAGGCCTTGTCCACGTTGCCGCGGAGGAGCTGGAAGTCGAGCGCCACGTTGGTGGCGCGTCGGCCCGCGAGATGCTTGAGGTCGGGAAAGGTGCCGGCCGGCTTGAGAACATCATGCACGATCGCGGCGGAGGTCACCGCCTCGATCTCGTCGTAGACCGCGGGCAGCTCGTCGTACTCCGCCTCGACCAGAGCCGCCGCCTCCTCGGCCACGTGAGGATCTGCGCCGAGCACCACCGCGACCGGCTCACCGACATGACGCACCTTCTCGTGGGCGAGGATCGGCTGGTCGTGGAATGCAGGACCGTAATAGGGATGCGGGATGAGCGGCAGGATGTCCGCGATGGTGACGACCCGGCTCACGCCGTTCACCGCGCGCGCTGCGCGGGTTTCGATGTGCCGGATGCGGCCGTGTGGGATGGTGCTCCGGACGATCTTGGCATGCAGCATGTTCGGCAGGCGCAGATTGTGCACGTAGTCGGCGCGGCCGGTGACCTTCTGACGGGCCTCCAGGCGCGGGATGCCTCGACCGACTTGGGTCGGCATGACGGAGCCCGTCAGCCGTCATTCCGGGGCGCCGCGTCGCGGCGAACCCGGAATCCATGACCGCACGACCGACGAGCCAGCCAAACGACCCTGGATTCCGGATAGCCCCGCTGCGCGGGGCTTCCGGATTGACACCGAGAGACGGAGATCATGCCTCCTGCGCCAGCACGTGATCGGCGATCTCGGCGCGGGTGCCGATCCATACATCGGGCGACTTGGCGGCCGCGCGCACGATCTGCTCGAAGTACCACGCGCCGCGCGGGTGGCCGAAGATGTGCGCGTGGAGGGTCACGTCGATGATCGCGAGCTCCTTCTTGCGCGCGCGGGCGATGCTGAGGTTCTCGTTGAAGGATTCGAGCATGAGCTTCGGCGGGTTGCCGTATTTCATGAAGGGCATGTCGTTGACATCGGTGCCGAGCGGGATGGCGACGATCTTCCGGTTCCCGTAGGTGAGCACATACGGCAGATCGTCGTCGAATACGTCGCCGTACCAGGTGTAGCCCGCCCCGGCGAGAAGCTCGGGCGTCTCGGCGCGCGAGGTGCCGCGCGGGGAAAGCCAGCCGCGCACCGGCTTGCCGGAGGCCTTCTCCAACAGCGCCGTGCAGCGCGCGATGTTCTGCTTCTCCTCGTCGATCGACAACAGCGCCGGGACGACGTCCATGGCATAGGAGTGCGAGAGCACCTCATGCCCGGCATCGGCCACCGCCCTCACGGTCTGCGGCGCGCGCTCGGCGATGATCGCGTTGGTCATCACGCTCGCCTTGGCGCGGTGACGCGCCAGCGCGTCGAGAATGCGGTAGATGCCGCGCTTGACCCCGTAGGCGGCCCAGGAGATCGCCATCGTGTCCAGCACGCCGGCCGCCAGCGGATTGCCCATCGGACTGATGCCGGGGGCCTTGCCGTCGGACCAGGCCTCCATACAGACATTGAACACCACGGCGATGCGCTTCTTGCGCGGCCACAGCCACTTCCGATCGTTCATGCCCCGACGCTCCCGGCCCTCGTTTGTCCCCACGGTCCGCAATTATAGCCCAACAGCTCGGTTCACATGAATGCCGTGATGCCCATCCCGATCACGGCAGCCGCCATGACCGCAGTGGCGATCCAGCCGATCGCCCGCAGCAGCCCGCCCACCACGAAGTCGCCCATGACCTTCGCATCCGCCGTCATGATCATCATGATGGTCATCACAGGCACCGCGACGACGCCGTTGATCACGGCGGTCCAATAGAGCGCCTTGATGGGGTTGATCGGGGAGAAATTGATAAGCGCGCCGATCATCGTGGCGAGTGCGATGGTGGCATAGAAGGCCTTGGCCGAATGCGGCTTGCGGGCAAGGCCGTTCGGCCATCGGCGCGCTTCGGCCAGAGCGTAGGCGGCCGAGCCGGCGAGTACCGGCACCGCCAGGAGCCCTGTGCCGAGAATGCCGAGCGTGAAGACCGTAAAGGCGAGCGGGCCGGCGACCGGCTGCAACGCGTCCGCCGCCTGGGTCGAGGATTCGATGCTGGTCACGCCAGCGGCGTGCAAAATCGCCCCCGTGGTGACGATGATCGCGAGCGCCACCAGGTTGGAGAAGGCCATGCCGATATAGGTGTCGAGGCGGATGCGCTCAATCGCGTCCGGCCCCTGCTCGGGCGCCTTGATCAAGGGCTTGCGCTCGGCGACGTCCCGGATGTCCTCCACCTCCTGCGAGGCCTGCCAGAAGAACAGATAGGGGCTGATGGTGGTGCCGAGAATGGCGACGACTGTGGTCCAGAACCCGACGTCGGCCTTGAATGTCGGAACGAAGAATCCGTACGCCACCTCGCCCCACGGAATCTTCACCACCAGCACGGTGCCGAAATAGCTGAACAGCGACAGGGTGAGCCAGCGCAGCACCGCGGCGTACGATTTGTAGGAGACAAAGATCTGCAGCACGGCGCAGAACGCCGCCAGGACGATCACGTAGAGGAGCCGCGGGCCGCCGATCAGAAGGCCGAGCGCGTCGGCCATCGCGCCAAGATCGGCGCCGATGTTGATGGTGTTGGCGATGAGCAGCAGCAGCACGATCGCCTGCAGTACCCAGTTCGAGTAGTGCATGCGGATGTTCGCCGCGATGCCGCGTCCGGTGATGCGGCCGATCCGGCCGCTGATCTCCTGGATCGCCGCCATCAACGGGTAGCACAGCAGCATCGTCCAGGAGATCGCGAAGCCGAACTGGGCACCGGCCTGCGAATAGGTGGCGATGCCGCTTGGATCGTCGTCCGAGGCGCCGGTAATCAGCCCGGGGCCGAGCACCGTCACGATCCGCGGCTTGCGGTGGTGTCCGGCCTTGCTGCCGTCGCCCTGCTGCTTTGGCTGGGTGCTCACGTCTTCTCCCGCAGATGCCCGGCCATCTGCGGCGGTGGGCAAGGGCTCAACGCGCTGGAATCGCGCCGGGTTCCGCTGAATGGAACATCACGGCGCCGCCGGCGGTGCGACCGAGGCATCGGGCTGGTTGCTGCGCTTGAGCGCATCGGCGACGAAGCCCGACGCTTTCATCTCCTCGATGAAACCATGCAGATAGCGTGCGGCCTTGTCGCGGCCCTTCACGGTCCCCATCGCCTGGCGGATCTCCATGAAACGCCCGTCGAGCACCCGCACGTCCGGATTGGTCTTGGCATAGGCGACGACGGGCTGCTTCACGCCGGCCGCGGCATCGAGCTTCTGCTGCACGAACAGGTCGACGCCGCTGTCGCCTCGCACCAGCTGGGCATGCTTGAGGGTGCGCGACAGGTAAAGGTCATAGGCCGAGGCCTTGTTCACGCCGATGCGCACGCCGTCATGGTCGACCTGATCGACCGCCTTGATGGGCGAATCCTTCGGCACCATGTAGACGCCCTCGATGATCACGTAGGGGGCCGTGAACGCGACCTCGGCGGCGCGCACCGGCTCGATCGCGAGAAACACGATGTCGCTTTTCCCGGCCTTGAGCGACTCGAACGACTTTCCCGCCGCATCGTAGGTCGAAAGATCGACCGGCACGCCGAGCCGGCGACCGAGCTCGTGGGCGAGATCGGCGGTGACGCCTTTCGGCTGGCCCGTCTTCTCGTCGGCCTGCGCCAGGACCGGGTTGCCGAGGTTGATGGCGACGCGCAGCCGTCCCGTGGGGGCGAGCTCTTTGACGATCTCAGACGAAGCGGCGTTCATGGACGAGGCTCCTTGCGAATGGGCGTCCGAGTTCTGCGCAAACGAGGCCCCGTGCGCAACCGCAAAAACGACCAGTGCGGCCGTCATCGTTTTCATCGCCCCCTCCTCCGCTGTCTTGCCCGCGCTGTCCGCGGTCATGCGGGCTCATCGCTCTATCGGGCGCCCGCCGGAATCCGGATCAGCTCCTTGAGCTGCGCCGCGCTGAGCGGAGCGTTGAGAAACTTGAACTGGATCGCGTCCTGCATGCTGTCGTCCGTGCCGACCACGCGATCGATCTGCAGGCTCTCCTTGGGGATGAACTCGGCGAGCATGCGCTTGACTGCGCTCTCGGGCAGCTTGGAGAACGCGACATAGCGGGCGACGGCGTCGGGGCTCGCATACATCCAGTCGAGCGTCTCGCGGTAGGCGGCGAGATAGCGCGCGATCGCATCCTTCTTCTGCTCGAGGGTCTTGAGGTTGGCGATCTGTACCCGGATGGTCTGGCCGCGGATGCGCGGGATGTCGCTGGCGCGAGCGACCAGCCGGATCTCGCCCTTGGCGAGCGGATCGAGGTTGAACGGCGCGACCGACCAGCCGACGTCGACCTGTCCCGACATGGTCTGGGTGGTGGTCGCCGAAATGTCGCCAGTCGCGACGGGGCGTGCCTTGAGCCCGTTGTCGGCGATGAAGTGGAGCACCGCGATATGGGTCGAAGCGCCCGTGGTCGAATAGGCGATGGTGGTGCCCTCCTTCGCGTCACGCAGCGACTTGAGCGGCGACGATGCAGGGACGTACCAGAACAGCTCGCGCGATCCGGTCGAGCTCGCGCCGATAATGCGGATCGGTGCGTTCTTGGCGAACGCACCCATGACGCCGAGCGTGCCGGCGGAAAGCCCGACGTCGACCGCACCCGAGATCACCGCCTGCAGCGTCTCGCCGCCGCCCGCCGTATAGAGGATGTCGAGATCGAGCCCGTGCTTCTTGAAGATGCCCTGCTCCTTGCCGAGCTCGGGGATTGCCCCCTCCCAGCTCCCCCGCTGCGGCGAGGCGATCTTGAGGAGGTCGGCTGCGGCCGCCGGCGAGGCGGAGGCAAGCGCCAGGATCACGGCGGCGACATTACGCAAGGTCATCCAATTCTCTCCACTCAGCGTGTAGGTGGTCGAAGCGAAGCGCGCCCGGTGACATCCGCATTGGGCACGGCCCACCCTACGACTCAATCATAATGCAGGCCCAGATCCTTCAGCGCCGGGCCCCAGCGCGCCGCCTCCCGGCGCATGAAGGCGGCGAACTCCTCGGGCGTGCTGGTCTGGATATAACCGCCGGTCGCCTCGGATTTCTGCTTGACCGCCGGATCGTTGAGGATGCGCACGACCTCGCGGTTGAGCTTGTCGATGATCGCCCGCGGCGTCTCGCGAGGCGCCACCAGGCCGAGCCAGACCGCGAGGTCGTCGAACGACGCGAGCCCGGCCGCGTCCTTGAGCACCGGCACGCCGGCGAGCGCGGGCAGCTCGCGATGGTCCATGCGCGCGAGCGCCCGCACCTGACCGCCCTTGATCAGCGGGATCGCGATCACGGTCGAGGCATAGACGAGATCGACGCTGCCCGCGAGCAGGCCTTGCGTCGTCTCGGGCGTGCCCTTGAACGGCACGTAGACGATGTCGAGGCCGGCCGCCTTGTGAAACAAGTGGCCCATGAGCTGCGCCGTGATGGTGCCGCCCCCGAAGTTGAGCTTGCCCGGGTTGGCCTTGGCGCGGGCAATGAGCTCCTGCACGGTTTGCGGGCCGTCGGAACGCACCGCCAGCACCGACACGGTCTGGGTTGTCAGCGTGATCGGTGCGAAATCGGTGAACGGGTCGTAGGGCAGGCTCTTGTAGAGGAACTGGTTCATCACCAGCGTCGAATCGATCGCCATCAGCAGCGTGTAGCCGTCGGGAGCCGCGCGGGCGACAGCCTGCGCGCCGATGATGGTGTTGCCGCCCGGCCGGTTGTCGATCACCACCGGCTGGCCGAGAGTCTCGCTCATCTTCTGGCCGATGATGCGCGAGACGAGATCGCTCGGCCCGCCGGCCGGAAACGGAACCACGATGTGGATTGGCCTGTTTGGATAGCTGGCGACGTCGTCCTGCCCGGCCGGGCAAGCAGACGACAGCGCGGCAAGCCAGACGAGAGTCGCAAATAATGCCCGGATGCGCACGCTCCTGTCCTCCCACGCACGGCGCCACGATTCTTGTCCTTCGCAGGCGCTTCGCTCTTGCGAGTCACGCGAAGGGCATTATTCAAGTGGCCGGCGCCGGCCAGATGAGAGTATCGCATTGACCAAGAAGACTGCCAAGAAACGCAAAACCCGCCCTCGCCACCAGTCCGGTCCGTTCCGGGTCGCACGCTCGCGGACCGGGCTCGGCCTGTTCGCCGAGGCGCCGATCCGGAAGGGCCGCTTCATCATCGAGTATTGGGGCAAGCGGGTGCGCTGGGCCGACGTGGAGGATACCGAAAACAAGTATTTCTTCGACGTCAGCAAGCAGTGGGCCATCGACGGATCGGATCGCCGCAACACGGCTCGTTACATCAATCATTCCTGCAAGCCCAACGCCGTTCCCTACGAAAGCGGCGGCAGGATCAGGATCTACGCCAAGCGGACCATCGAGCCGGGCGAGGAAATCACCTACAACTACGGGAAGGAGTATTTCGACTCGATACTCGCGCCGATTGGGTGCAAATGCGTGGCGTGCGCGCACGGGGCGAAACCGCGTAAGATTGGAGCGAAACGCCGCCGCAATGGAGGGAACGGGTGAAGGGCAAGATCGGACTCGAAGAACATTTTGCACTCGAGGAGACGCTCGCCGACGGCAAGGGATTTTTTCCCGATCACGTCTGGCCGGAATTGCGCGGCCGCCTGATCGACATTCACGAGCGGCGGATCGCCGAGATGGACCGCAACGGCGTCGAGCTGATGGTGCTCTCGCTCAACGCCCCCGCGGTCCAGGGCATTCCGGATCCGGCCGGCGCGAATGAGCTGGCGCGGCGCGCCAACGATTTTCTCGCCGAGCAGGTCAGGAAGCGGCCCGACCGCTTCCAGGCGCTGGCCGCCCTGCCAATGCAGGATCCCGAGCTTGCCGCCCGGGAGCTCACCCGCTGCGTGAAGGAACTCGGCTTCCGCGGCGCGCTGGTCAACGGCTTCTCTCAGATCAACGACCCGGACAGCATGGTCTACTACGACCTGCCCCAGTACTGGCCGTTCTGGGAAACGGTCGAGCGGCTCGACGTGCCGTTCTATCTGCATCCGCGCAATCCGCTGCCGAGCCAGCAAAAGATCTATGAAGGCCATCGGTGGCTGCTCGGGCCGGCCTGGGCCTTCGCGCACGAGACCGCGGTGCACGCGCTGCGGCTGATGGGGAGCGGCCTGTTCGACAAATATCCGCGGCTCGCGCTCATCCTCGGCCACATGGGCGAAGGCCTGCCGTTTCACATCTGGCGGGTCGACAACACGAACGCGTGGGTGAAGAACCGCCACAACTATGCGGCCAAGAGGAAGATCGCGGATTATTTCGCCGCCAACGTGCACATCACCGTGTCCGGCAATTTCTGCACGCCGGCGCTGCTCACCGCGCTCTTGACGCTCGGTTCCGACCGGATCCTGTTTTCGACCGACTGGCCGTTCGAGAATGTCGATCATGCCGCCGAGTGGTTCGACACCGCCCCGATCAGCGAGGCGGACCGGATGAAGATCGGGCGGACCAACGCGATCCGGCTGTTCAAGCTGGACACAAAATGAGATTCGCTTGACGGGGATCCTTGCCCGCGCAAGCGGGGCATTCCGTCATTCCCGCTGCCGACCGTGAATACCGGATGCCCCGCTTGCGCGCGGCATGGCGCCGCGCTTTGATGATGCACAGGGGCCAGGGCTTATCGAATAAGCCGAGCCGGAGGACGCCATGGAATTCGGCTACTTCACGCTGAGCGACAATCACTACGAGAACAACCCGCGCACGGCGAACGAGTTCGTGGCCGACATCGCCGACGAGGCGCTCTATGCCGATCGGCTGGGCATGCATTCGGCGTGGATCGGCGAGCACCATTTCAACTCGCTCGGCGTGCTGTCCTGCCCCGACCTGGTGCTCGCCTATATCGCGGCGCGCACGCAGCACATCCGTCTCGCTCCCGCGGTCACCGTGCTGCCGCTGCATCATCCCATCCGGGTCGCCGAGCAATGGGCGAGCCTCGATCTGTTGAGCAACGGCCGCGTCGACTTCGCCGCCGGCCGCGGCTACGACAGCCGGGAATACGCACCGTTCAAGGTGGACTTCGCCGACAACCAGGGCATCTTCGAGGAAGGCATGGAGCTGGTGCGCCGCCTGTGGTCGGCGGACGAGCGCATCTGCCATCATGGCAAGCATTACTCGTTCGAGAACGTGCGCATCACGCCCAAGCCGGTGCAACGTCCCCTGCCCGCCTATGTGGCGTCGTTTTCGAAACCCTCGATCGAGCTCGCTGCGCGGCTCGACTGCGGGCTCGTCGTCGCGCCCTTTGCGGCCGCGATGAGCTACGGCGGACTGAAGCAGGTCGCCGACCTCTACAAGGAGACCTGCGTCAAACACGGCCACAGGCCGCGCCGGCTGGTGTGCAGCTATTTCACCCATTTCTACGACAACCCGCAGCAGGAGGCGGCGCAACGCGCGCGGCAGATGCGCTACTACAAGGAATGCGTGATCCCGGCCTTCCCGGGCGATCCGAAGACCGCGCCGCCGAGCTACCGCTATTTCATCGAGATCGTCGACCGGCTGCACAAGGTCCGGGCCGAGGATCTGACCGAGAATTCGGTCCTGCTCGGATCCTCGGCGCAGATCACCGACACGCTGAAGAAGGTCGAGGCAGCCGGCTTCTCCGAGGTGATCCTCTACTTCAACGTGGGCATGAAGCCACACGCGCAAGTGAAGGAGGAGATGGACCGTTTCATGCGTGAGGTGGCGCCGGCCTTCGAGGGCGCGCACAACAAGCGGCCGCATAGAGCTACCGTTTCGCTCGCTTGAGATCCTGCTCGGCCCGTCGCATGAGCTCATAGAGCCGACGCTGTACCGCCACGATCGTTTCTTCTTTTTCGGCCACTCGCCCCCGCCCCGTCCTCGGTTCTTAAGGCGTTATCCGGCCATCGACCTCGTCCGCGACCGTTTGAGGAGTGAGATCACTCGGTGATCCCATCAATGATCGTCACGAGTTCGTCGCTCAATTCCATCAAGTCGCGCTGCATCGCGATATCCTCGCTCCGGCCGGCGATCTGGACGAGTCGGACGACTATTCTTTCCAGCTCTTCGCGAGCCTGCAACGTGATGCAGAGGCCGTCTGGCATGGCCTCCCTCCGCTCCCGGCGTTGTTAGCAGCGCTCTAATCCTGACACTCAACGGCACGGCACGATCCTAGTATGCACACAAACATGTCAAACGGTGCGGTGAGTAAGCGGTACTCCGGTCGGATAATCTGGATTGCCGGCGCCAATTCGGCAGATCGCGTCAGGCCACGGCTTGGCCCAGGTAAGTCTGGCGCGTGCGCGTGCACCGTGTGCAGGAGCAAGCTCTAATGCTTGGTTGAGATGCTTGCCGCCAAGCGGGCGAGAGCCGTTCGGTTATGAATTGAGAGCTTCTGGTAGATGTGATGCAGATGAATTTTAACAGTCCCATCCGAGAGATTCAGCTGGCGCCCGATTTCCTTGTTCGAGAGACCCGCGCAGACGAACTGCATGATCTCATACTCACGGGGCGTCAGTGTCGCCGGCAACTGTCCGGGGTCATCCTGTGCGGGATTGGCAAATCCCGGCGGCCGTTCAGGACGTGGGAGCAGCCTAAGTCCTGACGCCACGTGCCGAAGTCCACGCAGCAGGAGCTGGGGCGCAGACTCCTTGGGAATGACGCCGTATGCCCCCGTCGCAATGGCGCTCGGCACGTCCCAGCCATCATGCAGTGGCGAGAGATAGACGACCCGCGTGGACAGTTGCTCTACCTTCACGGTCTCAAGAACTTCGAACCCGATCGGGCTTGGCCGCGAGATATCAATCAGCGCCAAATCTGGAGTGAGATCGCGTATGGATTGAATACAGGTCGCGCCGTCGCAACAACTGGCAACGACATTGAAATCGCCTTCGGAACGCAACATGGCCAACAATCCGTACAAAACCACGGGTTGTCGGTCGGCGATGACTATAGTGATACCGTGCGGGGCCAACCCGATTACCTCCGGGTACGCAACAATACGCGGCCGGGCCCCCCGGAAGCGTCTCCATGCCGAAGTGATCAAGTATGGCCCAATTTAGGTCATTTCTGTGGCACAAAAGTGGCTCACCTGCTCATTTTTGCCTTACACCAATCTTGCCGCCACAGCGCGCGGTTTCGGCCCCGCGCTCGGCCACATGAGCCTCGTTCAAGCGCGCGACCTGCCTGCGGCCGGCGCATCTGTCGAGTTATATTGAGACGAAGCGCACCAAAGCTCGTGCGCCCGGAGTTGAGTGGTAGCGGCGTACGGTGCCGCTCGCAACACACACATCAGCATGACCAGCGACGCAAACAGCCTGCCGGTGGAGGCACGCGAGCGCTTGGAGCGCATCGTGATAGAGCTCGTTGGAATTGCCACCGGACCCGACATTGATCCATCGCGAGGAGACGAACTGCTCCGATTGGCGGCTCAGATTTCCTCGCTCCTCGAGGAAGACAGGAATGGTCCGACAGACAGGGCCTGAGTTCGCCTGGCTGCCACTCGATCGGAACGTCTCGGCGCGGAATCGTATGCTCCGTCTTGCAGCTCGTCGCGAAACTCGCGGAAGTTCTCGATGATGCCGTTCTGGAACGCCGCCAGGTCAGTGGCGTGAGGACATCACGCCGCTTGCGCCCGCCAGATAATTCTCAAGCCGATAAGGATCTCACGATCCAACGGGGCCGAGCGCTTAAGGCGTGTCGCGCGACGTGACCCCGTGCCTCTTGCGGAGACAGATGCTGCATAAGATTTGGCGCCGGCCTGCGATTATGACGCATCCTTAGCCGCCTCAGATTGGCGAAGCTATATCCAACGGTATATACCCCTGCTCGTCGGATGCGCTCATAGTGGCTACTCATCACGGGCGCGTGGATCATGATCCGATCAATTGGGTGGAGGGAGGGCATCACAACCTAAGCAATGGAGCACGACCATGCGGCATCGGCCCTTTGCGACCATCCTTGTTGGACCAAGCGCGCTTCTAAGACATGGCCTTGCTCGAATCCTCGACGCGGAGAATTTCCGCGTCATTGCCTCGGGCGCTCATGTTCAAGATGTCGCCCCCACCCCCCAGCATCAAGCTCTCCTGCTCGTCATTGACGCGGGCGACGAGCCAAACGGCGCTCTCGCGGAGATCGCGCTGTTCAAGAAACAGCACCCCTCCGGACGCGTCGCGCTCTTAGCGGAGAGCTACGTGGTCGGCGATATGGTCTCTGCATTTTCGGCCGGCGCCAATGTCTGTTTCGCAAAGAGCGTGAGCTGCGACGCTTTCACGAAAGCTCTCGAGTTGATCATGTTGGGTGAAACGATCCTTCCGCCGCAGCTGCTGGCGGTCATCGGCAGCCATCGTCGCGACATGGACGATTCGAGCGCAATCATTCAGAAAGTGCACCGCAACTCATCTCAACCGGCGGACAGCACTCCGCCACTGTCGGCTCGGGAGAAATGCATCCTTCGCTGCATGGCCGATGGTGACTCAAACAAGCTCATCGCACGCAAGATCGACATCGCAGAAGCAACCGTCAAGGTTCACGTCAAAGCGATTCTTCGCAAAATCAGGGTGCATAATCGGACACAGGCCGCCATCTGGGCGATGAACAACGGCGCGTCGCTATGGCCATCAGTACCTTCTCCGCAGCCGCTCGTGGACATTTCGCCGCCTGCGTCCTTGGTACAGGACGCTCAGCAGGAGGCGCTTCAGTTGCCATCCCCGAAAGCTCACTTCAATCATGCGAAGGGCCCTTCCCTGCCGAACATCACCAGCGTGCTTCGCAAATCCGTCGCGCGCAGAACCCAGGCATGATTGAGCGTCTAACGCCAAGCCAACGCGGACTTGCCAGCAGAGCGGCAAGGATGCCGTAGAGCGGTTACTCTACAAATTTCCGGCCAGATTCGACGCTTCCGGGCCGGATTCATGGTGCCGATATGCGCTCATGCTGGCCGACGAGTCGCATCTAAGTTGGTACCACGCAAGAGCAGGTGACACAGTGCGCGCCGTCGCTTGACACTACAACGCGTCTCCAACCTCATAAGACACGATCAAACATGCACTTGAGGTGCGCCATGCCTGCTCCGGACCGCAAGCACCCGCTCAGTCCCGCCCGCCGCCACTTCTTGCGTGTCTCCGCCGCGTTCACCGGCAAAGTGGCCGGCATTGCTGCTCTTGCCTCGATGGCGCTGCCCTCAGGGGCGAATGCCGGACCTGGAAATGGTAACGGCTGGGGTGGCGGCAATGGCGGTGGCAAGGGTCACTGCTTCGCCAAAGGCACTCACGTCCTGACTCCCGATGGCGAGGTACAGATAGAGGCTCTCGGAATCGGTGATCGCGTCAAAACACTACGCGGCGTGGATTTGCCGGTAAAATGGATAGGCCGCAACACCTTTAGACGGAGTGGAACTTCTTGGCACAAGAGCGTCATGCCAATCCGTGTATCGCGCTTCGCGATTGACGATCAGACGCCTCACGCCGACCTTTATCTCTCGCCTCTGCACGCCCTTTTTTTCGATGGCTTCTTGATGCCGGTGAGGGACCTTGTTAACGGCACGTCCATTGCGCCCGCTGTGCTGCCGGGCATCGAGACGCTCGAATACTTTCAAATTGTGCTGGATACACACGAGGTGATCTGGGCCGAGGGTGCACCGGCCGAGACCTTCGGTGGCGAAGGCCTTGAGGCATTCACGAATTTCGTCGAGTACAAGCGCCTGTACCCGAATGATCCTTGTTCGAAAATTCCGTTGCTCGCCCCGAACCTAGGCACAGGGCGAGCGCATCTGTACGCTTTACTAGGTCTCGGAGCGTCCTATTTCATCGACGTGCGTGATCCTCTTCAGGACTCTTATGAGAAACTGGCCGCGCGCGCTGAGAACGTTCCCGCGTAGGTCGCGGCGGATCTTGACGACGAGTGCTCTCTCGCAAACGGCAGGCCAGGGAGAGGCAATGGAGTTTCGCCCAGTATATTGATGTAATCCTTTCCTTCACCGGGGAAGCCATGATCGTGGGTTATTGCCAGATCAGTACACTTGAACCCACCTCCAAGCTCGAGGCTCAGAAGCGTGATCTGGCCGCGATGGGGGCCCAAAAGTTCTTTTGCGAGCAGACGAGCATTTTTGGCAAGGCACCGGAGCTGGATCGGGCGATCGAATCCGTTCACAAGGGTGACGTGATCGCGATCACGAAGCCATATCGCGTTGCGCACACGACCCGGGGCGTGCTAGCGCTGATTAACCGGTTAGGCCGGAAGGGTATCGGGCTTCGCATCCTCAACACGCCAGTCGATACAAGCACGACGACCGGGCGCATGATCCTCGGATCGGCGCCTCCCTGGTCGCTTGGAATGTCGCCGCTGCGATCGATGTTGTGGGATCTGAGTTTCGGTTGGTGGCGCAGCCGATAGGCCGCAAGCCTTGTCTCATTCAAAGGCCTCGATGCGTTCCTTTGCTCCGGAATGCCGCCGATGATAGGCAGGGCGGTCCCGGGCGACAGATCGATAGATGCCAATAAGCTGATTGAAATTGACCTCAGGCGTATACCGCTCCTCGTAGCTCGCATGCGCGCGACAGCTTAGCTCGGCAAGCGCCGAAGGATTCGAAACCGCCCAGCGCACCTGAGCCGCCAGGGCGTTCGCATCTCCGGGAGGAAACATCAACCCGGTGACGCCGGACTTCACAAGTTCTTGGAGACAGGGCAGTTCGGAGCAAATTACGGGCAGATGATTCGAGAATGCCTCGAGTAATGTGGTCGGAAACATGTCCATTCCGATCGACGCAAAAACAAGGAACTTCGCTGCCCGCATCTCTCTTTGCACCGCGTCCCACGGCTGTCGTCCGAGATATGTGATGCGATCGTTCCCGGTCCGCTCGATGAGCTCGGAAAGCGGGCCATCTCCGATAATTTTCAGAGGATAATCGATGTCCTTCCATGCCCGAAGAACGGTGCCAAGTCCTTTCTGCTGGTCCAGCCGACCGACGAACAGCGCTCCCTCACGCCGCGACCCAGCCAAGCCGGCTGGCCTGGCAACGCAATTCGGCTTCACGACAATGCGATCGGCTGGAAGCCCACCTTCAATAAACATGCGCTTGGCCCACTCCGTGAGTGCGATGAAGCGGTCGACCTTGCGTGTCCAGGTCCCAGCATGCTTGTGGAACTCAACCATGGCTGCGACGGCCAGCGTCGCTGCCGCCGAATTCCGATAAGCCCTTTTCGGAACGGTCCACCAACAAGAATGCCGCAGCGTTCCCTTTTTGGTCAATTCATCGGCACCAAGCATTGCCGTCGGACATAAAATCCTGAAATTGTGCATGGTCATGACGGACGGAACACCTGCATCCCGGCATGCGTCCAGGATGGAGGGGCTCAGCAGCGGAAAGAAATTGTGGATGTGGACCACATCCGGCGCGTACTCCGCCAGCTTTCGCGACAGAGCACGTCGCGCGGCAAAGTTATAAACGACCCGTACTCCGACTGAAATTGCTTCGCGTATCCCTTTGATATCGTCATTGGTAACGGAAAACAATTCGACGTCCACTCCGTTTTCCTTGAGCATCATCAGCTCTTGCCGAGCTATGTTGTCCTCTCCTCCTGGTATTCGATAAAAATTATGGACCAGCAGAACTCGCATCGATTCATCCTCACCGGAAAGATGTTCATTCTGTTGTTGAGATACTCGGCGGTGAATTCGTGAGCCGGCCACCGGCTCACACCAAAGGTCTCAATTTGTCCCGGGCACTTCAGTTTCGACAAGCATGCCGGTATCGATGACTGCTTGAACCAATCCTCCTCTAGCAGGCTGCTGAAATTGGTTTTTTGAGGGGGTCCATGCGCAACGTTAATTCAGAAGCCCGGCGTGGAACGCACGAAAGATTCGTCCCGGCCAGCACTTGGATTCTAATCTTGCGTTTCATCGATCGGTCTCGACGTTT
>DASTZX010000008.1:0-2501 GCA_035764045.1 Xanthobacteraceae bacterium | reverse complement strand
GTCGCTCATCCTCGGTCTCGGCGCCTATCTGGTCATCGAACGTTCGGTGACGGTCGGCGCCATGTTCGCCGCGAGCCTTCTGCTCGGGCGCGCCCTGCAACCGGTCGAGCAGATCGTGGGGTCATGGCGCAACCTCGTGTCGGCCCGCTCGGCCTTCCATCGCGTGCGCGAGCTGTTGACCAGCCATCCGCCGCAGGATGCGCGGCTCTCGCTGCCGCGGCCGAGCGGCAAGATGCAGGTCGATAATCTCACCTGCATCGTGTCCGGAGTCACACGGCCGATCCTGCGCGGCGTCACGTTCAAGATCGAGCCGGGCGACGTGCTCGGCGTCATCGGGCCGTCCGGCTCCGGCAAATCCACCCTGGCGCGCCACATGGTCGGCGTTCTTACGCCCTATGCGGGCAGCGTTCGTCTCGACGGCGCGGACGTGTGCCAGTGGCCGAGCGGCTCGCGCGGCCAGCATGTCGGATATCTGCCGCAGAACATCGAGCTCTTTGCCGACACGGTCGCCAACAACATCAGCCGCTTCCAGGCCGGCGACGACGAGGAGATCATCAAGGCGGCGCAACTCGCGGGGCTGCACGAGCTGATCCTGCAGCTTCCGAACGGCTATGAAACGCACGTGGGCGAGGGCGGCGCGGTCCTGTCCGGCGGCTTCCGTCAGCGGATCGCGCTGGCGCGCGCGGTGTACGGCAGTCCGAGCATCGTGGTGCTGGACGAGCCGAACTCGAATCTGGACGCCGATGGCGATGCGGCGCTCGCCGAATGCATCTTGCGGCTCAAGAGCCGCGGAACCAGCATCGTGATGATCTCGCATCGGCCGAGCGCGCTCAACGTGGTCGACAAGCTCCTCGTCATTCGCGAGGGGGTGGTCGAGCTGTTCGGTCCACGCTCCGACGTCCTCCAGCGCCTCACCCGCTCGGTGCAGACCGCGAGCGTGCCTGCAGCGGTGTCGTCATGAGCGGCAAAAACAACGTGCCATCGGGCAGCATTTCCCAGAGCTTGCGCAAGCTGGTCGGCGAGCTCGAGGCGACCCTGATGCGGCCGCAGCCGCCGGCGGCGAAGCCGGCGGAGGCCGAGATCGTGACGCCGACCGACTCGATGCGGGGCGCGGCCATTGCGGGATGGGTGATCGTCGGTCTGTTCTTCGGGGTCATCGGCACCTGGGCGCTGACGGCGCCCTTGAATGGCGCCGTGGTCGCGAATTCGGTGGTCAAGGTCGAAGGCAATCGCAAGAGCGTCCAGCATCTCGACGGCGGCATCGTCAAGGAGCTGCGGGTCAAGGAGGGGGATCGCGTCAAGGCGGGGGACGTGCTGATCGTCCTCGACGACACCCAGGCGCGCGCCGAGCAGGAGGTCCTGTCGCAACAGTTCTACGTGCTGAGGGCGACCGAGGAGCGCCTGCGGGCGGAGCTCAATCACGCCGCCGAGCTCACCGTCCCGGATGACCTCAAGTCGCACATGGACGATCCGGACGTCGTCAGCATCTGGAAAGGGCAGCTCTATCAGTTCCAGACCCGGGCCGCCGCGCTCGAGGGGCAGCGCAAGGTCATCCAGGAGAAGATCGCGCAGCTCGAATCGCAGATCAAAGGCGGAGAAGCGCAGGTCAAGGCGTACCGCGCCCAGATGCTTTCGGTGCAGAGCGAGCTGCAATCGATCCAACCGCTGGTCGCGCAGGGGCTGATCGCCCGCCCGCGCCAGCTTCAGCTCGAACGCTCCGGCGCCGGCCTCGAAGGGCAGGCGGCCGACACGGAAGCGAATATCGCCAAGGCGCGCCAGGCCATCGCCGAGCAGCAGCAGCAGATCGCCCAGCTCGACAACGACCGGGCGAGCGACGTCACGAAGGATCTGCGCGATACCCAGGCCAAGGTGCTCGAGGTGATCCCGCGCCTTCTCAACGCCAAGGCCGTCCTCGGCCGCATGGAGATCCGCTCCCCCTATGCGGGGCGGGTGGTGGCGCTCAACGTGTTCTCCGTCGGCGGGGTGATCAATCGCGGCGACAAGATCCTGGACATCGTCCCGGAGCAGGACTCGCTCGTGGTCGAGGCGCAGGTCGGCGTCGACGACATCAGCCTCGTCCATCCCGAGATGCGCGCCGACGTGCATCTCACGGCCTACAAGCAACGCATCACGCCGGTGGTGAAGGGTGAGGTCATCGAGGTCTCGGCCGACCGCCTGGTCGAGACCAAGACGGGCACGCCGTACTATTCCGCGCTCGTGCGGATCGACGACGACGAGCTGGCGCGGCTGCCGAATGTCAAACTCTATCCGGGCATGTCGGCGATCGTGATGATTCCGACCGTCGAGCGGACCGCATTCGATTATCTGGTCGGACCGCTGGTGATGTCGTTCCGGCAGTCGTTCCGGCAGCAGTGAGGGCGGCGTTCGGTGGACATGCGGACGCCCCGAGATACGGAGCCGGTTCGCTCCAAAACGCGCGCGCCAAAGAATGGCAAGCTGGCGAGACAGATGAGCACGGCCGGACAGAGATCGGTTTGCTA
>DASTZX010000007.1:0-16070 GCA_035764045.1 Xanthobacteraceae bacterium | reverse complement strand
GGCGACCAGGCGTTCGGGCCGCCCGATCCGGCCTGCCCGCTGGTGAAGAAGTAGGTCATCTCGCTTGCCGGTCTTGCCTGCGCCCGACGCCGTGTCCGCAAACCTGGCGCCGCTCATCGAGGCGCTGCTGCGCGTCATCGTCGGCCTGGCGCTGGTGCCGCACGGGCTGCGGGTCACCTTCGGCTGGTTTCGCAACAGCGGATTGCCGGCGAGCAATCTCAAGATGCTGACTGCGCAGCTCGATCGCGACGGCTACCGGCCGGGCCGGCTGTGGGCGCCGCTGATCTCGGCGACCGAGCTCGTCGCCGGCCCGCTGCTCGCCCTCGGCCTGTTCACGCGCATCGCCGCCGTGCCGGTGGTGATCTTCCTGGCGGTGTCGTGCCGCGAGCGCTGGGTGAAGGGCGGCTGGTTCTGGAACACGCAGGGGCTGGAATACACGCTGATGTGGACCGTGGCGGCGGCGTATTTTCTCGCCCGCGGCGGCGGAATGTATTCGCTGGATTATTGGTTGAGGTGAAGCTGTCATTCCGGGGCGCGCCGAAGGCGCGAACCCGGAATCCATGGTTCGATTCCGAGATTACTGGATTCCGGGTTCGCCGCTGCGCGGCGCCCCGGAATGACGAGCGACGAGCAGTGCCCCTATCTCCCACCCCGCAAATGCGCCAGCAGCTCCGGTGTCGGATAGGAATCGGCCGGCAGGCCGAACTTGAGCTGCATCTTCTTGATGGCGGCGCGGGTCGAGATGCCGACCTTGCCGTCGGCGCCGCCGACGTCGAAGCCGGCGCGGGTCAGGAGCTGCTGGATCTCGCGCACTTCCTCGGCGCTCACCGGCGGGATCGGTCCGCTCGAGCGCGTCACCGCCGGCGCGCCCGCGAGCCGCGTGGCGTAGTAGGCCGCCGTGGTCGAGTAGACCAGCGAGGCGTTCCACTTGAGATAGACCTGGAAATTGTCATAGGCGAGGAAGGCCGGCCCGTAGCGCCCCATCGGCAGGAGCAGTGACGCCGGCAGTTCGTCGGCTGGCAGCGCCCGTCCGCCCGGATAGGTCACGCCCCACTTGGCCCACTGCGCGCGCGGATGCTGGATCGCGAGATCGGCCTGGTCCCACGGCACGCCGGAGGAGACCCGCACCTCCTGCAGCCACGGCTGGCCGCGCTTCCACCCGAGGCTGACCAGGTAATTTCCCGTGGAGCCAATGACGTCCGGCACGCTCCGGATCAGGTTGCGCCGTCCGTCGCCGTCGTAGTCGACGGCGTGCTTGATGTATTCCGACGGCATCATCTGGGTCTGGCCGAGCTCACCCGCCCATGAGCCGAGCATCTCCGCCGGCCGCAGATCGCCGCGCTCGATCAGCCGCAGCCCATCGAACAGATGGCCGCGGAACATGTCGGAGCGCCGGCAGTCATAGGCGAGCGTCGTGAGCGAACGGATCGAGTTGTCCTTGCCCTGGTTGGAGCCGAAATCGCTTTCCAGCCCCCAGAACCCCGTGATCACCGCCGGCGGGACGCCGTATTCCTTCTCCTCGCGCGCGAAGATGTCGGCGTATTTCTTGATGTGGCTGACGCCGTTGCCGATGCGTCCGCCCGCCAGCATCTTGTCGGAGAACTGGAGAAAGTCCTGGGCGAAGAATTTCTGCCCGCGATCGATGTTCACGATGCGCTGATCGTAGACCATGTAGGGCGATGCTTCGGCGATGGCGGCGCGCGAGATGCCCTGCGCCTCCGCTTCCTGCTTGAACTTGGCGAGCCAGGCGTCGAAGCTGCCGGTGTTGTGGCAATTGGCCGGCGCCGCGCCGGCGCTCTGTGCCACCAGCAGCGCCGCCGCCAGCGCAAGCGCCGCGCTCACATGTCCCCACAGTGGATGTCGCATGGTCGGGCCCGTGCTGTTTGATTCCCTCGGCATCAGTATAGCGCGCCGGTGGTGGTAAAATCTTGGCGCCTTTGGGTGAGCCCGGTTGCCGGGCCGCCGTCACGCCGCCAGCGCCGGCGCGACCAGCGTCTCCATGGCGGCCGCGATGGCCAGCAGCCTGCGGTCGCCGCCGTTCTCGCCCATGAGCATCAGCCCGACCGGCGCCTCGCCCGCCTTGTGGCACGGGATCGAGACGGCGCAGCGGTCGAAGAAGTTGGCGATGACCGTGTTGCGCAGGAGCAGCGCATTGGCGTGGCGCGCCGCGTCGGCGTCCTCGAGCTCGCGCAGGGTCGGCGCGATCATCGGCACCGTCGGCATCACCAGCGCGTCATAGGGCGCGGTGACCGCATTGAGCCGCCGGATCATGTCGGCGCGGGTCCACATCAGCTCGATGTAGTCGGCGGCGTCCTGCTCCTTGCCGCGCTGGATCCGGGTGAGCACGAACGGATCGTAGTCCTTGGCCTTCACCTTCATCAGCGGACGGTGCACCGCATAGGCCTCCGCGCACACGAAGCCGCCCTTGGCGTTGACCTGCCCGAGCTCGGCGAACTCGCGCAATGCGATCTCGGAGATGCGCGCCCCGGCCCGGCTGAGCGCCGACAGCGCCGCCCCGAACGCGCGGCTCACATCCTGATCGAGGCTCTCCAGCACGACCCTCTGCGGCACCGCGAGCCGCAGGCCGGCGAGCGGAAACTCCGGCACCCCGGCCGGCGCGCCGCCCGCGAGCACCGCATCGACGATCGCGCAGCACGTGACCGTCGGCGCCATGACGCCGACCGAGTCGAGCGACTGCGACAGCGGCATCACGCCGTCGGTCGGAATGCGCAGCGCGGTCGGCTTCCACCCCGCGATGCCGCACAGCGCCGCCGGAATGCGGCACGACCCGCCCGTGTCGGTGCCGAGCCCCGCCGCCGCCATTCCGTCGGTGACCGAGGTCGCGGCGCCGGACGAGGAGCCGCCCGGAATGCGGCCGGTCTTGCGGTCGTACGGATTGCGCGGCGTGTCGTAATGCGGGTTGATGCCGAGCCCCGAGAAGGCGAACTCGGTCATGTTGGTGCGCCCCATCGGCACGAAGCCCGCGCCGCGCAGGCGCGCGATCACGCTCGCGTCGCGCGGTGCCGGCGGCGCGTCGCGCAGCGCGATCGAGCCCGACGTGGTCACCTCGCCGGCGACGTCGAACAGGTCCTTGATCGAGACCGGGATGCCGGCAAACCGCGTCGGCGCGCCGCCGCCCCGGCGCAACGCGTCGAACGCCTCGGCCTCGATGCGCGCCCGCTCGGCGTAGACCTTGAGATAGGTCCGGCCGCCTTCACCGGCCGGATCCTTGATCCGGCCGAGGCACTCGTCGATCAGGGCGAGGCTCGGTTCCCCGGCGTCGAGCCGCGCGGCGATCTGGTTCAAGGGGCGCATGGTAGTCCGGATGTCCATTCTGAGATTCGGGGAATGCCGATCTGCATACGGCCTCATGTTGAAATTTCAAGCCGTTTCGGATTTTGTCACACCCTGTCGCCTGCTAGGGTTCCGTGCCCTGACTGCCGGGCCAATCGTGAGGGGTTCGCGTGCCGCGTCGAAGTCTCAACCTGACACTGCATAGCGGCGCGAATGCCGTGCGCCGCGATGTCGCGATCGAGGATGTCGTGGTCGCGGGCTGGACCGGGCGCGATCCGGCGGCGGTCGAGAAGCATATCCGCGAGCTCGAGGCGCTGGGCGTGAAGCGGCCGGCGACCACCCCGATCTTCTACCGGGTGGCGGCCGCGCGGCTCACGACCGACCCGGAAATCGAGGTGGTCGGCGAGCGCTCCGGCGGCGAGGTCGAGTTCGTGCTGCTCCAGCACGACGGCCGGCTCTGGGTCGGCGCCGGCTCCGACCACACCGACCGCGAGGTCGAGATTTACGGGGTCACCGTCTCCAAGCAGATGTGCGACAAGCCGCTCGCCCCCGTCTTCTGGGCTTTTGACGAGGTCGCGCCGCACTGGGACAAATTGATCCTGCGCGCCCATGTCAGCGAAAACGGGGGGCGGGTGCTCTATCAGGAGGGCACGGTCGCCGCCATGATGGACCCGAAAAGCCTGCTCGCGCGCCACGCCAAGGACGGGCGGCTCGCCGACGACACGCTGATGTTCTGCGGGACGCTCGCTGCCAAAGGCGGCGTGCGGCCGACCGCGCAATTCGCCTTCGAGCTCGAGGATCCGGTGCGGCAGCGCAAGATCGCGCACACCTACGCGGTGCGCACGCTGCCGATCCTCGGCTGAGCACATGAGGATGAAGGAGCCCCGACGATGCCGATGAACAAGCCGCACCTGGAATTCCACAAGGTGGACATGAACGCAGGCTGGGCGACGCCGCCCGGCTATCCGGCCGGCATCAAGCAGAAGATCCTGGCGAGCGATCTCGACGAAAGCCGCAAGATGGGCAGCCGCACCCGGCTCCTGAAATTCGATCCCGGCGTCTACACCACCTCGCCGTTCGTGCATGACCACTGGGAAGAGGTGTATCTGGTCTCCGGCGATCTCACCGTCGGCAATGACGCGCAGGGCAAGGGCGGCGAGCCGTTCGACGCGCCGACCTATGCGTGCCGGCCGCCGGGCGTCTATCACGGGCCGTTCAAGTCCGAGAAGGGCTGCATGCTCTACGAGATCCACTATTACGACGAGAGCAAGAAGTGACCCATATCGTCCTCGTCATTCCGGGACGGCGCGTAGCGCCGGACCCGGAATCCATGAGCGAGGGCAGGCGGCTGGATTCCGGGTTCGCGGGCTGCGCCCGCGCCCCGGAATGACGTTGCCCCGGAGTGTTGCTGAGGAGGAGGTGACCATGCACGCGCCCGAAACCCTCACGCGGCCCACGATGCGGCCCTACCTGGGCGAGACCGCGGGCTACAAATCCGGCAAGAGCAGTCCGCGCGATTTCCTCGAACGCTGCCTTGCCGATCTCGATGCCTGGGAGCCGAAGATCGGCGCCTTCGTGAGCCTGAGCCTCGATGCCGCGCGCGCTGCGGCCGATGCCTCGGGCGCGCGCTGGCGCCACGGCAAGCCGCTGTCGCCGATCGACGGCATGCCGGTCGGCATCAAGGACATCATCGAGACCTTCGACATGCCGACCGAGCAGGGCTCGCCGCTGTTCGTCGGCTATCGCACGGAGCGCGACGCCGCTTCCGTCGCGGCCCTGCGCGAGGCCGGCGCCGTGATCGTCGGCAAGACCGTGACCACCGAGTTCGCCGCCACCGTGGCGCGCGGCACCCGCAACCCCTGGGACCTCGGCCGTACGCCCGGCGGATCGTCGAGCGGCTCGGCGGCCGCGGTCGCGGTCGGCATCGTGCCCGTCGCGCTCGGCACCCAGGTCATCGGCTCGACCATCCGGCCGGCGAGTTATTGCGGCTGCTACGGCTTCAAGCCGTCGGTGGGCGGGATCAACCGCGGCGGCGCCTACGACTATCTCAGCCAGAGCTGCACCGGGACGATCGCGGCGAGCCTCGCCGAAGCGTGGCAGGTCGCCTACGAGATCGCGATCCGCGCCGGCGGCGATCCCGGCTATCCGGGGCTTGCCGGCCCGCCCACTGCGCCCAAGGCGCAAAAGCCGCGCAAGCTCGCCGTCATCGAGAGCGCCGGCTGGGCGCTCGCCTCGCCCGCCGCCCGGCAGGCCATGACGGAGGCGCTCAAGCGCCTGGCGGGCGCCGGCGTCGCCATTGCGACCCGTGAGAACGACCGCAAGGTCGCCGGCGTCGAAGCCGCCATCGCGCAGGCGCGCAAGCTCTCCGCCGACATCAATGCCTGGGAAGGCCGCTGGCCGCTCAACACCTATCGGGCGCGCGATGCCTCGAAGCTCAGCGATGCCGCGCTCGAGCGCCTCAAGCAGGCGGAGGGGATGACGCCCGACGAGTATCGCGGCCTGCTGCGCGGACGCAGCGCTGCCCGCGCGCTCTATGCGGAGCTCGCGGCCGATGTGGACGCAACCGTCGGCCTGTCGGCGCCCGCCGCGGCGCCGGTCGGCATCGGCTCGACCGGCGAGCCGGCCAGCACGGTGCATACCTCCTATCTCGGCATTCCGGCAATCTCGCTGCCGGTCCTGCGCGACGAGGGCCTGCCGCTCGGACTGCAGGTCGCCGGCTTCGTGGATCGCGACGCCGACGTCTTCGCGGTCGCAGCCTGGATGGAGAGCGCGCTTGGCTGAATCGGCCGCGGCGTTGCGCGCCCTCGAGCGCTATCGCGACGCCGGGGCCGATGCGCGCGCCTATCCGGATCTGCACGCCCATGTGCTGGCGCTCGCCCGCGCCGGTCTCCTGGTGATCGTCGACGAGCCGATCAACAAGGACACCGAGATGCACCCGCTGGTGCGCTGGCAGTTTCGCGGCGGCATCCCGGAAGCCGAGCGCAAGGCCTTCCTGTTCACCCAGCCGACCGACTCGAAAGGCCGCCGCTACGACATCGCCGTGCTGGTCGCGGGCTTGGCGGCCAACCGCGACGTCTACCGCATCGGCTTCGGGCGGCCGCTCGAGGCGATCGGCAAGGCCTGGGTCGACGCCATCGCGGCGCCGCTCGCGCCGCGCATCGTCGACAGCGCGCCGTGCCACGACATCGTCGTTGCGGGCGAGGCGCTCGACCGCCCCGGCCAGGCGCTCGACAGCCTGCCGGTGCCGATCTCGACGCCCGGCTTCGACAATGCGCCGTACCTGTCGGCCGGGCATTACATCACGCGCGATCCCGACACGGGCATCCAGAACGTCGGCAACTACCGCGGCCAGCTCAAGACGCCGAAGCGTCTCGGCATGAACCCCTCCGTCGAGCTGCGCGCCGGCATTTATGCGCACTGGCTCAAGTACAAGGCGCGCGGCGAGAAGATGCCCTGCGCGGTGGTGGTCGGCTGCCCGCCGGCGGTGTCCTACGCCTCGGTGCAGAAGATGCCTGAGAACCTCGACGAGCTCGCGGTCGCGGGCGCGATCGCGGGGGCGCCGATCGAGGTCGTCAAGGCGAAGACCGTCGATCTCCTGGTGCCGGCCGAGGCCGAGATCGTCATCGAAGGGCTGATCGACACCGAGCTCCTCGAGCCCGAGGCGCCATTCGGCGAATCGCACGGCTACGTCAACCTGCAGGAATACAATGCCTTCATGGACGTGACCGCGATCACGCGCCGGCGCCATCCGATCCTCACCTCCTTCATCAGCCAGGTGACGCCGAGCGAGTCGAGCGTGATCCGCAAGGTCGCCATGGAGCCGCTCTTCCTCAATCACCTCAAGTCGACGCTGGGCGTGCGCGGCGTCAGGCGCGTCGGCATGCACGAGCCGCTGACCAGCCTCTATGCGGTGATCGCCATCCAGTTCGCGCGCGGCACGCCCGAGACCGAGATCTGGCGCGCGCTCGAGGGGGCGGCCGCGCTGCATCGCTTCGCCGGCAAGTGGATCGTGGCGATCGACGAGGACATCGACCCGGACAATGCCGATGCGGTGTTCTGGGCCATGTCCTACCGCTGCCAGCCGCAGCACGATCTGCACGTGCTGCCGCACAAGGATCCGGGCCACGGGCCGCGCGGGCCCCGCGATCACGGCGAGAGCGCGGCCGTCCTGATCAACGCGACCCTCAAGGGCACCTTCGCGCCGGTTGCGCTGCCGCGGCGCGAGTTCATGGAGAATGCGCGAAAGATCTGGGAGCGCCTCGGCCTGCCGCCGCTCAAGCCGGAGCCGCCGTGGCACGGCTACGATCTGGGGTTCTGGCCCAAGACGCTCGAGCAGCAGGCGCGGCTTGCGACCGAGAGCGATTATTTTACCCTCGGCGCCAACCTTGCCAACGAGCGGCGCGCCGACGTGGCGATGAACACGCCGTTGGATCGGGATGATGCGACGGAGACGTGATGGCAAAACGTCGCCAAACACTCAGCGTCATGCTGCGCGCAAGCGGGGCACCCAGTACGCCGTTTCGACTCGGTGGTTACTGGATCGCTCGCTTTCTCGGGCGATGACGAACGGAGAAAGGGAGTGATTGAAAAATGAAGCTCGCCATCCCGGACATGATCTCCAACTCCTATTTCCCGGCGATCGCCGCGATCGAGCTCGGCTTCTTCAAGACCGAAGGACTCGATGTGACGCTGGAGATGATCTATCCGGTCGACAAGTGCTACGCGGCGATGCGCGACGGGACGGTCGATTTCGTCGGCGGCTCGGCGCATTCGGCGCTCGCCGCCTTCCCGGAATTTCAGGGTGTGAAGCTCATCGGCGCGCAGGCGCAGGGCATGTACTGGTTCCTGGTGCTGCACAAGGATTTCGGCGCCAAGCGCGGCGACATCGCCGCCGTGAAGGGCCGCAGCATCGGCGCCGCCCCCTGGGTCGAGATGGGGCTGCGGCTGCTGCTGCGGGAGGCCGGGATCGATCTCGCGCGCGACCAGGTGAAGATTGCGCCGGTGCCCGGGATGCAAGGGGCGGGCGTCAATTTCGGCGTGACGGCCGCCCGCGCCATGGAAGAGCGCAAGATCGACGGCTTCTGGGCCAACGGCATGGGGGCCGAGGTGGCGATCCGGCGTGGCGTCGGCACGCTGGTGCTCGACGTGCGGCGCGGCGACGGCCCAAAACCCTGCTTCAACTACACCATGGCCTCGATCGCGACCACCGACCGGCTGATCGCAGACCAGCCCGAAGCGGCCGCGGCCGCAGTGCGCGCGCTGGTGCGGACGCAAGGCGCGCTCAAGAAAGACCCGTCGCTCGCGACCGGCATCGGCCGCAAGCTGTTCCCCGAGTCGGAGGCCGCATTGATCGCCGAGCTGATCCGCCGGGACGGGCCCTATTACGATCCGACCATCTCGCGCGAGTTCGTCGCCGGCATGACCCAGTTCGCCCGCGACGTCGGCATCCTCAAGGGGCAGGTGCCCTACGAACAGGTGGTCGCGCCCTTCCAGCAGCTCTGGGCGGCGTAGCGGCGCTCATCCGTCGGTCGGAATTGGGCGAGCGCCCAAAGGTGCCGCATTTCCGGCGCTCCGCGACGCCGCATGCCGCGAAATTCGCTTGACGCTGCAGGCGGCTCCGCGAAAGATCGCGGTCGATTTATTGGCGCAAGTCGCTCGCCGGTCGAGGCAAAGGGCGCGCTCGGGAGGTGATCATGACCAGTCGTAACTCGGGACGTTTCCTCCATTGGCTGTCGGCGTCATTGGCCGTGCTCGGCCTGGCGCTCGCGTCGTCGGCGCAAGCCGCCGATCCGATCAAGATCGGGTTCGGCATGGCGCTGACCGGCCCGCTCGCCGCGAACGGCAAGATGTCGCTCGTCGCGATGCAGATCTGGGAGGACGAGGTCAACGCCAAAGGCGGCCTGCTCGGCCGGCCCGTGAAGCTCGTCTACTATGACGACCAGAGCAGCCCCGCGCAGATCCCGGCGATCTATTCCAAGCTGCTCGATGTCGACAAGGTCGATCTGATCGTCAGCGGCTACGCCTCGACCCAGATCGCGGCCGCGATGCCGATCGTGATCGCGCGCAAGCGGATGTTCTTGAGCCTGTTCGGCACCGGCATCAACGACAACTTCAATTATCCGAATTACTTCTCGATGATCCCCAACGGGCCCACGCCGAAGCCCGCCTTCACCCGCGGCTTCTTCGAGGTGGCGCGGGCGCAGAAGCCGAAGCCGCAGACGATCGCGATCGCCTCCGCCGACGCCGAGTTCGGCCGCAACGCGTGCGACGGCGCGCACGAGAACTCCGTCGCGGCCGGACTTAAGATCGTCTACGAAAAATCCTATCCGCCCTCGACGACCGATTTTGGTCCGATCGTGCGGGCCGTGCAGGCCGCCAATCCCGACCTGTTCGTCGTCTGCTCCTACCCGCTCGACACGGTCGGCATGGTCAAGGCCGTGAACGAGACCGGATTCAAGCCGAAGATGTGGGGCGGCGCGATGGTCGGCTTGCAGGCGACCGTATTCAAGACGCAGCTCGGACCGCTGCTCAACGGCGTCGTCAACTACGATACGTGGCTGCCGGTCAAATCCATGCAGTTCCCCGGCTCGATGGAGCTGCTCAAGAAATACCAGGAGCGGGCCGCCAAGGAGGGTGGCGTCGATCCGCTCGGCTACTACATGCCGGTCTGGGCCTACGCGCGCCAGCAGGTGCTGGAGGACGCGATCAGGGCGACCAAGAGCCTCGATGACAACAAGCTCGCGGACTACATCCGCAAGACGACATTCAAGACCGTGGTCGGGGACGTGAAGTTCGGCGCCAAGGGCGAGTGGGCGCAGGAGCGTACCATTGCGGTGCAGTTCCAGAACATCAAGGGGAACACGATCGAGGACTTCCGTGATCCCGCAAAGGAAGTCGTCCTCTATCCGCCGCAGTTCAAGTCGGGCGACGTGATCTATCCCTATGAGAAGGCGAAGTAGCCTCTCGCGAGAACAAAGTCCGCCATGTTGCTACCCACGTCATTGGTCGGCTCCTATCCGCAGCCCGAATGGCTGATCGACCGCGCGCGGCTCTCCAAGCAGGTGCCGCGGCTGCGCGCCCGCGATCTCTGGCTGGTCGATGATGCGCGCCTCGAGCAGGCGCAGGACGACGCCACCCTGCTCGCCATCCGCGACCAGGAGCGTGCCGGTCTCGACATCATCACCGACGGCGAGCAGCGCCGCGAAAGCTATTCCAACCGGTTCGCCACCGCGCTCGACGGCGTCGATATCGACAATCCCGGCAGCGTGCTCAACCGCTCCGGCAGGCCCATTCCGGTGCCGCGCATCACCGGCAAGATCGCCCGCCGCGAGCCCGTCGAGGTGCGCGACGTCGCGCTTCTGCGCGCCAACACCGACCGCAGGATCAAGGCGACCGTGCCGGGCCCCTTCACCATGGCGATGCAGGCGCAGGACGATTTCTATGGCGACCCGGTGGCCATGGCGATGGACTACGCGGCCGCCGTCAATGCCGAGATCAAGGACCTGTTTCGCGCCGGCGCCGACATCGTCCAGGTGGACGAGCCGTGGATGCAGCAGCATCCCGACAAGGCCCGCCGGTACGGCGTGCAGGTGCTCAACCGCGCCCTCGAGGGGGTCGACGGCACGGTCGCGGTTCATCTCTGCTTCGGCTATGCGGCCGTCGTGCACGAGAAGCCGAGCGGCTACTCGTTCCTGGCCGAGCTCGACGGCTCGCGCGCCCGGCAGATCTCGGTCGAGGCGGCGCAGCCCCGGCTCGACCTCGAGATCCTGGAGAAGCTGCCGTCGAAGGAGATCATCCTCGGCGTGATCGACCTCTCCGACATGACCGTCGAGACGCCGGAGACCGTTGCAGCCCGCATCCGCGCCGCCCTGCCGCATGTGCCGGCGGAGCGGATCGTCATCGCCCCCGATTGCGGCATGAAGTACCTGCCACGGGCCGTGGCTTTCGCTAAAATGAAGGCCATGGTCGACGGCGCCGCGATCGTGCGCCGGGAAGTTTCAAGGGAGAGCTGAGATGCCCTACGTGAACGAGCAGAACCTGACCGACGTCGTGCTCGAGCGCTGGAAGAACATCCCCGATGCGCGCCTCAAGCAGATCATGCAATCGCTGATCGAGCATCTGCACGGCTTCGTGCGCGACATCGAGCCGACCGAGGCCGAGTGGGCGACCGCGATCGATTTCATCACCCGGCTGGGCCAGAAGAGCGACGACAAGCGCCAGGAGGTCATCCTGTTTTCCGACGTGATGGGCGTGAGCATGCTGGTCGACGCCATCAATCACCGGCTCGCGAGCGGCGCGACCCCGACCACCGTCGAGGGTCCGTTCCATGTTCCCAATTCGCCGCATTTCGCCGACGGCGGCAACATGGCCAAGGATGCGCCCGGCACCCCGTGCTTCGTCATCGGCAAGGTGCGCGATCTCGACGGCCGGCCGGTCGCCGGCGCCAAGCTCGACCTGTGGCAGACGGACGGGGAGGGCCTCTACGAGTCGCAGCGCGACGTGACCGAGCCGTGGATGCGCGGCCTCTACCGCAGCCAGCCCGACGGGTCCTACATCGTCCGCACCGTCGCCCCGATCGGCTACACGATTCCGATGGACGGTCCGGTCGGCGAGCTGATGAACAAGACCCGCATTTCGCACATGCGCCCCGCGCACATCCATTTCTGCGTCGAGGCGCCGGGCTACCACCGGGTCGTCACGCACCTCTTCCAGCGCGGCTGCCCCTACATCGAGACCGACGTCGTCTATGGCGTCAAGGAGCCGCTGATCGTCGATTTCGTCAAGAAGCCGGCTGGCACCGCGCCCAATGGCGAGAGCATCGCCACGCCGTACTACATCATCAATTACGACTTCGTGCTGCAGAAGGCCGCCAAGGCCGCGGCGGCGTGAGCGCCGGTAGGGTGCGCAAAGGCGCGGAACGCGCCGTGCGCACGTGGTTCATGCCGTGAAGCACGGTGGGCACGCTTCGCTTTGCCCACCCTTGGATCCCAAGCTGAAGGAGAAAACCCCCATGTCCGACCAGACCGTACGCACCCCGGGCGCCAAGCGCGCCGGAAACGGCGAATATCTGTTCGATCTCGCCAAGGTGAACCACATCCTCGGCGGTCCGGACTATTCCACCGCCAACGGCGCCTGCGTCGAGGGCGACCGCATGATCGTCGGCCTGATGCGCATGCCGGCCGGCACCGGCGCCGAGGCGCATTCGCATCCCAACGAGCAGTGGATCTACATCCTGCAGGGCACCTTCCGCGCCACGATCGGCGGCAAGGAGGTGGAGGCCAAGGCGGGATCGCTGCTCTACATCCCGTCCAACGTGGTGCATGCCGGCAAGGCCACGCCCGACGCCGATGTGGTGTTCTTCACCGTCAAGGACGCCTCGCACAGCCTGCACGGCATCAAGGCGGCGTGACGGGAGCGGTTTTACGAGAACGAACGTCACGGCTCACGAGGGACTGCGAATGTTGCGTTTGCGTCGTTGCGCGCTGGTTGCCGCGCTGCTCTGCCTTGCCAATCATGCGCAAGCGCAGAATTGGCCGACCCACCCGATCAAGGCCTACATCCCGTTCAGCGCCGGCAGCGCCACCGACATCATTCCCCGCGCGGTGTTCGATGCGCTCTCCAAGGTGCTCGGCCAGACCATCGTGGTCGAGAACCGCGGCGGCGCCGGCGGCACGCTCGGCGTCGGCGCGGTGGTGAAGGCGGAGCCCGACGGCTACACGATCCTGGCCAACTCGTCCGCCCACACCGTGGCGCCGTGGATCGTGCCGAACCTGCCCTATGACACGGCGCACGATCTCTCCGCGGTCGTGTCGCTCGGCCGCAACGCCAATGTGCTGCTGGTCTCCCCCGAGAAGGGCTGGAAGACCGTCCAGGACCTCGTCGCCGCGGCGAAGAAGAACCCCGGCAGCATCAGCTACGGCTCGGCCGGCGTCGGCACCGCGACCCACATCAGCGCCGAGCGCTTCCGCCAGAGCGCCGGCATCGAGGCGACCCACATCCCCTACAAGGGCGGGCCCGAGGCGCTGACCGATCTGCTCGGCGGGCGCATCGACTTCTACTATTGCCCGATCTCGACCGCGATCCCGCTGGTGCGCGATGGCCGCCTGCTCGCGCTCGCGGTGTCGACGCCGCAGCGCGCCGCCGCGCTGCCGGAGGTGCCGACCTCGCTCGAGGCCGGCTATCCGAACTCGGACTACACGGTCTGGTACGGCGTGTTCATGCCGGCCAAGACGCCGCGCCCGATCGTCGAGAAGTTCTACACCGAGACCACCAAGGTGCTGGCGACGCCGAGCATGCGCGAGCGGCTCGAGAAGCTCGCGGTCGATCCGTTTCCGATGCAGCCCGCCGAGTTCGACAAGTTCGTCGCCGCCGAGATCGAGGCCAACGGCAAGCTGATCAAGGCGGCGGGCGTGCGGTAGCCTCCGCTTCGTAGGGTGGGCAAAGCCGCAAAGCGGCGTGCCCACGCGGTTTCGTGCCTCGCAAAGCGGTGCGCACGCTTCGCTTTACGCACCCTACGGACTGAGATTTGAGAGATCGCGATGAACATCCAGGCCGCCACCACGCCCGCCACCTACGCGCTCCTTATCGAGCGCGACGTCGACGTGCCGATGCGCGACGGTGCGCACCTCAAGGCCGACGTGATCCGGCCGGACGACGGCGGAAAATTTCCCGCCATCCTCAACCTCGGCCCCTACCAGAAGGACAAGGTCTGGGTTCCGCCCGACACGTTGCAGGAGAAGCCCAATCCGCTGATGAACTGGGAGACCGTCAACCCCGAATGGTGGGTGCCGCGCGGCTATGCCTGCGTGCGGGTCGACGGGCGCGGCAGCGGCAAGTCGCCCGGTCAGTGCGAGCCCTGGTCGCTGCAGGAGGCGATCGACTTCTACGACGCGATCGAGTGGGCGGCGGCGCAGCCCTGGTGCAACGGCAAGGTCGGCCTCAACGGCATTTCCTATTACGCCATCAACCAGTGGTTCGTCGCCAACCTTCAGCCGCCCTCGCTTCATGCGATCATTCCGTGGGAGGGCTTTGCCGACATCTACCGCGACGCGCTCTTCCACGGCGGCATCCTGAGCGTGTTCATGACCAACTGGTTCACGGCGCACCTGATGCACCACATGCTCGGCCGCGCCTCGCGCCAGCAGCCGGACGGCTGGCAGGTCAACACGATGCATTTCTGGCTGCGCAACAACCTCGACAGCGGCGCGCTGCGCGGCGCCCAGGCGCAGTGGGACAGGATCACGGTCCCGCTCTACACCGTCGGCAACTGGACGGGATTTGCGCTGCACCTGCGCGGCAACACCGAGGCCTATCTACGCGCCGCCTCGAAGCACAAGAAGATGCGCATCCACACCGGCTCGCACGTGCATCCGTTCTACACCGAGGAGGGGCGGCAGGATCAGCAACGCTTCCTCGACTACTGGCTCAAGGGCATCGACAACGGCGTGATGGACGAGCCGCCGATCAAGCTCGCGATCCGCAAGGGCCGCGACGAGATCGAATGGCGCGACGAGCACGAATGGCCGCTCGCCCGCACCCAGTGGACCAGGCTCTATTTCGATCTCGGCAAGCCCGACGCCGCCGCGCTGGTGCGCGAGAATCCGGCGACCGCGTCCTCGCGCAGCTATGCGGCCACCAGCCTCGGCTCGATGGGATCGACCTCGGCGGCCTCCTCGCAGGTGATGGGCGGCGGCATCAAGCCCGGCATGGGCGTGTCGCTCGAGACGCCGCCGCTGCCACAGGAGCTCGAGGTCACCGGCCCCTTGATGGCGAACCTCTGGGTCGCAAGCGCGACCGAGGACATGGATCTGTTCCTCACCCTGCGCAACATCGATCCCGACGGCAACGAGGTGCTGGAGACCGGCCAGCAGGGCACGCCGGTCCCGGTCGCCAAGGGCTGGCTCCGCGTCTCCCATCGCGAGCTCGATCCGGAGCTCACGCGGCCCTATCGGCCCTACCACGCGCACCGCCGGCGGCTCTATCTCGAGCCGGGCGAGATCGTCGAGGTGCAGGTCGAGATCTGGCCGACCTCGATGGTTTTCAAAAAAGAACACCGCATCCGGCTCGACGTGCAGCCGCGCGACGGCGTGGGCAGCCAGTCCTACTTGCACTATCACGCCGACTACAACACCGGCACCAACACGGTCCATGCGGGCGGCGACAAGCCGTCCTATCTGCTGCTGCCGGTGATTCCGGGCCGGTAGGGTGGGCAAAGGCGCGGAACGCGCCGTGCCCACGCGGATGGTTCGATCGCGTGCGCACGCTTCGCTTTGCGCACCCTACGGACTACAATCGGCGAAACCCGGAGGCGCCGCCATGCCGTTCCGTATCGCTGTCGTTCAGCCCATCACCCACCCTCCCGGCGAGGACGAGAAGAATGTCGCGGATGCGGTCGCCCATATCGCGGCAGCCGCGCGCGAGGGCGCCGACTTCGTCTGCTTTCCGGAGAGCTATCCGGGGCCCTGGCGCATGCCGGCGCGCTTCGATCCGCACGAGGCGCTGCGCGCGGCGGCGGCCGAGCACAAGGTGCACGCGGTCTACGGCACCATCGAGCCGATCAGCGAGCGCGAGGGCACCGCCTACAATCTCACCTGCATGGCCTTTCCGGATGGCCGGCCGTCGGCGCGCTACCGCCGCACCCATCCGCACGGGCCGTGGGTCTACACGGGCGGCGCCTGCTGGGAATTCCAGTACGTGCCGGGCGACGAATTCCACGTCTTCGACACGCCGCACGGCAAGGTCGGGCTCGCCATGTGCAGCGAGGTCTACATGCCGGA
>DASTZX010000006.1:0-11787 GCA_035764045.1 Xanthobacteraceae bacterium | reverse complement strand
AGCGTCGAGCCCGACGCGCTGATCCTCGATCGCGAGAAGGGGATCTATGCGGATCCCGCCAAGGTGCGCCGCATCGATCATCGCGGCCGCTGGTTCAACGTCCGCGGCCCGCTCCCTGCGCTGCCATCGCCGCAGCGCCGGCCGGTGATCATCCAGGCCGGCTTGTCCGGTCCCGGCATGGCGCTCGCCGCGACTTATGCCGAGCTGCAGTTCTCCACCCGACGCACCCTCGCCAGCATGCAGCAGCATCGCAAGGCGCTCGACGAGAAGCTCGCCAAGGTGGGCCGCAAGCCGCGTGACATCGGCGTCCTCTGGTCGATCCGCATCCAGGTGGCCGACTCGGAGGGCGCGGCGCTCGAGCAGGAGCGACGCTATCTCGAGGCGATCCCGCCGCAGGCGGGACTGGTCGAGATGTCGGCGCAGTACAATGTCGATTTCTCGGCGGCGAAGCCCGGCATGTGCCTTGCCGATTTCGCCCACGAGGTCGCCGCCAACAAGGGCAATCTCGGCAGCTTCGAGGAACTGCTCAAGACCGTCGATTCCAAGCAGACAGTCGAAGAATTCGGCAAACGCTTTCTCGTCGACCGCGTCCTGTCGGCGAGCGGAACGCCGAAGCAGATCGTCGACAAGCTCGAGGAGCTGCATTTCGGGACCGGCGCCAATGGCGGCTTCATCCTCGCCCGGGGCTTTTCGGCCGAAGGCAACATCAACGATTTCGTCCAGCACGTGGTGCCCGAGCTGCAACGGCGCGGCCTGTCGAAGAAGAAGTATGCCGGGCCGACGCTGCGGGAAAACCTCAATCATTGAGGCGCATTCGCGCCCGCGGCACGTCGCGTCGAGCAGCGAACGTTCTTCCTCTGACAAGCAAAGACCTTGGCGCGCCGAGCGTCGATACGCTCAGTCGCGCGGTCCTGGCCGTATTGATGTCCGCGTCTACGGTCGGGCAGACGCCATCACCGGTGTCGATTGGCTCAGTCCAGCCAATGCCACGACGGCTCCCGCCACATAAACGATCGTCCCGACATAGATCGGCCCGAGATGGCTCACCCAATCATAATTGAAGTGTCCCATCCAATGCATCGGCAACGCCACAGCCAATCCCACCACCGGCGCGATGACGCTCGCGAGCCAGGCCCACCAGAGGCCATTTCGGACGCCATACCAAGCGAGGCTTCCGACCGCGATCGCGGTGGCCGCGATGAATCCTGCCGCGGCTAGGTGAAGGTGCATCATGTAAGCGTTGATGGCGGGGTTGACTCCATCCAATTGCTGCGGCGTGACGCCGTTGAGCGTCGCGACGCCGAGTTCGAATCCGTCGCCCGAGAATGCTCGGAAGAAGAACGCAACCGCGTAGACGAGGAAGATGAGAGCGCCCAGAACCATCAGAGCCGCTCCCGTGCGCAACGATTGCTCTCTGGACATTGTTCCCTCCGGCCCTGGTCCTGACCTCATTCGCTAACGAACCAGTGAGCCGCCTTGGATGCTAGCACTCCGTTGGCGTGGATAACAGTTCTCTCCCGACTTGCCGGGTGGTGCTGTGGATCGCTTGTCCTGAGCACAAGCCTTTATGGCGGATTGAGCGCTAATTTGCCGGTCGGCTGGCGCGCTTCACCGCATCCCACCAGGGGCAGACGCCGTTCATGCGCTCGAAGTTGCCCTCGATCACCTGAAGGGGTGCGTGGCTTGGCTCCGGAGCCGGCATCGGCGGAGGCGGCGGCGCATCCGGCGATGGTCCTTCACCGATCGATTCGAACAGCCCTTGGTGCCCCCAGAAGCTGGCCGCGGATTTCATCTCCATCGGCTGCCATTCGGGACCGACTTCGCGGCCGCCCCACCCATGCTCGATCAGGAAATTCGACGGCGTGCGCATGTAGAATGACGTCATGAAGTCGTTCGAATGCCGGCCGAACTTCACCGCGACACGGTTGTCCTGCTGGGCGATGTCGTAGCTCTGGCCGACATCGTCGAGCGAGTAGAATTCCATCATCAGATGATGCATGGCGCTGGCGTGCCCCTGCGCAATGGCCAGGCTGTGATGCCGGCTGTTGACGTGCATGAAATAGAGCGACACCGGCGGACCCATGAAATCGGTGATCTGGAACCCGAGCAGGTCGCGATAGAATGTGAGGGCGGCGTCGATGTCCGGCATCATCAGCACGGCATGCCCCAAGCCCTGCGTCCCGGTCCGGAATCCCTGGATATGCCGTGCCGGACGGAATGGCTCATCGGCGATCTGACCGCCGTGGAACGCCTCCACACGGTTGCCGGCCGGATCGCGGAAGGAGATCACCTCGGCGACGCAACGCTGGTCCGCCATGGCGGCGGCTTCCCGCCGCACCGCGACGCCGGCGCCTTCCAGCCGCGCCCCCAGTGCATCGAGCGCCGCCCGGTCCGCGACCTCCCAGCCGAAAAAACGCTCTCCATCCGCCAGCCCGCCGTCGACGATCAGCCGCTGCTTTCGGTCGTCCATGCGGAAGGCGTGCATGGCGCCGCCGCGGTCGACCTTCTGGAGCCCAAGCTGGCCGCTCGCAAAACTCGTCCAGTCATCGACCTTTGACGTGCCAACCCAGAAATAGCCCATTGCCTGAACGCTCATGACAGACCTCCTCGTCGGTTGGCCGATGTCGGAGCATAGCCCATTCGCAGGGCACGCACATGCTCAGGGCGCGTACGCCGCGCGGTTCGACCAATGGATCGCATCGATGCTGAGCACCCGTTCGCTGCCGTCGAACAGCGCGCCGATCCGGCCGCCCGACGCCTTGTAGCTGAATTCGCTGACTCGGTCGCCGACGTTGACGGTGGCGTTGCGCATGATGTCGAGACCGCGCTCGTATTTGAAGATCTGGAATTTCGCCGGGTCCTGGCCGGAGAAGAATTTCAGCTCGGCGGCGGCTTTTGGCGCCCCGCGCCGCTCGTACTTCAGATGCACCTCCATGCGCTCGCCCGACGCGGCCGCGAACTCCCAGTGCTCCTCGGTCAGGGGCGCGCTCCCGCCCGCGACGGTCGAGCGCTGCATGCGATGCGTGCTCGCCGGAAGATAGACCCCGAACGGACCGGGCGCGTCGGCCGGGTCGGCCGTGATCCCGGCAAGGACCAGCTGGCCCACTGTGCCGGTCGCGACCTGCTTGATCGGGATGATCAGATAGACGAGCTGATTCGATCCGCGGCCGAGCGGCTTGTTGTCGGGCCCGGTGATGTCGCCGCGATCGATGAAGACCATTCGCAGGTTCGCATCCTTGGCCGGCCCCGCGGTCGCGATGCTCGGCGCGAAACCCGCCGGCAGCATGGCGGCGAGCGCCGCATCCGGCACGTGGAAATCGAGCTGCATCTGCGTCTCGGCGCTGAACTCGACCAGTGTTTCGGCGCGCGCCTGACGGGGCGCGGCACCGCACGCGAGCCCGCCGAGCATGACGCAGACAGCGGGGAGGGCGAAACGGGTCATCTGATCTCTCCTGGGTCGCAATCGCTCATTGCGGGCGGAAGGCTGGGTCCATCAGCTCGAAGCGCGTCCAGCTCTCGTACTGGCCGGCCCGGTACTCGCCGGTTGCCGGATCAGTCTCGCTCTGGCCGGGCTTGCGCAGGAAATGCGCATCGACGGTGAGGTCGCGTTCGGCGGTCACTTTGCGGCACTTCCGTTTGATGAAGATGCCGCCGACCGGCGTCTCGCCGGCGGCGGCCGGCTCGTCGACGCAGGTCCAGCCCTGCGGGCCATAGCGGTTGAGGGCGGCCACGCTGAGGAGATGCGCCATGCGGCGCTCTCCCGGGGCGGCGCGCGGATCGGTCACCAATCGGATGCCGCGCAGGATGCCGCCGCCATCGAACAGCACCGACAGGATCACCGGATGGCCCGCGACCCGCGTCCCGATCTTGTGGGTATACAGATCGTCGTCGATCGCCCGGCCGATGTATTCCTCCTCGTCATCGAAGCGCAGATAGACCTCATGCAGGCCGCTCGGCTCGGCGCGACATTTGGCGAAATCCGCAAAGCCATCGAGCTTGGCGCGCGGCGGGCCGCCATTGCTGCCGCAGGCGAACTCGCCGAATCCGTCCGTGCTCATGCGCCGCGCGTCGAGCCCGAGCTCGAGCCCGTGGATCTCGCCGGGATCGGCGCGGGTTTGCGCCCCGGCCGCCCCGGCCGCTCCGGCAGCCGTGACGAGCGCAACCGCCGCGACCCAGGCCGCCCGCCGCCGCGCGCTCATCTTTTCGTCGCGTCCTTCATCGGCTCGCACTCCCGCGTATCCGAGCCCCAGAATTCCACGCACTCCTCATAAGTGGCCTCGCCGCGCCCGACCGCCTTGGCGAACAGATATTTGACCACCGCATCGATCTCGCGCGGCTGCAGGAACTCGTTGCCGGCCGCCGGCATGTCCTTGCCGAGATCTTCCCGCGTGAGCCCGTAGCAACGCTTGTCGGTGTAGGCGAAGCGATCGTGATACGGCATGCCGGTGCCGGGCCGGCCGCATTTGACGACCTCGGCCATCTGCGCCGGCGTAAGCTGGGTCTTGCGCAAGGACAGCGCATTGCCGCCGTAGCCCTGATCGCCCGAGGCGTCCCACTTATGGCAGAACTGGCAGGTCGCCTTGGTTTTGAAGACCTCCCGGCCATAGGCGATCGTCCGCTCCTCCTCGGGCGAAAGCTGTGTCGCCGGCGGCGGTGCTTGGGCGTGCGCGAGCGGCAGCGAACCCACCGCGCACGCCGCGACGACCGCAATCGCGGCGATGCGTCGCGCGGAACTCACCCCCATGGACCGCATCAGAGGCCGAACACGAACAGCATCGATGCGGTTGCGGTGTTCTTGAGCTCCGGCGCGAGGCCGACCACGAAGGGCGACTGCCGCGCTCCGGCCAGCACTGCGATGTATTGCTTGCCGTTGACCGAGTAGCTCACCGCCGGCGCGTTGATGCCGGTGCCGACGTTGAAGCTCCACACCTGCTGCAGCGTCTTCGCGTCGTGCGCCGAGAACTCACCGTCCGCCGAGCCGATGAACACGAGGTTTCCGCCGGTCGCGAGCGCGCCGCTGTAGTTGGGATAGGTCAGCTTCAGGGCCGCCTTGATCTCGCCGGTCGCCGGGTCGACCGCCTTGAGGCTGCCGTAGAGCCGCTCGTTCGTCTTTTGCCCGCCGCCGGAGAAGCGCTCGCGAGGCTTGATAGTGCCGCCCTGGTCGGCGAAATCCTTCTGCTCGACCGTTTCGATTTTATTGCACCCCTCGATCGACGGGATGTAGAGCAGGCTGAGCTGCGGATTGTAGGCGGTAGGCTCCCAGTTCTTGCCGCCGAAATGCGACGGGCAGGTGTGCGACGCGCCCTGGCCGCGCATGCCGTGGCTGCCCTGGGCATAGATCTGCACATCCCTGGCCGGATCGTAGTTGAGCGGCCGGCCGGTCTTCGGATCGAGGCCCGGCGTCCAGTTCAGCTGATCGACATATTGGCGGCCGGCCACGAACGAGCCGTTGACGCGATCCAGCGCATAGAAGAATCCGTTGCGCGCCGCGTGCACGACGAGCTTGCGATCCTCGCCGTTGACCTTCGCCTCGATCAGCGGATGCTCTGAGATCTCGTCGAAATCGTACGGATCGTTGGGCGTGTACTGGTAGCCCCATTTGATCTTGCCGTCGTTGGGATTGAGCGCCAGCACGCTCGCGGCCCACTTGTTGTCGCCCGGCCGGTACTCCGGATCCCAGTCCGGCCCCGCATTGCCGATTCCCTGATAGATCGTCTCGGTCGCCGGGTCGTAGGTCGCGGTCTCCCACACCGATCCGCCGCCGTGCTTCCAGCGCTCCTTGCCGTCCTTCCAGGTATCGTTGCCGGCCTCGCCGGTGCCCGGAATGGTGAAGGTGCGCCATGCCTGCTTGCCGGTGTTGAGGTCGGTCGCGTCGATGTAGCCGCGGATGCCGAACTCGCCGCCGGCCGCTCCGAGGATCGCGAGATCGCGCACCACCAGCGGCGCCATCGTGATCGTCTCGCCGAGGGCCGGATCGGCCACCTTGCGCTCCCACACGAGCTCGCCGGTCGCCTTGTTGGTCGCGATCAGCCTGCCGTCGAGCGTGACCGAGATCACCTTGTCCTTCCACAGCGCGACGCCGCGGTTGTTCACGCCGCAGCAGGCGACGTCGCCGGCCCAGGCGCGATCGGTGCCGGGATCCATCTTCCACTTGAAAACGCCACGGCGGCCGCTGCTGACGTCGATCGCGTAGACCGAGCCCCATCCGTCGGTCACGTAGATCACGCCGTCTTCGACGATCGGCGTGCCCTCCAGATTGCCGAACTTGTACCGCCCGCCGCTCTCATAGCCGCCGAGTGCGACACTGAACACGAGCTTGAGATTCTTGACCGTGTCGGTGTTGATGTCCTTGAGGGCCGAGAACCGGTGTCCCGCATAATTGCCGTGGTGCAGCAGCCAGTTCTGCGGCTCATTCTCGGGATGGAGGGCGCGGTCGAACGTCATGTCGCCGGCGCGGACCGGCGTGAGCGCGCTAGCCGCCAGGAACGAGCTCACTATCGCAACGAGGGACGCTCGGCGCATCGGAATCCTCCCCTTTTGTCGGCGGGTGCATGACGCCCCGCTCGATTTTTCAATTGAAGGGTGAAAGCGTATTCCCCGTCATGACGGCCGGTCAATACGGCGCAGCGCAAGGCAGCCAGAACCGGGGCGTCTGCCCAACTCGTGCTCGCTTGAATGGCCCCGGCACTTGCGTCACACTTCCCGTGGGACGCGACGGTATCGCTCCCGAGGTTCGCACGCGAGTTGCTGCGGGCATTTGCAAGGTTCGGGATCGGGACACCAGAGTGGCAGCGCGATGGTCGGTCGCTTGCCTGAGGGCGAATTTCCGTCGGACTACCTTCCGCTGCTGCGCTGGCTGATCTTCACCGGCGTGACGCTGTTCGGCTTCGTGCTGGCATGGCATTTCGGCCTCATCCGGCTGATGCTCGCCAGCGATCCGACCCATATTTCGGCGGTCATCTGCGCGCTCTACATTGTCGTCTCGCTGCACTGCCTGGCGCAGACCGTCTTGGTCTCGCGCGAGCTCAACAGCGGGCATCGCGCGTTCGCGCTCGTGACGCGCGGCGGGGCGCGTTTTTCCGTCGTCGGCGGCGACGTCGTGGTCGGTGACGGGGTGCGGCTGCCGCATGGCCGGATCACCAGCCACATCCGCAACCTCGTGCTCAAGGCCGGCCTGCAGGACCATCCCCGCCTCGATCAGACGCTGCTGCTGCGGGGGCTGGCCGACGCGCTGCGCCGGCCGCACCAGCTCGGCGTCTTCGCGGGCGACGGTCTGATGAAGCTCGGCTTGCTCGGCACGATCGTCGGCTTCATCCTGATGCTGGCCCCCATCGCCGGCCTCGATGCGGCCGACCGCGCCTCGGTGAAAGGCTCGATGGGGCTGATGAGCGAGGGCATGGCGGTCGCCATGTACACGACGCTGACCGGCCTCGTCGGCTCGATCCTGGTGCAGGCCCAGTACTACATGCTCGACGGTGCGACGGCGAAGCTGTTCGCCCTCGCGACCGACCTGAGCGAGGTGTTCGTCGTCTCCGTGCTGGAGCGCAGTCCCGATGGACAGCTTCGGTAATTATCGCCAGGACCCGCCCTTCGACCCCTTCAGCGTCATGCTGTTCAAGGCATTGCAGGTCGTCACTTTCCTGTTCTTCATCGCGCTCCTGGTGATGAACACGGATGCCAAGCAGGGCAAGATCGACTCCAAGGCCGAGTTCATCATCACGATGAGCTGGCCGGACAGCCATCCGGACGACGTCGATCTTTACGTCGAGGATCCGGGCGGCAACATCGTCTGGTATCACCAGCGCGAGGCGGGCTTCATGGTGCTCGACCGCGACGACCGCGGCGGCGCCAACAACGTCATCACCGTGAACGGACGGAAGATCGTGAGCCCTATCCGTCAGGAGACGGTCAGCATCCGGGCGATCGTGGCGGGCGAATACACCGTCAACGTCAACCATTACCTGGCGACCACGGGGCGTCCGGTGCCGGTCACCGTCAAGGTCGAGAAGATCAATCCGGCGGTGGAGGTCGTGTTCTACGACACGCTCACGCTCGATCATTCGGGCCAGGAAGACACGGCGGTGCGCTTCAAGGTGGCCGAGAACGGCACCGTCAGCGATCTCAGCCATCGGCCGAAGTCGTTGATTCAGCTGACGCGCAGCGTGCGTCGGCCCGGGTAGCGCATGGCGGCGAAATGTTGCACTGTTTCGCGCAACCTCAGGCGTGAGGCGTGCTGAACAGATGACCTCGACCGTGGTCGCCATCTCGCTCGGCTATGCCGTCATCGGCGTGCTGCTGCTCTGGCTCGGGCTCGAGGCGCGGCTCGCGTGGTGGATCAAGGCCACCGCGATCGTCGTGACCTCGACGTTCTTCGTCATTGTCTTCTTCGCCACCAACGGGCTGCTCGGCTGGCCGGCGCGCGGACCTTTGCCGGGCCGGTTCCAGCTGCTGTGGAGCCGCGTCGTCGAGCCGGATGTGCGCTCCGGCGACGCCGGAGCGGTCTATCTTTGGGTCGAGGAAACCGACGAGAATAATGTGCCGAACGGGACGCCGAAGTCCTTCCGGCTGCCGTACTCGCGCGCGTTGGCCGACCGCTCCATCGCGGCCCGCGACGAGATCATCGCCGGGCATCCGCAGCAGGGTCTGGCGGGCGATGTCGGTGAAGGCGACGAGGCTGCCACTGCCGATCGCGCCGACGAAAGCAGCCACGCCGAAGCCCGGCCGGCCGAAGCCGCGGTGACGGCCGAGAGCCGCGCCGAGCCGGGCGTCGCCCGTATCGACATGAACACGCTGCTGGCGCAGGCGGAGCCGGTGCGCTTCCGTCCGATGCCGCCGCCGACGCTGCCGCCCAAGGTGCCGTGACAATGGCCGGGTCCGCCCCTCGCGCTCGTCTTCGCTCCGTCATCGCCGGCGCGGCCGCCGTGCTGCTCGTCGGGCTCGCCGCGCCGGCGGCGGCCCGCGACACTGGGCTCATCTTCGTGAGCAACGAGAAGACCAACAATCTCACCGTGATCGATCCCAAGTCCTACAAGGTCGTCAGAGACATCAAGACCTCGCGCCGGCCGCGCGACATGCATTTCAACGCGGACCACACCAGGCTCTATGTCGCGTGCGGCGACGACGACGTGATCGACATCATCGATGTGTCGAAGCTGGAGGTCATCGCCAAGCTGGCGACCGGTCCCAGCCCGGAAACCTTCGCCATGGACGAGTCGCGGCGGCGCATCTACGTCGCCAACGAGGAAGGCTCGTCCCTCTCCATCATCGACATGGACGAGAACATCATCATCCGGGAGGTGCCGACCGGGGGCGAGCCGGAAGGCGTGCTGGTGAGCCAGGATGGCAAGACTGTCTACGTGACATCGGAGGTCGGCGACATCGTGCATCGCATCGATGCGGAGGCCGGCGTCGTCGACGACGATGTGGTGGTCGGCACCCGGCCGCGCCGCTTCGCCGCGACGCCGGACGGCCGTGAGCTGTGGGTCTCGGCCGAGCTGTCGGGCGACATCTTCATCATCGACCGCCAGACGTTCCAGGTGGCGGGGAGGATCGAGTTCCTTCCTCCCGGCATGCGCAAGAGCGACGTGACGCCGGTCGGCCTTGCCATGACCCGTGACGGCAAGACCGCGTATGTGACGCTCGGACACGCGGCCCACGTGGCGGTCGTCGACGTGCCGACCCGCAAGGTCCTCTCCTATGTGCTGGTCGGCAAGCGCGCCTGGGGGGTCACGCTGTCGCGTGACGAGAAGAGGGTCTTTGTCGCGAACGGCTTCGGCGACGACATCACGATCATCGACGCGGCGAGCCGCAGGGCGCTCATCTCGATTCCCGTCGGCCGGACTCCCTGGGGCATCGCGATCGATGACTGAATTCTGTTTCGAGGCACGGCCGGTGCGCTTTTGCACCCCTTGTCCCCATTCAGGGGGAGAGGGTCGGGGTGAGGGGGGCTCTCCACGAGTCGTTGAGTCAAGTCTTGCGGAGGCGCCCCCTCACCCCGACCCTCTCCCCGCACGCGGGGAGAGGGAGTACGGGCGCCATGCCCCTACGGTCCGCACGCTCTTGTCCGGGCTTCTGCTCGCGTTCATCTTCGCCTTTCCCGCCCAGGCGCAGCAGCCACCGGCGCGCCAGACCCTCACGATCGGTTACGTCGAGATCGCCGGGGATCTCCGTTACGAGCCGATCAGGGGCGCCGACCGCATCATCCTCAAGACGCGCGCGCACCCTTACGCCGGCGCGGAGGTGTCGATCGACGACGCCGCGCCGCTTCGCCGCGTGCTGCCGGTCGACTTCGCGCTGACACGCATCAGCGTCTCGTCCGCCGAGGAGGTCGCGCCCGCGGTGCTGCAGGCGATCGAGAGCCGCGGCATCCACTTCTTTCTGATCGACGCGCCGCCCGCGGCCTTTGCGCCGCTCGCCGCCGCGGTGCGCGGCCGCGATGCGCTCCTCTTCAACGTCAGCGCGCCCGAGGATTCGCTGCGGCGCGAGCTGTGTGCGGCGGAGCTCGTGCACACCTTTCCGAGCCTCGCCATGCGCATGGACGCGCTGGTCCAATATCTCGTCGCCCGGAACTGGCGCGATGTCATCGTGCTCGAAGGACCGCTGGCCGCGGACGCTGCATCCGCGGCGGCGTTCGAGCGCTCGGCGAAGAAATTCGGCGCGCGCGTCGTCGCGCACCAGCGCTTCAAGCCCGGCACCGATCCGCGCGAGCGCGACCAGAACAATCCGACGCTGCTCACGGCGACGAACCGCGATTACGATGCCGTCTTCGTCGCCGACGCTGCGTTCGATTTTGCCCGCCAGCTTCCCTACCGCACGCAGCGGCCTCGCCCGGTGGTGGGCAGCATCGATCTCGAGCCCGTGGCCTGGCATTGGACCTGGGAGCACAACGGGGCGCCGCAGGTGCAGGCGCGCTTCGCGGCGCACGCCGCCGGCCGGCACATGGAGAGCGGCGACTGGGCGGCCTGGATCGCCGTCAGGATGATCGTCCAGGCGGCGCTCCGCACCCGCTCGACCGATTTTCATGCCCAGCGCGACTTCATCCTCTCCGGCGCATTCGACGGCGACAAAGGGCTGGCCGTGAGCGTGCGCGCCTGGGATCACCAGCTCCGCCAAGCGATGCTGCTCGCAAGCCCCTATGCGGTGGTCGCGAGCGCCCCGGTCGAGGGGGCGCTGCATCGCACGAACGAGCTCGACACGCTGGGCGACGACGCGCCCGAGTCACCGTGCCATCTGGATAAGGCTCAGACCGCAACACCCAGCCGATGAGACCGCCTAAGCCTCGGTCTTGAAGCCGTAGAGCCGCGCCGGCGTCTCAGCAGGATCTGCCGCAGGTGCGCCGCGGCGCGTGGTGGCGGCAGGAGGCGAGACCTCGGGCGCGGAGGCTGCGGGCCCTCGGGCCTGCCCCGTGAGGCGCTTCGCTTCAGCGTCGGTGGGTCCCAAAAGCCGATCGGCGACGCCTGCGGAGATGGACCGCGGGACGTCGCCGATCAGGTCGGTGAATTCGCGATGCAATCGCGATCTAGCAGGCTGTTGAAAAACCTGTAGCGTGGGCGGGGATGATGTGATTCCTGGTTGGGTAGGTCAACCGGGGACGCGCGATGCGAGGGACGGATCAGCGATCGGGGTCGTTGTTTTCGTATATCGATATTGAGGCACGGGTGCCAAAGGTGCACCCGTTGCGCCGCGTTCGCGATCTGACCAACAACGCGCTCGTGAAGTTGGATAAGAAGTTCGAGGAGCTCTATTCCAAGGAAGGTCGGCCATCCATTGCGCCAGAACGGCTGCTTC
>DASTZX010000005.1:0-9647 GCA_035764045.1 Xanthobacteraceae bacterium | reverse complement strand
AAATCCGGACAGCAGTTCATCGTGGAAGACCGGCCGGGTGCGGCGGGCGCGATCGCGGCCGAATTCGTCGCGCGGGCGCCCGCCGACGGCTACACCCTGTTGATGTCGGCGGTGCCGCAGATCGCGATCGTGCCGGCGATGCAGAAGACGCAATACACGCCGAAGGACTTCGCGCCGATCAGCGTCATCGGCACCAATCCGTTCGTGCTCGCCGTGAACAAGGATCTGCCGGTCAGGACGATCGCGGACCTCATCGCCTATGTGCGCGCGCGGCCGGGCAAGGTGTCCTATGCGTCGGGTGGAGTCGGCAGCCTCAATCATCTCGGCATGGCGCTGTTCCTGAAGCGCGCTGAGCTCGAGATGATCCATGTCGGCTACAAGGGCAACGCCCCGGCCATGTACGACGTGGTTGCCGGAAACGTGCCGATCATCTTGTCGACGCTGCCCGATGCGCTGCCGCACGCCGCGGCGGGCGCCATCCGGATCATCGGGGTTTCGAGCGAGGAGCGGGTCGCGCAGATTCCCGATGTGCCCACCATCGCGGAATCCGGCTTTCCCCAGTTCAAGGTCCTCACCTGGAACGGGCTGCTCGCGCCCTCGCGCACGCCGCCCGCCATAATCGAGCGGCTGGCGAAGCAGTGCGCCGAGGCCGTGGATGATCCGGGCTTCCGCCGGCGCCTGGCGGGCTTCGGGGTCGATCCGCTCGGCAACAGTCCGGCGGCGTTTGCCGAGATGATCGCCGCCGATATCGCGTTGTGGTCGGAGGCCGTCAGGATCACCGGGCTCAACGGACGCTGAACGGGCTCGCCCGGTTCAGGCCGTCCGGGCCCTGGTTCGCAGCATGGCGATGAACTCCCGGATCAGGGGCGTCGGCTCGTTCCGGCGAAAGACGGCCGCATGTTCCGAGCTGCGGCTCGCGTTCACGACCTTGCGATACACGAGGCCGGGGAGCGGGAGGTGGGCGAGCGACTCCGTTACCACCCCGACGCCGACCCCGCCCGCGACGGAGACGAGCACGGAGAAGATGTCGGGAACGCGCGCGACGATGTTGATCGACGCGCCCGCAGGGGTGACGGCCCGGACATTGCTGGGAAACCCGATCTCCGCTTCGAGCAGCGGCGCAACGAAGGGCTCGTTCACCAGCATGCCGGGCTCGATCTCCTTATGGGCGGCGAGCGGGTGCCCCTCGGGCATCGCAAGCCAGAATGGCTGCCGATCGACGACGAAGCCGACCAGTCCGGTCGGATAGCGGTGCGGCGCGCGGGTAAAGCCGACGTCGAGCGTTCCTTCGAGCAGCTCTCTCATCTGGACGGTCGTCCCCATTGCCCGCGCCTGAAACGACACTTCCGGATGGAGCGTCCTGAAATTGCTGATCGACCACGGAACGATGCCGCCGAATGTGGCACTGAGCACGCAGCCGAGCGCGATCGATCCGATCTCGCCTTGGGCCATGCGCCGCCCGATGAGCTCCGCCTGTTCGGCGCGCTTGAGCGTCGCGCGCGCTTCTTCAAGAAAACGCCGTCCGACATGCGTGAGCGCGACGCTGCGCGTCTTGCGCGTGAACAGCCGCGCCCCGAGCAGGCTCTCCAAGGCCTGGATTTGCGCGCTCAGCGTCGGCGTCGCGATCTTGAGCTTCGCCGCGGCGCGCGAGAAATGCAGCTCGTCGGCCACCGCGACGAAGTATCGGATATGCCGGAGCTCCATTGCGCGGATGTCGTGACGGTGTTGGGTGGTGCTGGTCCGGCGCGACTGTACTGGGGTCGAGGGGAGACGGTCAATTTTCAGTTGCATCGCGCGCGAGCGTTCGATGCGAGGGCGTCGGCGGCCCGGTTCACGGGGCGCGATTGCCGCCTCAGACGCCGGCGGCGCCGCCGTCCGCGCGCGGGTCGTGCGCCCCCTCGAGCGTGCCGCCGGGGTGCAGCACCACGGCACCGGCGTGGCCCATCGTGTCGGAATAGGGCTCGGGCAGGACCTCGACGTCGTGGCCGGCCGAGAGCAGGCGGTCGATCAGGTCGCCATCGAAGCGCTGCTCCATCCGCAGGCTGGTCTTCGGCGATCCCCAGGTGCGGCCGAGCAGCCAGCGCGGCGCATCGATCGCGCGGTCGAGCGGCTGGCGAAACAGCACGTGGCGGGTGAACAGCGCGCCTTGCGTCTGCGGCTGGCCATCGCCGCCCATGGCCCCGTAGGCGATCACGCGGCCGTCGGCGAGGGTGGCCAGGGCGGGGTTGAGGGTGTGGAAGGGAAGGCGCCCGGGCGCGAGCGCATTGAGCGCATTCGGGTCGAGCGAAAAGCTCGCGCCGCGGTTCTGCATCAACACGCCGGTCGCGGGCAGCACGCAGCCGGAGCCGAATTCCCAGTAGAGGGACTGGATGTAGGACACCGCCCGACCCTCGCCGTCGGCCGCTCCCATCCAGATCGTGTCGCCGCCCGGCGCGGCAGGCCAGCGCGCCGCCTTGCGGGGGTCGATCGCGGCGGCCTCGGCGTCGAGGAAGGCGCGCTCGAGAAAGCGCTCGGGCGCGGCGGGGAGGCGATCGGGATCGGTGATGACCCGGTCGCGCACCCGGAAGGCGCGCTTGGTCGCCTCGACCAGACCATGCACATGCTCGAAGCTTTCCGGCGTGCGCACCCGCAGCCGCTCGAACAGCGCCAGGATGATCAGCGAGGCGAGCCCCTGCGTCGGTGGCGGTGTGTTGTGGACGGTGCCGGAGCCAAGCGCGACGCTGAGCGGCTCGGCCACGGCGGCCCGGCTCCGGGCGAGATCGTACCGCGTGACCGGGCTGCCGATCCGCTCGAGGTCGGCTGCGATCTCGCGGCCGACGTCGCCGCGATAGAAGTCGTCGAGGCCGGCATGCGCGAGATGCTCGAGCGTCGCCGCGAGCGCCTCCTGCTTGAGCCTCTTGCCGGGCTCGGGAGGCTTGCCGTCGGGCAAAAAGGTCGCCGCGAAGCCGGGGACGCCCTTGAGCTCGGCGAGCTTCTCGGCCGTGAGCCGCGCCTGGCTGGGCGTCACCACGTAGCCCTCGCGGGCATGGCGGATCGCCGGCGCGAGCAGCGAGGCAATGGGCTGGCGGCCGCCTTCGGCCCGGGCGGCGTCGAGCGCCAGCATCCAGCCGCCGATCGCGCCCGGCACCGTGAGGGCCGCCAGCGGCCCGCGGCTCGGGATCGCCTCATGGTCGCGATAGAGCTCGCGCCGGGCGTTTGCGCCCGCCCGCCCGGCAGCCATCAGGGCGCGGATTCGCCCCGTGCGCTCGCGGATGAGCCAGAAGCCGTCGCCACCGATGTGGTTCATGTGCGGATAGACCGCCGCGATCGCGGCCGCCATCGCGACCATCGCCTCGATCGCATTGCCGCCATCGGCGAGGACGGCGCGGCCCGCCTCGGCGGCCGCATGGTGCGGGGCGGCGGCGACGCCGCGGCGATGGCCGGCGGTGTGCAGGTCCATGGGCTTAGGCCGCGGGGGTCGGATCGGCGAGACCGCGCCGCCGCAACAACGCGTCCTCGGTCGGCAGCCGGCCGCGGAAGGCTTTGTAGGCCTCATCGGGCGGGCGCGAGCCGCCGGCCGCGTAGATGTGGCGGTAGAGCCGTTCGGCAGTGGCGCGGTCGAACACGTCGCCGGTCTCCTGGAATGCGTTGAACGCATCCGCGTCGAGCACCTCCGACCACATATAGCTGTAATAGGCCGCCGAATAGTGGTCGCCGGCGAACACGTGACTGAAATGCGGCGAGCGGTGGCGCATCGCGATTTCCTCGGGCATCCCGATCCGGTCGAGGGCGGCGCGCTCGAACGCCGCCGGGTCGAGATCGTCGGCCCGCTCGAGCGAATGGTAGTCGAGGTCGACGATCGCGGACGAGACGTATTCGACCGTCATGAAGCCCTGGTTGAAGGTGCGTGCCGCCTTGAGCTTGGCGATGAGCGCGTCCGGCATCGGCTCGCCGGTACTGTGATGGATCGCGAACGCCTTGAGGATCGCCGGGGTGTCGAGCCACTGCTCGAACAGCTGGGACGGCAGCTCGACGAAGTCGGTCGCGACGCCCGTCCCCGAGATCACCGGATAGGTGACGTCGGAGAGGAGCGCGTGCAGGGCGTGGCCGAACTCGTGAAACAGCGTGCGGGCGTCATCGAAGCTCAAGAGCGGGGGCTCGGCGTCCACGCCCTTGGCGAAGTTCATGATGTTGAACACCAGGGGGCGCACCTCGCCGTCGAGCTTCTCCTGCTCGCGCAAGGTCGACATCCAGGCGCCACTGCGCTTCGACGGCCGGGCGAAATAGTCGCCGAAGAACAGGCCGAGATGCCGTCCGTCGGCCGCGCGCACCTCCCAGGCCCGGACGTCGGGGTGCCAGACCGGGATGTCCGTTCGCGGTGTGACGGTGATGCCGAACAGCCGGCGGGCGGTCTCGAACGCCGCCGCGATCATGCGGTCGAGCCGCAGATAGGGCTCGATCTCACCTTCGCCGAGGTCGCAGCGCTCACGCCGCAGCTTCTCGGCGTAATGACGCCAGTCCCAGGCGGCGAGGGCGAAATTGCCGCCCTCGGCGCGGATCATCTCCTGCATGGCGTCGCGGTCGGCAAGCGCGCGCGAGCGCGCCGGCGTCCAGACCTTGGCGAGCAGGGCGCGTGCAGCCTCGGGCGTCTTCGCCATGGCGTCGTCAAGCCGATAGTGCGCCCAGGTCGGATAGCCGAGCAGCCGGGCCTTCTCGGTGCGCAGCCGCACGATCTCGGCGATGATCACCCGGTTGTCGTCCTCGCCGCCTTCCCCGCGGGCGATCCAGGCGCGGAAGGCCTTTTCCCGCAGCTCGCGCCGCTGCGAGAACTGCAGGAACGGCTCGACGCTGGAGCGCGCGAGCGTCACCGCCGCCGGGGCCGCGAGACCGCGCTCCCGCGCGGCGGCGCGGGCCGCCTCGCGCAGGTGGTCGGGCAGGCCAGCGAGATCGTCCTCGCCTTCGAGCGGGAGCGCAAACCGCTGCTCGTCGGCGAGCACACGCTGGCTGAAGCGGGTGCCGAGCTCGGCGAGGCGCTCGCCGATCTCGGCGACCCGGCCCCGCGCCGCGGCATCGAGGCCGGCGCCGGCACGCCGGAAGGTCACGAAGTAGCGCTCGAGCACGCGCGCCTGCTCGGCTGCGAGGCGGCCCGGCTCGCGATAGAGGGCCGCGATCCGCTCGAACAGGCGCTGGTTCATGTGGATTGCGTCCCAATGGGCGGTCAGGCGGGGCACGATCTCGCGTTCGAGCGCGAGCAGCGCCTCGTTGCTGTGGGCGCCGACCAGGGCAAAGAAGACCGCGGAGACCCGCGCCAGCGTGCGGCCCGAGCGCTCCAGCGCCGCCACGGTGTTGTCGAAGGTTGGCGCCGCCGCCTGGGCCGCGATGGCTGCGATCTCGGCGCGATGCGCCGCGAAGGCTGCGTCGAAGGCCGGGCGGAAATGCTCCGGCCGGATCGCCGCGAACGGCGGCACCGAAAACGGCGTATCCCAGGCGGCGAGGAGCGGATTGTCGCTGGACGCAAGGCTCGGGGCGGGGCTTTCGATCGTCATGACGGGCTCGCAGGGGCTGGGGTGAAAGCCGCCGGGAAGGGGACCGGAGAGATCGCGCAGGCCCCGTCCGCTGCGGCTTGCCGGACTTGATCGGAGTGCCCATTTGATGGACATTGCGGCCAAATCCGACACTTGGTCGCATTCTCCCCGGCTGTCTCGACCTCGCCGAAAGATGCTTCGACAGGACTTAAGCCATGCACGACCTTGCTTCAACCAAGGGCCCGCAGAACGGACGCCGCCGGATCTTGTGGCAGAACGTTTCCACGGTTCTGAGCGCCGCGATCCTGATCAGCGCCGAGGTGTTCGGCGCGGCCTTCGCGGGCGGTTGGGCGGTCGCCAGCCTGCTCGGCCTCGGTGACTACGGCGTCTACACGCTGCAGATCGCCTTCTTCGCTGTCGGCCTGTTCGTGATGGCGACGTTCGTGCGCAACGGCATGCGGGTCGAGCCGTTCACGGCGAGCGACTGACGCGTTGCGCGTCGCGCTCGAGCGCTTCTGACACCCGACGTTAAGCATCTCGCAACCCTTTCGTTGGTTCGCGGGCAAAAACTTTTGCGCGCGCCACGATTTTTTGTTGCGCGCTAAATAGAATCCACTTATCTCATGATTGCCCAAATTCGCACGTGCCTGTGGCCGTGTGTCGGTCGGTGGGCATCCGGACAAGAGGCCGGACAGCCGCCCGGAGTGAGATCGCCAAGACGCGATGTCCGACGACGAGAAGTCCGACGACCCAACGTCTGCGATCGTTTGCAGCTCCGAACACTTGACTGACAGCCGGAGGCGAAACCGGCGCACCTCGTTCTCCACGAGGGACGCGGCTTAAAGCAACGACGGAGCGGGCTTTTTTGGTCTCTGCCGGTTCTCCACCCACCGGCTCGGGCTACCGAAGAGGCTTGTTCATCATTGCCGGGCGTGCGGAGCGGGGATCTCCCCAATCCAAACCAAGGCAGCACGGTCGGGTCTTCCAGTTCTCGTCACCGGCGCGTCCCCATCGCGGGTCGGCGGCGAGGCCAGGCAAGCCCGCATCACCTCGGGCGGATTTCCGCCCCTGATCCGTGGGGAGAGCGCCATGACTGAGCGCATCCGCGAGTTTCTCCGCAACCGCCGCGCGGAGGGGAAAGACGACGTGCCTTGCCTTGTCGTCGATCTCGACGTCGTCCGTGACAACTACCAGGCCTTCGCCAAGGCGCTGCCCGACACGCGCGTGTTCTACGCCGTGAAGGCCAACCCGGCGGCCGAGGTGCTGGCGCTTCTGACCAAGCTGGGCTCCTGCTTCGACGCCGCCTCGGTCCCGGAGATCGAGATGGTGCTCGCGGCCGGCGCCACGGCCGACCGCATCTCCTATGGCAACACCATCAAGAAGGAGCGCGACGTCGCGCGGGCCTTTGCGCTCGGCGTGCGGCTCTTTGCGGTCGACTCCAAGGCGGAGGTCGAGAAGATCGCCCGCCAGGCGCCGGGCGCGAAGGTTTTCTGCCGCTTCCTGCACGACTGCGCGGGCGCCGAATGGCCGCTGTCGCGCAAGTTCGGCTGCGACCCGGCGATGGCGGTCGAGGTGCTGGAGCATGCCCATCGCCTCGGGCTGGTCGCCCACGGCGTGTCGTTCCACGTCGGCTCGCAGCAGCCGCGCCCGCAGTCGTGGGATGGCGCGCTGAAGTCGGCCGCCAAGATCTTCAAGGCCTGCGCGGAGCGCGGGATCGGCCTCGCCATGGTCAATCTCGGCGGCGGCTTCCCGACCCGCTACCTCAAGGATGTGCCGGCGGTGAAGACCTACGGGACCTCGATCTTCCGGGCGCTGCGCAAGCACTTCGGCAACGCCATCCCGGAGACCGTCATCGAGCCCGGCCGCGGGATGGTCGGCAATGCCGGCCTGATCGAGGCCGAGGTCGTGCTGGTGTCCAGGAAGAGCGAGGCGGACGAGGTGCGCTGGGTCTATCTCGACATCGGCAAGTTCGGCGGCCTCGCCGAGACGATGGACGAATCGATCCGCTATCCGATCCGCACGCCACGCGACGGGGATGATCTCGGAGCCTGCGTGATCGCCGGGCCGACCTGCGATTCCATGGACGTCCTGTATGAGAAGGAGCCGTACATGCTCCCCGTCAGCCTGGAGATCGGCGACAAGGTGCTGATCGAGGGGACGGGCGCGTATACGACCACCTACTCGTCGGTCGCCTTCAACGGCTTCGCGCCACTCCGCACCTATCACATCTGAGCCACGCGCCGCGTGGTCCCGCCGTGCGCCACTCCGGTGGCGCACGGCCGCCGGCGCGCGAGGATTTGCCATGACCACCATCCGCTCCGAACGGCCGGCCGAGGCCCCAGCGCGCGAGGCGCTGCTCGACCTCGCCTACGGTCCCTCCCGCTTCAGCAAGCCCTCGCAGCGCCTGCGCGAGGGTCGGCCGCCCGCGCTCGCCCTGGTGGCGATCGAGGAGGGACGGCTTGTCGGCACGGTCCGCCTCTGGCCGGTGCTCGCCGGCCACAGCCCCGCGCTGCTGCTCGGCCCGCTCGCGGTTCATCCCGACTTTCGCTGCCGCGGCATCGGGGCGGCCTTGATGCGGCGGGCGATCGGGGCGGCGGGCCGTGCCGGCCATTCCGCCGTGCTGCTGGTCGGCGACGCGTCCTACTATGCCCGCTTCGGCTTCACGGCGGCGCAGGCCGGCGGCCTCTCGATCGGCGGCGCCGTCGCGCCCGCGCGGCTGCTCGGGCTCGAGCTCGCGCGCGGCGCGCTCGACGGCGCGCGCGGCGCCCTCAGGCCCGATGAGCGCCGCCGCCCCGCGCCGATCACGAGCCGCGTCGCGCACGCCGCCTGATCCACCAGGGTGGTCTTCCCTTGGCGCCGCCCGGGCGATAATCGTGCGTCCGCGCCCGACCGCCTGCCTCCGCCCGTTTCCCGCCCTTCGGAGATTCCAATGACTGACTGGCCCGTCCATGGCCGCATCACCGGCCCCATTGTGATGATCGGCTTCGGCTCGATCGGAAAGGGCACGCTGCCGCTGATCGAGCGCCACTTGAGCTACGACAAGGCGCGCTTCGTCGTCATCGATCCGGAGGACAAGGATCGCCGGCTGCTCGACCAGCGCGGTATCCGCTTCGTCCATCAAGCGGTGACGCGAGACAATTACCGCCACCTGCTGGTCCCGCTGCTGACCGAGGGCGGCGGGCAGGGATTCTGCGTCAACCTGTCGGTCGACACCTCCTCGCTCGACATCATGGAGCTCTGCCGCGAGATCGGCGCCCTCTATGTCGACACCGTCATCGAGCCGTGGCCCGGCTTCTATTTCGATTCGAAGCTCGGGCCGGAGGCGCGGTCGAACTACGCGCTGCGCGAGACCGTGCTGGCGGCGCGCCGGCGCAAGCCGGGCGGCGCCACCGCGGTCTCCTGCTGCGGCGCCAATCCCGGCATGGTGTCCTGGTTCGTCAAGCAGGCGCTCATCAACCTCGCGAACGACCTCAGCCTCAAGTTCACCGAGCCGAGCACCCGTGAGCAATGGGGCCGCCTCGCCAAGAAGCTCGGCATCAAGGGCATCCACATCGCGGAACGCGACACCCAGCGCGCCAAGAGCCCGAAGCCAATGGACGTGTTCGTCAACACCTGGTCGGTCGAGGGCTTCCTGTCCGAGGGCATGCAGCCGGCGGAGCTCGGCTGGGGCACGCACGAGAAATGGATGCCGGCGAACGGCCACAAGCACAAGACCGGCTGCGGCGCCGCGATCTATCTGACGCAGCCCGGCGCCAATACGCGCGTGCGCTCATGGACCCCGACCGCACGCGGGCAATACGGCTTCCTGGTCACGCACAACGAGTCGATCTCGATCGCCGACTACTTCACCCTGCGCGACGGCCGCAAGCTCGTGTATCGGCCGACCTGCCACTACGCCTACCACCCCTGCAACGACGCCGTGCTCTCGCTGCACGAGATGTTCGGGCGCGCCGGCGCGCGCCAGGATGAGCACATCATCCTCGACGAGCACGAGATCGTCGACGGCATCGACGAGCTCGGCGTCCTGCTCTACGGCCACAAGAAGAATGCCTACTGGTACGGCTCCCAGCTCTCGATCGACGAGACGCGCGAGATCGCGCCGTATCAGAATGCGACCGGACTGCAGGTGACCTCGGCGGTGCT
>DASTZX010000004.1:0-4557 GCA_035764045.1 Xanthobacteraceae bacterium | reverse complement strand
ATCATCGTGTTCGATCTCGACGGCACGCTCGTCGACACGGCGCCCGATCTCATCGGCTCGCTCAATGTGCTGTTCGCACGCGAGGGGCTCAAAGCCATCCCGCTCGCGGACGGCCGCAACCTGATCGGCGGCGGCGTCAAGCGGCTGATCGAGCGCGGACTTGCGCTCGAGGGCCAGACCTGCACGCCGGCGCATGTCGATGCGCTGTACAAGGACTATGTGACCTACTACGCGGAGCACCTCGCCGACGCCTCGCGCCCATTTCCCGGCGTCGAGGCCGCACTCGATGCACTCGCGGCGCGCGGCTGCCGGTTCGCGGTGTGCACCAACAAGCTCGCCTGGTTGTCGGTGCGCCTGCTCGAGACGCTGGGGCTGGCTTCGCGCTTCGTGACGATCTGCGGCCAGGACACATTCGGCATGCAGAAGCCCGATCCGGAGGTGCTGCGCCGAACGGTGCAGGCCGCCGGAGGAACGCTCGCGGACGCCGTGATGGTCGGCGATTCCGCAACCGACATCATGACCGCACAGGCGGCGGGCGTGCCCGTCGTGGCTGTGGATTTCGGCTACACCGACATTCCGGTCAGGGCGCTCGAGCCGGACCGCGTCATCAGCCATTTCGATGCCCTGCCGGCGGCGATCGACGCATTACGGACGCGGACCGGGGCGGCGGCCTTCGGTCCAAGCCCTTGAATAGCCTCAATTCTCGATGATCGCACTGGACAGCGGGACACCGGCGCCAAGCCGGTTCCACCTTAAATGAGGCGCATTTGGCTGGATGGTGCCGAGGGCGGCGAACGGATCGCCCCTATCAGCAACGTCAGCGAAGCGTATGGCGATGATCCGCTTGGCCCGCAGTGCGGGCGTTCGACGCTTGCGGCCGTCGGGGGCGGCCCGTATGGTCTCGCCCGCCGCGCCGGGCTCTGGGGGCCCGTATTTTGGGGATAGCGATATGAGCCGAGTCATCGCCGTTACGGCATGTGGCTTGATGCTTGCGGCCTGCAGCACCTCGTGGATGCCGAGCTTCGACATTGGTGGAGGCTCGGCGGCACCCACCGGACTTGCCGTCGAATCCGATCCGCCGGGCGCCCAGGCGAGCGCCGCCGGCGCAAGCTGCGTCACGCCGTGCCGGCTCAACGTCCCGGCGAACGGGCCGTTCACGGTCAACATCGCGCTCGACGGCTTTGTGCCCCAGAGCGTGCCCGTGCGCATCGTGCAGCCCGAGGATCCGCGGCTTGGCTCGGAGGACACGAGCCCGAGCGGGCCCCATCTCGATCCCAATCCGGTCTATGTCGAGCTCGAGCGCGCGCCGCCGGCGGTCGCTCCGAAGACGAAGAAGAAGCCGGCGAAGCGGGCCGCGACCGCCGAGAACCGCGCTCCGGCCGCTGCCCAGCCTGCGCCGAGCGGGCCGACCACGGCGTCGGCGCCCGTGATCATGGCGCCGCCCGCATCTCCGCCCCCTGCGCAGACTGCCGACTCTCCTTGGCCGATGCCGCGCTGACGGCGTATCGCAGGACGAGCGGGGACAAGCCGGCGCGGCTTGACCTCTCGGACCTGGACGGGTAATCCCCGCCATCTGCGACGGGCGCTTAGCTCAGCGGGAGAGCGTTCCCTTCACACGGGAGAGGTCGTAGGTTCAATCCCTACAGCGCCCACCATTTCGCCTCGGAAGGCGGCTCATCGTCACGGCACCCGAGAGGTCGTTCGCCGCAGCTTCACGCCGGCTGGGTCAAGGCCGGCGCGCTCTCGGCGGTTGCCGAACGCTTCGCTGCTTATTCTTGGTCTTCGGCACCACGACCGGCGGCGCGCGCTCGAGTTCCACATAAACCGCGGATCGTCCGCTTCACGCCGTCACGCGTGCTGAACAACCGGGGCCCTGCGCGATTGATGGTGTAGCTGCGCCCTTAAGGGCAGCTCGGTTGGGCCGGGCGGCCGGATGTCGTCTGCCCTACGGCCCAATCCGGCAGGAGTGCCTCGGCCATGCGCCCGGCGCGCCGCAATGAAGCGGCGCCGAACGGGGCTGGCTCGAAGCGAAGTGCAGATGCAGCAGGAATCGAAAAAAGTCGCCTACGCGGCGCTCGCAGCAAATTGCCTCATCGCGCTGATGAAGTTCGCGGCCGGGATGTGGACCGGAAGCTCGGCTATGCTGAGCGAGGGCATTCATTCGCTGGTCGACAGCACCAACCAGGTGCTGCTGCTCTACGGCATCCACCGCGCCTCCCGGCCTGCCGATGCGGCACATCCCTGGGGTCATGGCCGGGAGCTGTATTTCTGGAGCTTCATCGTCGCCCTGCTGATCTTCGCCCTCGGCGCCGGTCTTTCGTTCTACGAGGGAATCGGCCGCCTGCGACATCCGGCGCCGATCGAGCTCCCACTCGTCAACTACGCCGTGCTGGGCGCCTCGGCGTGCTTTGAGGCATTTTCCGGCTTCGTCGCCTTCCGGGCCTTCAACGATTCACGCGGAAATCTCCGGTTTTGGCGCGCCGTCACCCGCAGCAAGGATCCGACCTCGTTCATTATTCTGTTCGAGGACTCGGCTGCACTCGCTGGCATCGCGATCGCGGCCGGAGGCATCTTCCTCGCCCAGCAGTTCGACATGCCAGTGTTCGACCCGATTGCCTCGCTGGCGATCGCAGCCCTGCTGGCAGCGACCGCCGCGTTCCTTGCCCGCGAAGCGAAGAGCCTCCTCATCGGCGAGCCGGCGCTCCCGGCGGTGCGGGAGTCCGTCCGCCACATCGCTGCACTTCAGCCCGGTATCGAGCAGGTCATCGATCTCGCGACTATCCAGCTCGGACCCGAACAGGTGATCGTCGCCTTGACCCTGGATCTCGCGGATGATGTCCGGGCCGCGGACATCGAGCGGACGGTTTGGGCAATGGAACGAGAGATCAAGCAGGTCCATCCAGAGGTCGTGGCCGTGTTCGTCAAGCCCAAGACCGCGATGGAGCCAGCCCCTCCGAGGTCCGACGCGACTTGCGAGCGACTCTGACTGATTCTGGCATCGCGTAGGCCTCGCGATGACGGCGAGGCGACCGGCCCCTTATCTTGAGCGGCAGCGGGAGAGGTCGTAGGTTCATCCCTACAGCGCCCACCACGAAATCTCGATTTTCACTGGCCTGAAGTCCCGCCGCACGCGTTCGCGTGCGTGACGCGGCACACCTTCCGCCGCACCTATGCGGCCTGAATGCGTCGCTGCGGCGATCCCGATGACAAGGACTGGGTCGACACCAACTGTTCGACGACGATCGAGTCGGCGGCGCACTCGACACAGACCGGGCGCAGTCACGGGCGCCGGCGCAAGCCCTCCTTGACCCGCGCGGCAGAGCTTCAACTCGCGATTTCCAGAAGGCCCACCGGCCAACCGCCCCCATAATTCCGCGCCGTCGGGGACGTTGTGCGTTTGCAACATGAAGCGCAGTCGCGAGGTTTGCGTGGCGGCATAAGAGCTTGCATTAAGCCGCGGACTGATTTCACGTTTCTGTGAAAACCTCATCCTCCGATCGGCCGATTGTGCAGTGCGCTCACGCGCGTACACAGGCGCGGCGAACGACGCAACGCACAGAGGAAGACATGAACACGAAGATCGTCTTGACCACTTTCGGCCTTGCAGTCCTGGCCGCGACGCCGGCCTTGGCCGAGAGGCACGTACATCGGACCGCCTCCGCGCCCTATGCGAGCGTCAATGAGCCGGCCGTCCTCGAAGGACACCGCGTGAACGGCACCGATCCCGATGCGCAGATTCGCTTCGAGCTGGGCCGCGACTCGTCAACCCATACCAGCACCAACTGACGTATCGCTCGCGAACCGCGACGAGGAGAGCCCCGGGCCCCCGGGGCTCTTTTTTTCTTCGCGACCTTTTTCTACGCGAGCCAATGGAATTCGGCGTCGTGGCCGGCAACATCGCCTTTTGACCGGCGTCGACGAGACACCGCGGCCGGCCGCGTTTTGAATTGTCAGGTACGCGTGCAAGCGAAGCTGCAAGCGAACGTGATCATCGGCCGCGCTGACCGAGGCCGCTTTCAATCGCGAAAGCGTGCGATCAAAGCCAAGCCGAAGCGCGTCTCCTCGCCGCTTCGCGGAGCGCTTCGTCCGCTTTCCGGGATAACCTATCGCTTCGCCTTGCGTCTGCGCGCTGCTTTGGCCCGCGGAGCGCTCTTGGCAGCGCTCTTGGCCGTGCTCTTGGCGATGAGAAAATCGTCGAGCTTCTTGCCGTTCTTGAGCGCTGCCATCAGCCAGCGCGGACGCGCGCCGCGGCCGGCCCAGGTCTCGCCGCCAGGGCCGCGATACTTCGGGGCAACCTTGCGGCCCTTGAGCGGCCCTCCCCTGCCGCGGCGGCCAGTCCCGGCCGCGGCCCTGCCGCCCGTCGCGCTGCCGAGCCGCATCAGCTGGTCTTTCATTTCGCCGGCGCGCTTGGACAGTGCGGTGGCGACGTCATCGCGCAGCTTGAGCAGCGCCTCGATTGAAAGTGATGTCAACGATTTGGGCCGAGCCATCGGAATCGGGCCTCCATGATGGGCAATCCTGGGAGTATCACCTTGCGTGGCACACGGAGGCAAGGAC
>DASTZX010000003.1:0-4416 GCA_035764045.1 Xanthobacteraceae bacterium | reverse complement strand
GCGGCCGATCCGAGACTGTGGATGTGGGCCGAAGCCTGCGCCATGATCCAGCGGGCGGAACAATTGCACCGGCAATTCTTCCAGCCCGGGCTCGACACTCCGGCGGCGAATTGGGAGCCGCCGGTCGACATCTTCGAGGGCGATCACACGCTGACGATCCTCGCCGCCCTGCCCGGCGTCGAGCCGGCCGATATCACGATCGCCCTCGATGCCGACCTCGTGCAGATCACCGGGATCCGACGCGTCGCGGCTGCGGCGCGCGGCACCGCCATTCTCCGGCTCGAGATCCCGCACGGCCGTTTCGAGCGGCGCATTCGGCTGCCCGACGCGCGCTGGCGCATCGAAAGTTCGGCGCTCGAGAACGGCTGCCTCGCGCTCAGCCTCACGCGTGCCGCGAACCCGAGCTTCGCCAAGCGTTAGCGGCGACTCCGGTTGCGAACGTCGGATTCGAACATCGACAGCAGAGTGGCTCGCCCATGGCAGACCAGGCTCAACACGCCAGACAGGACTCCCCGCCCCTGCCGCCCGACAGCATGATCATCCTGCCGTCGCGCCAGACGGTCCTCTTCCCGGGGATCGTGCTGCCCCTGACCGTCGGGCGGCCCTCCTCCATCGCGGCGGCGCAGGAAGCGGTGCGGCGCGAGCGCCCGCTCGGCGTCCTCCTGCAACGCGACCCGGCGACCGACGCGCCGACCCGCGAGCAGCTCTATGACGTCGGAACGTCGGCCCAGGTTCTGCGCTACGTGACGGCGGCGGACGGCGCGCATCACGTCATCGCCCAGGGCATCCGGCGGTTCCGTGTCGTCGAGTTTCTGGCCGGCTTTCCGTTCTTGGTCGCGCGGATCGAGGAGATCGGGGTCAACGAGAGCCTCACCTCCGAGATCCAGGCCCGCGTCGAGCTGCTCAAGCGCCGCGCGCGCGAGGCCATCCAGCTCTTGCCCAACGTCCCCCCCGAGGTGGTCGCCACCATCGACAGCCTGTCATCGCCATCGGCGCTCGCCGATTTCGTGAGCGGCATCGTCGACGCGAGCCCGGCGGAAAAGCAGCAGGTGCTGGAGACGATCGAGCTCAAGGAGCGCCTCGACCGGGTGCTGACGCTCATGACCGCGCGCATCGAGGTGCTCAAGCTCTCCAAGCAGATCAATGAGCAGACCCAGCAGTCGCTGTCGTCCCAGCAGCGGGAGCATATTCTGCGCGAGCAGCTTCGCCACATCCAGAAGGAGCTCGGTGAGGGCGACGAGAAGACGGCGGAAATCGCCGAGCTGCGCGCGGCGATGGACAAGGCCGGCATGCCGGAAGAGGCGAGGCAGCAGGCCGAGAAGGAGCTGCGGCGGCTGGAGCGGATGCCGGAGGCCGCGGCCGAATACGGCATGATCCGCACCTATCTCGACTGGCTGATCGAGCTGCCCTGGTCGAAGCGCGACCCGGACGCCATCGACGTCGCCCAGGCGCGCCGGATCCTCGACGAGGATCACTACGGCCTGCCCAAGGTGAAGCGGCGCATCCTCGAGTACCTCGCGGTGCGCAAGCTCAATCCCGAGGGCAAGAGCCCGATCCTGTGCTTCGTCGGCCCGCCCGGGGTAGGCAAGACCTCGCTCGGCCAGAGCATCGCGCGCGCGACCGGTCGCAAGTTCGTGCGCCTGAGCCTCGGCGGCACGCATGACGAAGCCGAGATCCGCGGCCACCGCCGCACCTATGTGGGAGCGCTGCCCGGCAACATCATCCAGTCGATCCGCAAGGCCGGCACGAAAAACCCGGTGATGATGCTCGACGAGATGGACAAGCTCGGCGTGGGCTTCCACGGCGACCCCGCCTCCGCCCTGCTCGAGGTGCTCGATCCCGAGCAGAACGCGACTTTCCGCGACAACTATCTCGGCGTCGCCTTCGATCTGTCCAAGGTGATGTTCATCGGCACCGCCAACGTGCTCGACACCATCCCGGGGCCGGTGCGCGACCGCATGGAGGTGATCGAGCTTCCCGGCTACACCGAGGACGAGAAGCTGCAGATCGCCAAGCGCTACCTGCTCAAGCGCCAGCTCGATGCGACCGGCCTCACCGCGGAGCAATGCGAGATCACCGAGGACGCGATCCGCACCATCATCCGCGACTACACGCGCGAGGCCGGCGTGCGCAACCTGGAGCGGCTGATCGGCGCGGTGTGCCGGCACGTCGCGATGCAGATCGCCGAGGGGAATGCCGCGCGCATGCGCGTCGATTCCGACGCGCTCCCGGCCATTCTCGGGCCGCGCCGCTTCGAGAACGAGGTCGCCATGCGCACCAGCGTGGCGGGCGTGGCGACCGGCCTCGCCTGGACGCCGACCGGCGGCGACATCCTGTTCATCGAGGCGACCCGGGTGGTCGGGCGCGGCCACCTCATCCTCACCGGTCATCTCGGCGAGGTGATGAAGGAAAGCGCCCAGGCGGCGCTCACGCTGGTCAAGGCGCGGGCGGCGAGCCTCGGCATCGATGTGGGCGTGTTCGACAAGTCGGACGTGCACATCCACGTGCCGGCCGGGGCCATTCCCAAGGATGGGCCGAGCGCCGGGGTCGCCATGTTCGTGGCCCTGGTGTCGCTCCTCACCGGCCGCACCGCGCGCAACGACACCGCCATGACCGGCGAGATCTCGCTGCGCGGGCTGGTGCTGCCGATCGGCGGAGTCAAGGAGAAGGTGCTCGCCGCGAGCCGCGCCGGCATCACCAATGTGCTCCTGCCCGCGCGCAACCAGAAGGACCTCGAGGATGTCCCGGACGCGGCGCGTCAGGCGGTGCGTTTCACCTGGCTGGAGCGGGTCGACGACGCGATCGCCGCCGCGTTGTTGCCGGCCGACCAGCAGGAGGCGGCGGCCCGTTCCGATGCCGCGGAGGGCACGGATCGTCGGGCGGCGCGGGCATTCTAAATCTAGCGTGTCGGCCCAGCCGGGGCGAAAAGTGCGTCGGCAAGGGAGCGTTTCGCGCTATCATCGCCACGGTCTCTTCGTTGGTGGAATGACGTCACGCATGAAACGCAGGGGAGAACGATGTCGAACATCATCTGGATCATCGTGATTGGCTTCGTCGCCGGCATCATCGCGCGATTCCTGATGCCGGGTGGGAACAACCCGACCGGCTTCATCCTGACGACCGTGCTCGGGATCGTCGGTGCATTCGTCGCAACCTTCATCGGCCAGGCAATCGGCTGGTACCGCCTGGACCAGGGCGCCGGGCTGATCGGCGCAACCGTCGGCGCGATCATCGTTCTCTTCGTCTGGCACCGTCTCGTCGCCGGCAACGTGGTGCGTGATCCTGGCACCGGCGGCCGCCGCTGGCTGTAGCCCTCCCCCGGCACCGCCGGCCTGCACCGCCAGCAAGACCATCCGCGCGATGGCCGCGGCAAAAGCCCAATGGAACGGTTCCTCGCCGGGATGTGTTCGATTGGATGGGCTGGGCGGCGCAGGCACAGGAGGTACCGATGGGTCTTGCCGATGTCATCAACGGAATGCTGGCCGGTCCGCGCGGTCAACCACAGCAGCAACCGCAGGAATCGCGCGGCGGCATGTCGCCGGTCACCATGGCGGTGCTCGGGGTCCTCGCCTACAAGGCGCTCAAGGGCAGCGGCATTCTGGGCGGCTCACAGCCTGCAGCGGCCGGCGAGAGCGGGGCCGGCGGCGGCACGGAGAGCGGGAGCACCGGCGGCGGTCTTGGCGGTGGTCTTGGCGGCCTGCTCGGCGGGCTCCTCGGCGGCATGGGCGGATCGCAGCGCGGGTCCGGTGACGTCGCCGGCGGATTGGGCGGCCTGCTCGGCGGCGCGTCCGCCGGATCGCTGCTCAGCGGCGGCCTTTCCAACCTGGTCAAAGACCTGCAGAACGCCGGACACGGTCAGGCCGCACAGTCATGGGTCGGCAGCGGCCCGAACCAGCAGATCCCGCCAAACGAGCTCGGGAACGCGATCGGCGAGGACACGATTGCGGCACTGAGCAAACAGACGGGCATGTCGCGCAGCGATCTTCTGGCCGCGCTGAGCCGGCATCTGCCGGAGGTCGTCGATCGGCTCACACCGCAGGGACGTGTGCCGAACGAAAGAGAAGCGCAACAGCTCGCCGAGAGCCGGCCGGCGGCCTAGCGACGACGCGGCGCGCTTTTAGGCGATGAGCGGCGGCGCCGGGAAACCGCCGTTCAGCCGCCGGTCCGGACTTCAGGCGTCGAGTGGCTCTATTGTTCGCAAAGGCTGCAATTTCACGCCGGCGTGTCCGGCCGGTCGGGCCGAAGGGCGGCAAATTGTCGTCATGAATCGCCTTTGGGTATGGTACTTTCTGACGACGTATTGCCGGGCCGGCAGCCTCCTTGCTGACGGCCGTCTCCCTGCCTCGATTTAAGCCGATAACCGGCGCAGGCGAAGGATGCGCGCGCCGGATCCTTTGCTCAGGGCGCCGGAAAGGG
>DASTZX010000002.1:0-19650 GCA_035764045.1 Xanthobacteraceae bacterium | reverse complement strand
CGAAGGCGGCTTCGGCGGCTATCTGCGCCAGTGTCGGCACTGATATTGCGAGATTTCCCTGCAGCCTTTCGATCACGCGAACGAGCCTTTCGGGGACGACCATCCAGCCGATGCGCCAGCCGGTCATGCAGAAATACTTCGAGAATGAGTTGATGATCACCGCCTGCTCGGAGAACTGCAGCGCGGTCGCCGCCGGAAATGCGTAGTCGAGGCCATGATAGATCTCGTCCGAGATGAACCGGATGCCCGCCTGCTCGGCGGCGCCGATCAGGGCCCCGAGCGCCTCGCCCGGCATCATGGTGCCGGTCGGGTTGGCGGGGCTCGCCACCAGCACGCCGGCGAGCGGGCGCGCGCGATGGGCGACGAGCAGCGCCTCGCCGGTGAGCGCCCAGCGCGTCGCCTGCGTGGTCTCGATGAGAACCGGCTCGCAGCCGAGCGCCGTGAGGATATGGCGATAGGGCGGATAGCCCGGGCAGGCGATGGCGACCCGATCGCCCGGCGCGAACAGGGCGAGGAAGGCGAGCATGAACCCGGCCGAGGAGCCGGTGGTGACGATGACCCGCGCCGGATCGAGGTCGATGCCGTGGCGCTCCCCGTAGTGTCGGGCGATCCGGCGGCGCAGCGACGGAATGCCGAGCGCCTCCGTATAGGCGATCGGTTTCGCCAGCGCATCGCGCGCGGCGGCGAGCGCGGTCGCCGGCGCCGGAGCCGCCGGCTGGCCGACCTCCATGTGGATGACGTGCACGCCCGCCGCCTCGAGGCGCGCGGCGGCCGCCATCACGTCCATCACCATGAACGGCGGCACCTCGCTGCGCGCCGCCGGGACGATCGGGCGCTTCGTCGATTCCAGCATTTCAACAACCTCTTGGGACGTTTTCTTCATGCGTTCGGGCGAACAAATATAGGTGAGCCGCCCCGCCGCGCTGTTGCCGTATTCGCCCGCTTGGTCTATCGCCGGTGCAGGGCGGTGCTTGCGGCGCAGCGCCGGGATCGCGCGTCGATCCGAACTTCCAGCAGACTCAAGGCCTTGCGGGTGGGCCGGAGGACGGCCAACCGCAGAATCGCGCTGAGCACGCGGGCACGTTGGGAAGACGTCAGTTGGGAATGATGACGCACGCACGACCTGTCAAGCGGCGGATGCTGCGCGCCCCGCGCTCGATCGCAATGCTGGTCGCCTGGGCCCTGGCCGCCGCCAGCGGACCGGTGCGCGCCCAGGATGTTCCCAAGGGCCTGCCGATCATCCGCGACAGCGAGATCGAGCAGCTCCTGCGCGACTATACCCAGCCGATCCTGCGCGCCGCCGGCCTCGCCCAGCAGCACATCCACGTCGTCATCATCAACGATCGCTCGTTCAACGCCTTCGTGATCGACGCCAAGCATATCTTCGTCAATGCCGGCGCGCTGATGCAGGCGAAAAGCCCGAACCAGATCATCGGCGTGTTCGCGCACGAGACCGGGCACATCGCGGGCGGCCACCTGAGCAAGATGCGCTCCGAGCTCGCCAATGCGCAGACCGCGATGATCCTCGGCATGCTGCTCGGCGTCGGCGCAGTCGCTGCCGGGGCGCGCGGCGGCAATGTCGGCGGCAATCCGGGCATCGCCCTGCTCGCACCGCAGAGCATGATCCAGCACTCGCTGCTCGCCTACCAGCGCCAGCAGGAGGAGCAGGCCGACCGCGCCGGGGTGAAGTTCCTCACCGCCACCGGGCAGTCGACCAAGGGCATGTACGACACGTTCAAGCGTTTCGCCGACGAGTCGCTGTTCGCCGCGCAACAGACGGATCCCTATCTGCAGTCGCACCCGATGCCGGCCGAGCGCATGGCGGCGCTGGAGGAGATCGCCAAGACCAGCCCGTACTGGAACAAGCCGGATTCGCCCGAGCTCCAGCTGCGCCACGACATGATGCGCGCCAAGCTCTACGGCTTCATGGACCGGCCCGACACCGTGCTGCGCCGTTATCCGCCGAGCGACACCAGCCTTCCGGCCCGCTATGCGCGCGCGATCTCGACGTTCCGCCATGGCGACATGCGCACGGCGATCGCCGAGATCGAGAGCCTGATCCAGACGCAGCCGAACAATCCCTATTTCTACGAGATCAAGGGCCAGGCGCTGCTCGAGGCCGGCCGGCCCGCCGAGGCGATCGCCCCGCTGCGCCGCGCGCTCAGCACGGCGCCTAACCCCGCGCTCATCCAGGTGATGCTCGGCCAGGCGCTGATCGCGAGCGGTCAGAACGGCGCCATCGACGAGGCGATCGGCAATCTGCGCAACGCTGCGGCCAACGATCCCGACATTTCCGACGCCTACGAGTATCTGGCGATGGCCTATGGCCGCAAAGGCAACCTCGCGGACGCCGACCTCGCCTCCGCCCAGGCCGCGTTCGCCCGCGGGGACTGGAAGACCGCGCGCCAGCTCGCTACCCGTGCGAAGACGCGCTTTCCGGTCGGCGCGCCCGGCTGGGTCAAGGCCGACGATATCGCGAGCTACAAACCTCCCAATCCGAGGGCCACCCAGTGACCCCGGCGCTGCCACGAAGGAACCAAGCAATGACCATGAACCTGCGCCTGCTCGCCGCGGCTGCCACGGCCGCCCTCATGATGCTGCCGGCGCCCTCGCGCGCGGAGAATTTTTCCGCCGCGCAGCGCGGCGAGATCGAGCAGATCATCAAGGAGTATCTGGTCAACCATCCCGAGGTGCTCGAGGAGGCCTCGGCCGAGCTCGACAAGCGCAAGCAGCTCGCGGAGGCCGAGAAGGCCAGGACCGAGATCAAGAACCATTCCGATGCGATCTTCAACTCGCCGCACCAGGTGACGATCGGCAACGCGAAGGGCGACGTCACCCTCGTCGAGTTCTTCGACTACAACTGCGGCTACTGCAAGCGCGCGCTGGCCGATCTCACCTCGATCATGAAGGAGGACTCGAAGCTCCGCGTCGTGCTCAAGGAATTCCCCGTCCTCGGTCCGGGCTCGGTCGAGGCCGCGCGGGTCGCAGTCGCGGTGCGGATGCAGGACTCGGGCAAGAAGTATTTCGACTTCCACCAGCGGCTGCTCGGCGGTCGCGGCCAGGCCGACAAGGCGCGCGCACTCGCCGCCGCCAAGGAGGCCGGGTTCGACATGGGGCGGATCGAGAAGGACATGGCGAGCGACGAGGTGCGCACCTCGATCGAGGAGAACATGAGGATCGCCGAGTCCCTCGGCCTCAACGGCACGCCGAGCTATGTGGTGGGCTCCGAGGTGGTGGTCGGCGCGGTCGGGCTCGACGCCCTCAAGCAGAAGGTGAACGTCGCGCGCTGCGGCAAGACCACCTGCTCCTGAGCGCCCCCGCGGCCCCGGGCCGCGCAAGGCGGCGTCGTGCCGGCGCCCGAGACTTCCCCTCGCCCGCCCCGCCGCTTATAAGGCGGGGGCCGGATGGCGTCGGGGGGCGATCCTCGGGCTTCGGCTCGCGCGAGTGATCATGCCCACCACCGTCTATGTCCTCAACGGACCGAACCTGAATTTGCTCGGCACGCGCGAACCCGAGACATACGGGCGCGCGAGTCTCGCCGAGGTCGAGAAGCTTGTGCGTGCGCGCGCCAAGGACCTCGGCTGGGCGGTGGAATTCCGCCAATCGAACCACGAAGGCGAGCTGGTCGACTGGATCCAGGAGGCGGCGGCGAAGCGAGCGGTCGGGGTGGTCATCAATCCGGCCGGCTACACCACCACCTCGGTGGCGATCCTGGACGCGATCCTCGCGGTCAAGATCCCGGTCGTCGAGATCCACATCACCAACATCCATGCGCGCGAAAGCTTCCGCCATGACTCGTATATCTCGAAAGGCGCGAAAGCCGTGGTCTGCGGCTTCGGAATCGCGGGCTACGGGCTGGCGATCGACGGGCTCGCGGCCATGATCGGCGCCAGGTCACGTTCCGCGGCGAGGGGCCGCTAGCCGTGGCGCGCGACAAGACCAAGACGGAGTCGCAGCACGCGGTCCCGGCCGAGGACATGGTGCGCTCGCTCGCCAAGCTCTTGGACGAGACGGGCCTCGCCGAGATCGAAATCGAGGAGGCGGGCCGGCGCGTGCGCGTCGCCCGCGCGGCGCCGATCGCGGCCGGCCTCCTGCATGCCGCGACATCCGCGCCGGCGGCCCGCGCGCCGGTCGCGGCCGATCGGCCGGTCGAGCCCTCGGCGCATCCCGGCGTGGTGCTCTCGCCGATGGTCGGCTCGGCCTACCGGGCGCCCGAGCCCGGCGCAAAACCCTTCGTCGATATCGGCACCCAGGTGAAGGTGGGCGACACGCTCCTCATCATCGAGGCGATGAAGACGCTCAACCAGATCCCGGCGCCGCGCGCCGGCACCGTCACCCAGATCCTGTTCGAGGACGGACAGCCCGTCGAGTTCGGCGAGTCGCTGATGATCATCGAATGAACATTCCTCCGTCATGGCCGGGCATAGCCGTTCGAAGAACGGCGTCGCTTCGCTTGCCTATGTCCCGGCCATCCACGTCTTGCGGCTTGGCAATGCGGCGAAGGCGTGGATGCCCGGCACAAGGCCGGGCATGACGAACGGCAAGGCAACAGCATCCGGCCGATCGTCATGTTCGAAAAGATCCTGATCGCCAATCGCGGCGAGATCGCGCTCCGGGTGCTGCGTGCCTGCAAGGAGCTCGGCATCCCCACCGTCGCGGTGCATTCGACCGCGGACGCCGACGCCATGCATGTGCGGCTCGCCGACGAGAGCGTATGCATCGGCCCGCCGCCCGCGCGCGACAGCTATCTCAACATCCCCGCCCTGCTCGCCGCCTGCGAGATCACCGGCGCCGACGCAGTGCATCCGGGCTACGGCTTCCTGTCGGAGAACGCGCGCTTCGCCGAGATCCTGGCCGAGCACGGGGTGCAGTTCATCGGGCCCCGGCCGGAGCACATCCGCCTCATGGGCGACAAGATCGCGGCCAAGCGCACGGTCAAGCGGCTCGGCATCCCGGTGGTGCCGGGCTCGGACGGCGGCGTCTCGGGCGACGCCGAGGCCACCACGATCGCGCGCGAGATCGGCTTTCCGGTGCTGGTGAAGGCGGCGGCCGGCGGCGGCGGACGCGGCATGAAGGTCGCGCGCCGCGAGGCCGATCTCCCGGTCGCGCTCGCCACCGCGCGCGCGGAAGCGAAAGCCGCATTCGGCGACGACGCGGTCTATCTCGAGAAGTACCTCGAGCAGCCGCGTCATATCGAGATCCAGGTGCTCGGCGACGGGGAGGGCCGCGCAATCCATCTCGGCGAGCGCGACTGCTCGCTGCAGCGGCGGCATCAGAAGATCCTCGAGGAGAGCCCCTCCCCGGCCCTCAATCTGGCGGCGCGCGACGAGATCGGCGCCACCGTCGCGGCCGCGATCCGCGAGCTCAAGTATCTCGGCGTCGGCACCGTCGAGTTCCTCTACGAGGACGGCCGCTTCTACTTCATCGAGATGAACACGCGCATCCAGGTCGAGCATCCGGTGACCGAGATGATCACCGACATCGATCTGATCCTGGAGCAGATCCGCATCGCCAATGGCGCCGAGCTCACGATCGCCCAGAAGGACGTCAAGTTCCACGGCCATGCCATCGAGTGCCGCATCAATGCCGAGAACCCGGTCTCGTTCCGCCCCTCGCCCGGCCGGATCGTGCACTACCATCCGCCCGGCGGCATGGGCGTGCGCATCGATTCCGCGGTGTACCAGGGCTACGCCATCCCGCCCCACTACGACTCGCTGCTCGGCAAGCTGATCGTCCACGGCAAGAGCCGCGCCGAATGCCTGATGCGGTTGAAGCGCGCACTGGACGAGTTCGTGGTCGACGGGGTGGAGACGACGCTGCCGCTGTTCCGTGCGCTGGTGCGCGAGAAGGACATCGTCGACGGCAGCTATCACATCCACTGGCTCGAGCAGTTCCTCGCCCGCGGCGGGATGGGGTGATAACGGCTGAGCCTGTAGCCCGGATGGAGCCCACGGGGTCTCGCCTTCGGCGAGCCCGAGGACAAGCTCCGCGACATCCGGGAACTGCGGTCCCGCATTTCGCTGCGCTCAATGCGGGCTACAGACTCTACAGACTCCGGACCTGCACCCTCAATGCGGCTTGGCGCCCGCCAGCTCGCTCAACATCCGGCCGACGCGATCCGGATTGTATGGCTTCGGCACGAAGGCCGAGCGGGCCACCGGCTGCGGAACCGTATCGACGGTTCCCGACGTATAGACGACCCCCACCGCGGGATCGAGCTCGCGGGCAAGCCGCGCAAGCGTCGCGCCGTCCATTGTGCCAGCGAGGTTGATGTCGGTGAACAGCACATCGACGGCGAGTCCGCTCCGCAGCCGACGCAACGCCTCCTCGCCGCTGAGCGCGATGTGAACCTCGAACCCCTGACGTTCGAGCGTGTCCGCGGTCTCGACGCAGATCAGCGCCTCGTCCTCGACCACGAGCACCCGGCGGCCGCGCCGGTTCCCGCCGTTGCCCTTGCCGCGATCGCAATGGTCCCCCAAGACAGCCGGATTCACCGTCCCCTCCTCGTCTACCGTCCTCTTGTGCAATCGCGGGGCCGCGGTTTTGTTTCCAACCCGATCGGAGGAGTAGCGATTTATGGTTGGCACTTTGTTAATGACGCGAGCGGCGCGCGCGCTCGTGCGCGCAGCGCGTACGGTATAGGACAGACCCGCGCGCCCGCAGTCGCGTGATCCGTTGTCGGAACCGGCGCTCGCGCAGTCGCGTTCGACCGCGGCGCCGCGTGCCCGGGATTCGCCGCGCATGTTCGGTGGGTGATTTTGTGACGTTCGGGGTTCAAAAGCGGCGGCAGGATCGTACATTCTGTTAGTGTCCTCACCCTGTTAGTGTCCTCACCGTCCGAGGGTCGCACCCGACACCCCAGCGGGTTTGCGAAATTCGGAATGGGGACCCGAGACCCGAAGCCATGGCCACGCGCGATGCCGCCTTCGTCGAGATCACCCCCGAGGTGCTGCTCAAGGCCTATGCGTGCGGCATCTTTCCGATGGCGGAGAGCGCCGAGGATCCGGCGATCTACTGGATCGAGCCGGAACAGCGCGGGGTCATGCCGCTCGAGGCCTTCCACATTCCCGGGCGGCTCGCCCGCACCGTGCGGTCCGAGCGCTTCACAGTGGTGTGCGACCGGAACTTCGAGGCGGTGATCGACGGCTGCGCCGAGCCGCAGCCCGGGCGGGCGCGGACCTGGATCAATCGCCGCATCCGCCAGCTCTATCTCGGCCTCTACCGCATCGGCCATTGCCACACGGTCGAGGTGTATGACGGGAGCGCGCTGGTCGGCGGCCTCTACGGGGTGAGCCTCGGGCGGACCTTCTTCGGCGAAAGCATGTTCCACCGCGCGCGCGACGCCTCCAAGATCGCCCTCGTCCACCTGGTGGCGCGGCTGCGGGCCGGCGGCTTCGTGCTCCTCGACACCCAGTTCATCACCGACCATCTCAAGACGTTCGGCGCCGTCGAGGTGCCACGCCGGCAATATCACAAGCTGCTGGCCGAGGCGCTGATCGGCGAGGCCGAGTTCGGCGCGCTGCCGCTCGAGCGGCCGATCTCCGGCGCGGAGGCGCTGGCGCTCGCGACGCGCGATGGCTGAAGGTCATTCCGGGGCGCCAACCGATTTCGGGTTTACCCGAAAATCGGCAATCAAAAATGCTCCAGTCGGCTACAGCCGACTGGAGTGGCGCGAACCCGGAATCCACGGGCGCTTCACCTTGCGGCTGGATTCCGGATAACCATGCTGCGCATGGCTTCCGGAATGACAGGAAGGGTGTTCTCAGCGCGGGGGCGGCGGAGGCGCGTACATGCGCGGCGGCGCCGGCTGGCGTGCGGGTGTGCGCGACGGCTGCCGCGCCGGTGTACGCGATGCGGGTTGCGCCTCCGCCACGGGCGCGGGCGGCGCGCCGCCTTTGCAGCCGTTGAGCCACACGTCGTAGATCGGGTGCTCGACCGCATGCAGGCCGGGGCTCGCCGCGAACATCCAGCCGGTGAAGATGCGCTTCACCTCGCCCTGCAGCGTCACCTCGGCAACCTCGACGAAGGAGTCGGTGCTCGCCATCTCGGTGGGCGGCCGCGTGTAGCACACGCGCGGCGTCACCTGCAGCGCGCCGAACTGCACCGTCTCGTTGATCGCGACCTCGAACGAGGTGATGCGGCCGGTGATCTTGTCGAGCCCGGAGAACACGGCGGTGGGATTGGCGATCTTCTGCGCCGGCGGCGCGATCACGACCTCTTCGCTCGGCGGCGCATCCGCGGGTGACGGCGCGCCGCCCGGCTGAGCCGGCGCCGCCGCACTTCCCGGCGGAGAGCCGGGCAGGGCTGCGGTCGGCGCCGGAGGCGGCGCGGCCGGAGCCCCGGGCGGCGGCGGGAGCGTCTGTGACTGGATGCCGCCGGGCGCCGGTGCGGGCGCGCCGCCGGGCGCAACGGCGGCCGTGTCCGGCATCGGCTCCGGATATTGCGGGGCCGGATAGGCGGGCGCCGGATATTGCCGCATGGGCCGTCGCTGGTCGATGAAGCGATCGTCGACGGGCGGGCGGCTCGGAACGTTGCTGGGCGGGCGCGGCGGGTCACCGAAAATCCCGCCGAACTGGGCGGCCGCCGGCGCGAGCCCGGCGGCTAATCCCGCGACGACCAGCGCGACGGAACGGCAAAATCGGCCCATGCCAGCGAGATATCCCATCCGGGCGGCGGCCGGCCGCCTCCCCCATCGATCGAACCGGAGCCCCGGTTAACACGGGCAATACGGCGGGGAAAGGGCGCGCCCCCGAACGGCCGGTCTGGCGCCGTGGACGCGAGGTCCGTCATGGCCGGGCTTGTCCCGGCCATCCACGTCTTCCACGTTGTGCTTCCGCGAAGACGTGGATGCCCGCGAGGAGCGCGGGCATGACGCTCTCCCCGGCCGTGGCGCCACGCGAGGTCCGTCATGGCCGGGCCTGTCCCGGCCATCCACGTCTTCCACGTTGTGCTTCAGCGAGGACGTGGATGCCCGCGACGAGCGCGGGCATGACGCTCTCACCGGCCGTGGCGCCGTTTCCGCAGCGCCCTTCATGCGCGCCCGCAAGCCCCTTTCTCAGGGGTGCCCCCCGGTGCAACAATCGGGGCGAGGGCGAAAATCAACGGGGCCGCACGAGCCCCCGCGCAATTCCAACATCGCAAGGGAGAGAAACATGCTCGATTTCCGTCGCCTGCTGGGCGCCGCCCTGCTGGCCGCCACCTGCGCGGCGCCCGCCGCCGCCCAGGCGCCGCAGGGACCCTGGCTCACGCTCGCGCCCTTCCCGGTGCCGTCGGAAGAAGTGCTCGGTGCGTCGGCCGGCGGCAAGATGTTCGTGTTCGCCGGCCTGGCGCCGGGCTGGAAGCCCAAGGCGCTGGTCTACGAGTACGATCCGGGGGCGAACACCTGGACGCAGAAGAAGCCGATGCCGCTGCCGTCGCATCACGTCGCCTTCACGACGCTGAACGACAAGATCTACGCGTTCGGTGGCTTCAAGCTCCCCGAGAGCGGCCCGCCGGCCTGGGACCCGATCGACAATGCGTGGGAATACGATCCGGCCACCGACACCTGGAAGGCGCTCGCCCCCTTGCCGAACAAGCGCGGCGCCGCGAGCGCTGCGGTGCTCAACGGCAAGATCTACGTGACCGGCGGCGCCACCAACCTGCCGGGCGTGAAGGAGAACGGGATTCATCCGACGCGGCCGCACAACGTGGTGGCGACCGTCGACGTGTACGACCCGGCGAGCAACAGCTGGAGCTCGGCGCGCCCGCTCCTGCTCGCGCGCAATCACCATGCGAGCGCGGCGGTCGGCGGCAAGCTCTATGTGATCGGCGGACGCGTCTCGAGCGCCTTCATCTCCGGCACCAGCAACAACGTCGACCTCGTCGAAGCCTACGACCCGGCCACGGATATGTGGAACGCGCGGGCGCGCATGCCGACGCCGCGCAGCGCGATCGCGGCCGGCGTCTTCGGCAACTACATCATCGTGCCGGGCGGGGAGACGCAGAACTATCAGTATCTCGCCGCCTTCAAGGCGGTCGAAGCCTACAACACGGCGAACAACACCTGGCAGATCCTGCCCTCGATGCCGCACCAGCGCCACGGCCTCGCCGTCGGCGTCGTCGGCAACCGGCTCTATGCGGTGAGCGGCGACGGGCAATCCGCCGGCAACGGCATCCACGAGTCGGACGTGCCCTACAACGAGGCGCTCAAGCTCGACGAGGTGTTGAAGTGACCCGAAGGGTCATGGCCGCCATAGCCGTTCGAAGAACGGCGTCGCTTCGCTCGCCTATGTCCCGGCCATCCACGCCTTTGACTGCTGATGTGCCGCAAGACGTGGATGCCCGCGCCAAGCGCGGGCATGACGACGTCATTGCATCAGTCACCCGCCCGGGGTCCACGCCTTGTAGTCGCCGGTCGCCTTCGGGCGCCGGCCTTGCGCCAGGGTCGAGCCGGGCGGACGGGCCGCCGCCGGCGTGCCGGTCAGATTGGGGCGGTGCGGCTTCCACCAGGCGCGCGGCGTCACGGTCTCCTGGGTCGGCGGCACGTCGACCGTGTGGTGAATCCAGCCGTGCCAGGACGGCGGGATCATCGAGGCCTCCGCATAGCCGTTGTAGATGACCCAGCGCCGCTCGAAGCGCAGCGTGGGGTCGATCTTGCCGCCCTTGGTGCGATAATAACGATTGCCGAATTCGTCCTCGCCGACGAGCTCGCCATAGAGCGCAGTCCACACCTGGGTCCCGATGGTCGCTCCGTTCCACCAGGTGAAGATACGCGTGAAGAAGGTCTTGATGCTCATCGGGATTCCGATTGCCGCTGCGGCGGGGCGGCGATGTCATTCCAGCGTCATGCCAGCGGCGAGACCCCTTGTCCAGCCTGAGGAACCCGGGAACCCGCGCATTTTCCCTGTCGCGCGCCGTGGCGGAACTATAATTACAGGACCTGGGCTACGAGCCCACGTCAGTGGAGCCGGAGATGGAATTTCGCGGCATAGACGCCGCCGTGCAGAAGATCACCGACGCCCTGTCCTTCCTTCCTGGCGGGGCGGTCGGCCCGATCATTCTTCTGCTGGCCGTCGTCATCGCTCTCCTCATCCATGCCCTGCTCGGCCGGCTGATTCGGCGCGCCCTCGGGGATCAGGCGGCGCTCCAGCGGCTGGTTGCGCGGACCTACGCCCTCACCCGGCTCGCCTTCATCACCATCGCAATCGTTGTGGTGCTGCCGCTCGTCCATCTGCCGGCCGACCTCACCGAGATCCTGACGGCAGCCCTGCGCGTGATCTTCGTGGTGCTGGTGGGCTGGATCGCCCTGATCGCGGTCGACATCGCGGCCGCCGTGTATCTGCGCAGCGTCCGTCTCGACAGCGAGGACAACCTGCTCGCCCGCAAGCACGTGACCCAGCTGCGGGTGCTCAAGCGCGCCATCTCGACCATCGTGATCCTGCTCACGGTCGGCGCCGCGCTGATGACCTTCGATGCCGTGCGCCAGGTCGGCATCAGCCTGTTCGCCTCCGCCGGCGTCGCCGGCATCGTGGCCGGTCTCGCCGCCCGGCCGGTGCTCGCCAATCTGATCGCCGGCATCCAGCTCGCGGTGACGCAGCCGATCCGGATCGAGGATGCGGTCATCGTCGAGAACGAGTTCGGATCGATCGAGGAGATCACGTCGAGCTATGTCGTCGTGCGGCTGTGGGATCAGCGGCGCATGGTGGTGCCGCTCTCCTACTTCATCGAGAAGCCGTTCCAGAACTGGAGCCTGGAAGGCTCGGCGCTGCTCGGCGCCGTGCTCATCTATCTGGACCCGACGGCGCCGGTCGATCGCATCCGCGGCAAGGCTGAGGAGATCGTCACCGCATCCAAGCTGTGGGACCGCAGCGTGGTCACCGTGCAGGTCACGGACGCCAAGCCGAATGCGATCGAGGTGCGCGTGCTGGTGAGCGCAGGCGATCCCGGCCGGCTCTTCGACCTGCGCTGCGAGGTGCGGGAGAAGCTGATCGCGTTCATCCGCGACGAATTCCCCACGGCCCTGCCCCGCAATCGTCAGGAGAGCTTCGCGGCCGAATCGGCGCCCCGCGCCGGCGAAGGCGCTGCGTCGGCGGAGGCATCCCGCGCCGCATCGGTCAAGCCGCGCCGGTGAGCGCAGGCTCCGAGTCGCAGCGCCGCCCATGCTGCGCAGGCGGGGCAAATTTGTACCCCTGCACCCGGCGCGGTTGACACCGGAACGACTCACGAATGGGCAGGAGCGCGGTTCGGTTTTGCCCCCGGAATTCACAGCGTGATGGATTTGTGGCGGCCGGGCGACGCGCGGGTGGCGCAAAAGCCTTCCGAATCCGGGCGCGATATCCGATACTTACAGCGCCTCCCCGATTCCCCCTGGCATTTTCACCGTTAACCACCACATTTAGTGATTGATTCAGGGTCAGGCACTAAGGCTTGACGAGCGCGACGGAGTCGTCCTAGCCTTTCCCTCGTTGCGGCGGAAGTAATCGCGTCCTCGCCGGACGATCCCTGAGAGGCTTGAGACGCCGTTTCGCCGGGACCACATGGTTTTGGCGGGCACTCTTTGTGTCTCTTCCAAAGCCGCGAGCCCAGGCGATCGACCGGCGCGCCGACGACCAAAAGCGGGACCGCTCTCGCGGAACCCGAGTCGGCGAGTGCGAAGGCGTCAAACGGAAACCGAGCACGTGGGGACGCGGGCGGACAGGCTCGCGGACAGAGGAGTGTCGGTGCGCTAGGCTCCGGGGTGGGAGCGCGCGTACCGGCCCAATTTGAGAGGAAGGGGCGGACCATGCGGATTGAGCGGCGCTACACCAAAGAAGGCCAGTCTCCCTATGCGGAGATCGAGTTTCGCCTGACCACGAGCGAGATCCGCAATCCGGACGGCTCGGTGGTATTCCGCGCCGAGGACGTGGAAGTCCCCGCTGCCTGGTCGCAGGTCGCCTCCGACGTGCTGGCGCAGAAGTATTTCCGCAAGGCCGGCGTGCCGGCGCGGCTCAAGAAGGTCGAGGAAGAGACGGTCCCGTCCTGGCTGTGGCGCTCGGTCCCCGACGAGGAGGCGCTTGCCGCCCTGCCGGAGAAGGAGCGCAACGTCGGCGAGCGGTCCTGTCGCCAGGTGTTCGATCGCCTGGCCGGCACCTGGACCTACTGGGGCTGGAAGGGCGGCTATTTCGATTCGGAAGCGGACGCCCAGGCCTTCTTCGACGAGCACCGCTACATGCTCGCCATGCAGATGGCGGCGCCGAACAGCCCGCAATGGTTCAACACCGGCCTGCACTGGGCCTACGGCATCGACGGGCCGAGCCAGGGCCATTTCTACGTCGACTACAAAACCGGCAAGCTCACCAAGTCGAAGACCGCCTACGAGCATCCGCAGCCGCACGCCTGCTTCATCCAGTCGATCTCCGACGACCTCGTCAACGAGGGCGGGATCATGGACCTGTGGGTGCGCGAGGCGCGCCTGTTCAAGTACGGCTCCGGCACCGGCTCGAACTTCTCACGCCTGCGCGGCGAGGGCGAGCGGCTGTCCGGCGGCGGCAAGTCGTCGGGCCTGATGAGTTTCCTCAAGATCGGCGACCGCGCGGCGGGCGCCATCAAGTCGGGGGGCACGACCCGGCGCGCCGCCAAGATGGTGATCGTCGACGTCGACCACCCGGACATCGAGCAGTTCATCGACTGGAAGGTCCGCGAGGAGGAGAAGGTCGCGGCCCTCGTCACCGGCTCCAAGATCAACCAGAAGCACCTCAAGGCCGTGATGAAAGCCTGCGTCAACTGCGAGGGCTCGGACGGCGACTGCTTCGATCCGGAGAAGAACCCGGTGCTCCGCCGCGAGATCAAGCTCGCGCGCCGCAGCCACGTGCCCGACAACTTCATCAAGCGGGTGATTCAGTTCGCCAAGCAGGGCTACAAGGACATCGATTTCCCGATCTACGACACCGACTGGGACTCGGACGCCTATCTCACGGTCTCGGGCCAGAACTCCAACAACTCGGTGCGCGTCACCGACGAGTTCCTCAAGGCCGTCGAGGCCGACGGCGATTGGGACCTCACCTGGCGCACCAAGCCCGGCAAGGTTGCCGGCGCCCCCAAAAAGGCGCGCGACCTGTGGGAGAAGATCGCCTATGCGGCCTGGGCCTCGGCCGATCCGGGCCTGCAGTTCCACACCACGATCAACGACTGGCACACCTGCCCGGCGTCGGGCCCGATCCGCGCGTCGAATCCGTGCTCGGAGTACATGTTCCTCGACGACACGGCGTGCAATCTCGCCTCGCTCAACCTGCTCGCGTTCCGCAACACCCCCTCCCTTCCTTCCCCCGTAAGCGGGTTAGGGAGGGGGGTGTTCGACATCGAGGGCTACGAGCATGCGGTGCGGCTGTGGACCATCGTGCTCGAGATCTCGGTGCTGATGGCGCAGTTCCCCTCGAAGGAGATCGCCCAGCTCTCCTATGAATTCCGCACGCTCGGCCTCGGCTACGCCAATGTCGGCGGCCTCCTGATGTCGTCCGGCATCCCTTATGATTCGGAGGCGGGCCGCGCGATCTGCGGCGCGCTCACCGCGATCATGACCGGCGTCTCCTACGCGACATCGGCCGAGATGGCTGCGATCCTCGGCGCCTTCCCGGGCTACAAGAAGAATCGCGACCACATGCTGCGGGTGATCCGCAACCACCGCCGCGCCGCGCATGGCGAGAAGACCGGCTACGAGCGGGTCGCGACCCCGCCGGTGCGGCTCGACCATGCCGCCTGCCCCGATCCGCGCCTGATCGAGCATGCCAAGCGCGCCTGGGACCGCGCGCTCACGCTCGGCGAGGAGCACGGCTACCGCAATGCGCAGTCGACCGTGGTCGCCCCGACCGGCACCATCGGCCTGGTCATGGATTGCGACACCACCGGCATCGAGCCCGACTTCGCCCTGGTGAAGTTCAAGAAGCTCGCCGGCGGCGGCTACTTCAAGATCATCAACCGCGCCGTGCCGGAGGCGCTGCGGGTGCTCGGATATAGGGAAAGCGAGATCGCCGAGATCGAAGCCTACGCGGTCGGCCACGGCACCTTGTCCAACGCGCCGGCGATCAACCACACCACGCTGAAGGCGAAGGGCTTCTCGACCGAGGCGATCGAGAAGATCGAGAAGGCGCTGCCGACCGCCTTCGACATCAAGTTCGCCTTCAACAAGTGGACGCTCGGCGAGGAGCTCTGCCGCGACGAGCTCGGGATCGCGCCCGAGGAGCTCGCCAAGCCGAGCTTCGACATGCTCGCCTGGCTCGGCTTCACCAAGCGCGAGATCGAGGCCGCCAACATCCATGTCTGCGGCGCGATGACGGTCGAGGGCGCCCCGCACCTCAAGGCCGAGCACTATGCGGTGTTCGACTGCGCCAATCCGTGCGGGCGCACCGGCAAGCGCTTCCTCTCGGTCGAGAGCCATATCCGCATGCTGGCAGCGGCGCAGCCGTTCATCTCGGGCGCGATCTCCAAGACCATCAACATGCCCAACGAGGGCACGGTCGAGGACTGCAAGAACGCCTATCTGTTGTCCTGGAAGCTGGGCCTCAAGGCGAACGCCCTCTATCGCGACGGCTCGAAGCTCTCGCAGCCGCTCAACGCCCAGCTCATCGCCGACGACGAGGAGGACGAGGAGATCGAGGCCTTCCTCGAGAAGCCGGCTGCCGCCCGCGCCACCGGCCTCGCCGAGCGCATCGTCGAGAAGGTGGTCGAGCGCATCACCGTGATCCGCGAGCGCGAGCGCATGCCCGACCGCCGCAAGGGCTATACCCAGAAGGCGGTGGTCGGCGGCCACAAGGTCTATCTGCGCACCGGCGAATACGACGACGGCCGGCTGGGCGAGATCTTCATCGACATGCACAAGGAAGGCGCGGCCCTGCGCTCCCTCCTCAACAACTTCGCGATCGCGGTCTCGCTCGGCCTGCAATACGGCGTGCCGCTCGACGAATATGTCGATGCCTTCACCTTCACCCGCTTCGAGCCGTCCGGGCCAGTGCAGGGCAACGAGGCAATCAAGAACGCGACCTCGATCCTCGACTATGTCTTCCGCGAGCTCGCGGTGTCGTACATGTCGCGCTTCGACCTCGCCCATGTCGATCCGCGCGAGACTGGCTTCGATGCGCTCGGCAAGGGCGTGGAGGAAGGCAGGCCGTCCGAGGCGCCGCAGGCGGCGCACAAGTACCTGTCGAAGGGCCTGACCCGCTCGCGCACCGACAAGCTGGTGGTGATGCCGGGCGGGGCAGACGCGCGCGCGAGCGGCACCGAGTCGCGCGGCGGCGGATCGAACGTCACTTCGCTCGCCAACGCCGGCGCGCGCGCCGGTGGCGTCGAGGGCACGGCCGCGCTCAAGGCCGAGGCTCACCTCGCGCTCGAACAAGTGCCGTGGACCGCGCCCACCAAGGCCCCGGATGCCCGCGCGCAAGTCGCGGAGCGCCGCGCCGAGGCGAAGGCGCGCGGCTACGAGGGCGAGGCGTGCCCGGAGTGCATGAACTTCACGCTGGTGCGCAATGGGACCTGCATGAAGTGCGACACCTGCGGGAGTACGACGGGGTGCAGTTGAGGCAGCGATCTGCTGCTGCTCACGTGCACTCTGCACGACGTGCGACACGTGCGGGAGCACCATGGGTGTAGCTGAGGCAGCATCGCGCCGGTGCATTCTCACGTCGACCGGACAGAGCTTGCCACGCTTCAAATAGAGAACAGCCCGCCGGTGAAACGGCGGGCTGTTCTCTTGCGAGCATCAATAGTCGTCGCCGCCCGGCCGGCCCAGGCCCCGCAGGGTTCACAGCCGTTGCGAGCCTGACCACCGTCCGTCGGCCGGCATTGGGCTTGTTGCTCGCTTTCCTCGTCACCGAGCAATCAGTGGATGCGACCGATGCCGTCGGAACAGTGTCGATGGCCGATCGTTTTCACCCGTATGGATGACCGCCTGAAACCAGCGTTCCCGCGCGCCGCCAGCGGGCCGCGCAAACCGGATGACCCGCCGCTGCGCGACAAGCCCGAGCCGCCGATCCACGATCCGCCCGCCGACCCCACCCACGAGCCGGAGCAGCCGTTCGGAGACCCGACGCCGCTGCCGGGAAATGACCCGCCCGACCCGCCGATGAAGGCGTGAACGGACCTGTTGGGGGTACGGCTCTATCGCGCGAGGGCATTTCCGACGGGCCGCTGCTCACCGGCGACGATTGCAAGCGCGATCTCGTGGCGGCCGCCGCGGTCGGTTCGTCGCCGCCATGGACGCGAGGGGTGGTCGGGCAAGCCATCCTCATGCGTTCGGCAGCGGATTCGTCGCTCGCAGTCTCTGCGTGATCTCGTTCATTCGCCGGCCGATCGTGACGGGGGCCTCGGCAAAGTAAAAGCGGCGCAGCAACAGGCATGCGCCCGAGCGCATTTCAATGACGAACGCGAACATGCTGACGTCGAACGACGCGATCTTGTTCCAGCGAAAGCGATAGACGTAGCCGCTGCCGTCCCGCGTGACGCCCTCCTCGGGGAAGCGCATCGCGAACGTGTCGGGATTCGCCGGCAGTACGCGGATTTGCGGAATCATCCCGATCAGACGTGCGTACAGACTGGGCGCGCCGAGACGAAGCTCGATCCCGTCGACGCTGGCGCGAATATGGCCGCTCTCGCCGAACGACTGCTGGAGCAGTGCGAGACCGCGCAGCAGGATCGGGATTCCGAGCGGCCACAGGATCACGACGATCGCGACGACTCGCATATCGTCCTGGGACGCGCCGCCGCGCTCCACAAAGCCAAGGATCGGCCCAATCGACCACGCCACGCCGACCAGCAGGTGGGCCAATCCGGCCCCGAACATCCGGCCGCGCGAGACGCTCGCAACTTCGGTCACCTGCATCCGCAACTCCGCAAATCGCTGGGTCGGGAGCGCGCCGCCTCCCCCGCGCGAGACCTCCGATCCCTACATCCAGCACCATCGCGTCTCAAGGGCGGGACCCCGCGCCGGTCTTGACCGAGCTCTCGATTGTGAATCCCCGCCGTCGTCAGCTCCAGCACCCGGTCGGGCGGCAGCCACGGCAAACTTTGGTCGCCATCAGACGTCAATATCCGACCGGAGGGGGATTGAAGAATCGCAACGCCCTCTTCCATATGCGGGCCCCCGATGAGCGCGCGACGCATCCAGGTTCCCTCCCCTTCAGGCAGGTGTACGCATGCCCACTCCGGCGACCAGCCCCGTTGAGCAGCGGATCGCGCAAAAAATTGCCCAACAGATTGCCGATGAGCTCGGCGTGCGTGCCCAGCAGGTCGGGGCCGCCATGGAACTGCTCGACGGAGGCGCGACAGTTCCGTTCGTCGCCCGCTACCGCAAGGAGGCGACCGGCGCGCTCGATGATGCGCAGCTGCGCACGCTCGAAGACCGCCTGCGCTATCTGCGCGAGCTCGAGGACCGGCGCGCCGCTGTTCTCGAGTCCATCCGCGAGCAGGGCAAGCTCGACGAGGGACTCGAGGCGGCGATCCGTGCCGCCGACAGCAAGAGCCGGCTCGAGGACATCTATCTGCCGTTCAAGCCGAAACGCCGCACCAAGGCGGAGATTGCCAAGGAGGCCGGCCTCGCGCCGCTCGCCGATCTCCTGCTGTCGAACCCTGAGAACGACCCACACGCCGCGGCGGCGCCCTTCGTCGATGCCGGGAAGAACGTCGCCGATGCCTCCGCCGCCCTCGACGGCGCCCGCGCCATTCTGGTCGAGCGATTCGGCGAGGACGCGGACCTGATCGGCTCGCTGCGCGAGGAGATGTGGTCCGTTGGACGGCTGGTCTCCAAGGTGCGCGACGGCAAGCAGCAGGCCGGCGCCAAGTTCAGCGATTATTTCGACTTCTCGGAAGGCCTCGCCAAGGTCCCGTCCCATCGCGCGCTTGCGCTGTTTCGCGCCGAGAAGGAGGGGATCCTCAGCATCGCGATCGAGCCCGAGGGCCAGCCGGCCGCCCCGGCTGGTCCGAATGCCGGGCCCAATCCCTACGAGCTGCGCATCATGCACCGTTTCGGCATCGCCGACCGCGGCCGTCCCGCCGACAAATGGCTGGTCGAGACCGCGCGCTCGGCGTGGCGCACCAAGATCCAGCTCCACCTCGGCATCGATCTGCGGGTGCGGCTGTGGACAGCCGCCGAAGAGGAAGCGGTGCACGTGTTCGCCGCCAATCTGCGCGACCTCCTGCTTGCCGCCCCGGCCGGCCCACGCGCCACCATGGGGCTCGATCCCGGCTATCGCACCGGCGTCAAGGTCGCCGTGGTCGACAAGACCGGCAAGGTCGTGGCGACCGCGGTGATCCATCCGCACGAGCCGCAGCGCCAGTGGAACGAAGCGCTCGCGGTCCTGGGCAAGCTCGCCAAGCAACATGGCGTCGAGCTGATCGCGATCGGCAACGGCACCGCGTCACGCGAGACCGACAAGCTCGCGACCGAGCTGGTCAAGCTCCTGCCCGATCTCAAGATGGCCAAGATCGTCGTGTCGGAGGCCGGCGCCTCGGTCTACTCGGCGTCGGCCTACGCCTCGGAAGAGCTTCCGGACCTTGACGTCACCTTGCGCGGCGCCGTCTCCATTGCGCGACGCCTGCAGGATCCGCTCGCCGAGCTGGTCAAGATCGATCCCAAGTCGATCGGCGTCGGCCAGTACCAGCACGATCTCAGCGAACACAAGCTCTCGCGCGCGCTCGACGCGGTCG
>DASTZX010000001.1:0-5860 GCA_035764045.1 Xanthobacteraceae bacterium | reverse complement strand
CGGCACGTGCTTCTGGAAATAGAGATTGTAGGCGTCCGGGCGGTTGATGCGGCCGATCTCGTAGACGTCGCGAAAGCCCTTGGTGACGAGCAGCGCGGTCTTGGCGCCGGTGCGCTCCAGCATGGTGTTGATCGCGATGGTCGACCCGTGCAGGAACAGCCCCGTCGCAGCGTAGTCAGTGCCGGCCTTCTCGACCCCGGCATTGATCCCGTCGACGAGCCGATGCGGCGTGGTCAGCACCTTGCCGAAGCTGAGCCGGCCCGTCGTGTCGTCGAACACTGCGATGTCGGTGAATGTGCCGCCGATGTCGGCGGCAAGCCGCAAGCCGCTGGAGGGGGAATGACTCGGGGATGACATGAGGTCTGCTTCTTCATTCGAATCATGCATTCGTCATGCGCGGGCTTGTCCCGCGCATCCACGTCTTGCGGGCCGCCGGCAAAGACGTGGATGGCCGGGGATAGGCGAGCGAAGCGACGCCGTTCTTTCGCACGGCTATGCCCGGCCATGACGGTTTCGGGAGGAGTCATTGACGCATGGCAAGGCAATATTCAATGGGCAGCGCGAGGCGGACCTTCGCGCCCGGCGCAACCGGCGCCGAAGGATGCAGCTGCACCCGCAGCGCATGCGAGCCGACCGCGACCGTGCATTCGATCAGGTTGCCGAGATAGGCCACGTTCGCGACCTCGCCCGCGACCACGTTCGGATCGCTCACATCGGCGGCGCCGAGCGAGAGCGCGATGTGCTCCGGCCGTATCGCCAGGGTGACGATGTCGCCCACCCGCCGCGAGGCGTCGAGCCGGCAGTGCAGCAGCCCGACCGGGGTAGCGACGCTGCCGAGTCCGCCGTCGGTGCTCACTGCCGGCGTCATCACCTGGCCGGACAGCAGGTTGGTCCGGCCGATGAAATCGGCGACGAAGCTCTCCGCCGGCTGGCCGTAGATCGCGGCTGGCGCCCCCTCCTGCACGATCGCCCCATCCTTCATCACCGCGATCACGTCCGACATCGTCAGCGCCTCGATCTGCTCGTGGGTGACGAACAGCGTGGTGACGCGCAGGCGGCGCACCAGCTCGCGCAGCTCGACCCGCATGTCCTCGCGCAGCTTGGCGTCGAGGTTGGACAGCGGCTCGTCGAGCAGCAGCACGCGTGGCTCCGCGACCAGGGCGCGGGCGAGCGCCAGCCGCTGCTGTTGCCCGCCGGAGAGATTGGGCGCCGGCCGCCCTGCGAGCTTGTCGAGCCGCACCAGCGCCAGCGCCGCCATCACGCGGTCGCGCGCCTCGCTCCGCGACGGCTTCGGCCGGCGATAGCGCAGCGGAAAGGCGATGTTCTCGAACACCGTCATGTGCGGCCAGATCGCATACGACTGGAAGACCATGCCGATGTTGCGCTCGTGCGGTGGGACGAAAACGCCGCCCGTCGCCGAGAACACCGTCTCGTCGCCGATGGTGATCTCGCCTGCGTCGGGCCGCTCGAGGCCGGCGACACAGCGCAGCGTGGTGGTCTTGCCGCAGCCCGAGGGCCCGAGCAGCGTGTAGAAGGCGCCCTCGGCGATCTCGAGCGAGACGCCGCGCACCGCCGGCACGTTCGCGTCCGGATAGGTCAGCGCCAGATCGCGGATGCGGATCATCGCGCCACCCTCGGCGTCAAAAACCCGGCGCGGCGCGCCGCGAGCCAGTAGAGCAGGAGCACCGGAACCATCAGCGCCAGCATGATCAGGGCCGCAGCCGAGGCGCGGCCGTAGGACGAGGACTGCACGTAGCTCCACACCAGCATCGAGAACGGCAGGTTGGAGCCGGTCGCGAGCACCACCGGCAGCGTGAGCTCGCGGTAGCTCAGGAGCGCGATCCAGATCCAGGCGTAGAGGATGGTGGGCGCGAGCAGCGGCAGAATGACCGCGCGCAGCACGCCGAAGCTCGCCGCGCCGCTCATCTGCGCCGCTTCCTCGAGCTCGCGATGGATCTGGATGAGCGCCGTGTTGGTCATGCGCGTGCCGTAGCTCAGCCGCGCGATCACGTAGACGATGACGAGGAGCCAGATGGTCCCATAGAGCGGCACCGCGGCATTGAGCACGAACAGCGCGAGCAGCAGCGCCGCGACGCTGAACACGATCGGCGGCACGGTCACCGGCAGGAAGGCGAGGAAGTCGACCAGTGCGGCGCCGCGCGGCTTTGCCCGCAGCACGACCCAGGAGACCGCCAGGCTCGCGACCATGGTCAGCGTCGGCACCGCGACCATGAGGATCGCGGTGTTGCCGATGATGCGCAGCAGGAGGTCGGTCGGGATGCTGCGGAAATTGTCGAGCGAGAGCGCCGCGACGGCGCGCGCCGACGGCGCCTGCAGGAAAGGCAGGCCGGCGGCCCAGCCGAGCATCAGGAGCGGCAGTGCCTGGCTCACCAGGAAGAAGGCCGTGACGAAGGCGAGCGCCGGTCCCTTGGCGCGGCCGAGCGGCGACAGGCGCGGCCGATAGGCCTTGCCCGTCACCACCGCGTATCGGGGCGCCTGGCGCTGCACCGCGCGGTAGCTGACGCTCATCAGCGCCGCGATCGCCAGCATGATGACGCTGAGCGTCGCGACGCCGCCGTAATCGGGCGCGCCCTCGGTCGGAGTGAGCGAGCGGAACACATAGGTCGAGAAGGTGAAGATGCGGTTGGTCAGCCCGAGAACCGCCGGCACGTCGAAGGCCGCAAAGCAGATCGCCGCGACATAGATCGCCGCCGCGAGCAGCGCCGGCCAGAGCAGGCGCAGCGTGATGCGCCACACCGCCTGCCGCGGTTTTGCGCCGCTCATGGCGGCCGCTTCCTCGAGCGCCGGGTCCATCGAGCGCAGCGCGACCGAGATCATGATGAAGGTGATCGGGGTGAGGCTCAGGCCCTCGACCATGCCCATGCCGAAAACGGTCGAGATGTTGAACGGCGCATGCTCCAGGCCGAACAGCGCCATCACGGCCTGGTTGACGAGGCCGATGCGCGGATGAAGCAGAAAAAGCCAGCCGAGCGCGACCGCGAAACCCGGAATGAGCAGCGCCACCGTCATCAGCGTGAACACCACCGGCTTGCCGGGAAAGTCGGTGCGCTCGACCAGCCACGCGATCGGCAGTGCGATGGCGAAGGCGACCGCGAGGGTGACGGCGAGGAACACCACGGTGTTGCCGAGCACCCGCCAGGTGAAGCGGTCGGCGAAGACCTCGACGTAATGGCCGACCGTGTAGCCGAGGTTGGGATCGCCCGGCGTGCCGTCGGTGAAGCTCAGCCACAAGATCGCGGCCAGGAGCACCAGCACGCAGAGGCACGCCGCCGCCGCGATGGCGAGCATGACGGCGCGCGCCGGGTCGACGCGGGGCCGGGCAATGGCAAGTCCCAGAGATTTGGCGCCTTTCATGGCTGCGCACACCTCGAGCCGTCACCCTGAGGCGCTCGCATGACGCAGTCGTGCGAGCCTCGAAGGGCGACGGCCGCTGCCCCGCCACTTGCACCCTCGCGGCGTCGCCCGGGCCGTTCATCCTTCGAGGCTCGGCGCTGCGCGCCGAGCACCTCAGGATGACGGGACCTGGACATAAGAAATAGCAAAGGCACGGCGGTCGCCACTCACCGCTCGCGAATGATCTTGGTCAGCTCCAGGTGCGCCTTCTCGACGCCCTGGTTGGTCTTCCACCAGTCGATGGTGACGTCGGTGAATTTGACGCCCTTCGCGGTGAGCTCCGCGACCTTGCCACCGGCGTGCGAGCCCGGATAGGTGTCGAGGTCCCAGCCGTAGAGGTCCCACACCACCTTGTCCTGGCCCTCGGGCGAGGAGAGGTAGAGCGTGTAGAGGATGGCGGCGTTCGGATGCGGCGCATGCGCCGGTACCGTCATGTAGGCGTAGCGGCGCTGCGCCATGTCGGGGATGACCTGGGTGGCGAGGATGCCGGCGCCGCGGTAGCGCAGCCGGTTCTGCGAGCCGCCCGTGCAGTCGATGGCGAGCGCCGGGATCTCGCCCGAGGCGATGCGGTCCTCGCCTTCGCAGCCGAGCAGGCCGGCGATCTGGCCGGAGAGCTTGCGCACCAGATCCTCGGTCTTCTGCGCGCCCCATTGCGGCGAGGCGAGCAGCACGTCGAACCCGGCGAGGAAGGGCGTGGTGACGAACTTGCCCTTGAGTTGCGGCTTGAGCAGGTCGGCGACGCTCGCGATGTGCGACGCCCAGGGCGCGGCCTTCACGTTGTAATTGATGCCGGGCAGGAACGTCATGAACCGCAGCGCGCGGCCGCCCGCCTCCACCGTGGGGGGCGTGATGCGCCCTGGCATCAGCTTCGCCCACTCCACCGGACGAAACAGTCCGCGGTCGAGATAGGGCGTGATCTGGATGGCGGTCCCCACATAGACATCGCCCGAGGCGGGCTGGCGGGCCTGCTTCTCCTGATAGAGCGCGGCGGCGAGCGGCGCGAAGGCCGGTCCCGGCACCCATTCGACCGCAAGGTCGACGCCGAACATGCGCTTGATGCCGTCCTGCGCGATCTTGGCGCCCTCGGCGGCCCCGTTGACGCTGGTCGTCGAGCGCAGCAGCAGCTTGCCTTCCTGCTTGGCGGCGGCGATGACCTTGGCGAGCTCCGGGGTGACGGTCTGGGCGTGCGCCGCTGCGATCAGGCAGCCGGCAGCCAGCGCCGCCGCGCGCAACGCCGACGTGATGGCCATGGAACCTCCCCCTACGCGCGCCCGAATGCGCCAAGGCGGCGATCATAGACGCGGCCGGCCGCGGCCTGCAATTGCAAGCCCCGGTCGCGGCGGGGATATTCACCTTGCCGGCGCCAAATCGCACATGCCGGCCTCGGGCAACCCCGAGTTCCGGTGCGCCGAGAGGAAGCCCGGGCGCCCGGGCCCCTTACTCTTTCTCGATGATCTCGGCGATCGCCTTGAGACGGTTGCGGGCATAGTTGGGCAGGCCGGCGCTGATCGAGTTCCCGGTATTGAAGGTGCTGTTGCCGGAGATCACCTGCGCCGGAATGAGATTGCGCAAGACCGGGACCTCCGCATACTCCTTCTTCTTCTCGAACAGATCGGAATCCACGCCGAGCACCATGAAGGCGGTGACGATGGTCTGCCCACGATCGTCCGGGCGGGGTTGGAAGATGGCGAGGAACTTGCCGAACTGCATCACCTGGTTGACGTGCACGATGTTCTGCTCGAGCGCTCCCGCGACCGGCGCGTCGATGCCGGTGAGCTTGCGATAGCCGGCATCGTCGATCTCGGCCGGCGGCACTCCCCGAAGCTCGCTTTGGAACTCGATCGTGTCGGCGTATTTGTGCGCATGCTCCTTGAGCTGGTTGACGAGCTGAATGCCGAGCGGAAGCTTGCCCTCGAGCTTGTAGGTCGACTGGATGCACAGCGGGGGACCGGCGCCTTCGCACCAGCGGCGCGCCGGATTGTGATTCGCGGTCTGGGGCTCCTTGTTGGGCACCACGTCGTCGGCCGTGATCACCTTGTGCTTGATCGCCGGGTCCATGCGCTCGACGAACGGCAGCGTCGTGTAATGCTTGAGGTCGATCGCCTCCGGAGCGCGCTTGAGCGCAAAGCGCGCCTCGGCGACGTAGACGTGCAACCGCTTCTTGCGCGACTTGCCGCCGTTGGCGGACGTGATCGTCGGTTCGTCATAAGTCGGAAACAGGCCGAGGAACTGCTTCTGCAGCAGGCGCGTCTGCGCCCAGTCGTCGAACTTCATCAGCCCGCTGGTGCGGTCGGCGAGACGGTCGCCCTTGTGATCGGAGAACGCGATGGTCTGCGGCGCGAGCGACGCGAGCGGCAGCGTCGCGACCGAGGGGACCTCGACGATACGGAACGGCTGCGCCCAGGCCGCACAGGCGAATCCCGCCGCCGCGATCGAACCACACAGA